>JARRLH010000023.1:0-25653 GCA_037387205.1 Desulfofustis sp.
TTAATCGACACAGCGCTGCGGGAGCTGAGCAGGTAAGGGCGTTAATAATGGGTGGTGCAGCTTTTTCGAGAGGGAGGGAGAAAGAAGGGGTCTGCACCACCCGGTGATACATATAGGATGTACCACATTGTAAAGATAATGACTTTCTTGAAAAACACAATTTAACAAGTTGAAGATTTCCGCAATAAAAAGCACATAATATTAAATTAACTGATATTATTGGACTTGAATATTAACGGTTCCGGCATTTTATTTCTTTAATTGATCTGCTTAAAGATATCCACATTAAAAATTCCTTTATCTGACAGAGGCTGATCCTATGGTGTGACAGTTAGAAATGGACCCCGGCTGTTCCTAACATGTAAGAAGAACATTGCGGTGAGGGGACGCTGGGCTATGTCAGGCCGATTGGTCGATCAGCCTGGGAGGATACGTCCTGACACACACTGATTATTCACAGGATCACGCGGCTTAATGATGTTCCGGCAGCGGGCAACACAGGAAAACTGCGTCTTGGGCAGGTGAAAATGGTGATTAACTATTGGCGACAACCTGAAAATGCTACTGCTTGTGGCAAGATCCTCGGTATCAGCACTCAACGGTACCCCCCCTCAGATCGAAATGCATACTTCTCAAAGGTGATTCAGGACCGGTGAACACTGCCCGAAAACCTCATCCAATCCCCATAGCGATACGCGCCTGCAAGCATATCGCAGGGCTATTTTTTTCGCATCACTTCAGCGGTAAACAGAATGGTTACGTCCTTGTCGACTGCACGCATCTGGTAATACTTACCATCACCCACACCGTATTCTAAACGATCGATCGTTATCTCTCCGTTAAATCCGGCCACTTCGGTGTTTTTTACCAGCGGATGGTCCATGGTTCCGGCGTAAGAGAGGGGAATGCTTATTTCCCGAGACACATCCTTAATAGTCAACGTTCCTGTGAGTTTCAAAGAAGAGTCGTCTTGCTTTTCGATGCTGCTGCTCTTAAAGGTGATTAGCGGGTATTCCGAGGCGTCTAGAAAATCTTCCGAGCGCAGGTGCTTGTCCCTTTTTCTCAAACCGGTGTCGATGCTTTTTACCTCGATCTCAAATGAAATCTCACTGCGCTCGGGATTAATCGGATCGAACTGCACACTTCCCTTGTAATCTTTAAATCGGCCAATCACATCCGAATAGATATGTGTAACTCTGAAATAGAAGTTGGTGTGATCCTTATCAATTTCCCAGACAGGAGCCTGAGCAGAAGCAATAACCGGAGTCAGGCCGATCGTGCATGATAAGATGATGGTAATGAGCGTTTTCATTTGCTTGAAGACCTCTTTTAAAGGAATTGTTTTGGCAGATTTCTTTTGCCAGCTTTCAGCATGTAGATTCAAGGATTACTCTGATAACACATTAAAGTGTAGACGAGTGATGGCAAGAGCCGCTCATGATCCAGATTCTGTCGAAATGCAGAGAACGCAGCATCCATTCTACCGGTCCGGTTTTCAATGGGTATTAGTTTTCACAACTACAGTGATAAAGCAGCACAACCACATTCTCGATCGAGTGCAACCGGGACAAAATAGATTTCTGGACTTACAAGTACTGAAGTTGTTGCCAGACCGCAGAGACACAGAACACATGATCTATTTAAAAAACATTCATAAGCCGAGTCAGACAGGATAAATGGCCGTGAAGAGACTAAGTAAATATGTGGACGACAACAGGCGGCTAAACCTTGATGGAACGGCTAATTTCCGTGATTTGGGCCTGAAGACGAGCTGCGATCTCAGAAGCGACCGGGAACGCCAGCGGTCACCAGATAGACTCCCGGCCACTGGGGCGCTTCGCTATCTCTTTCTGCCAGTGGAAGATCGCAAATTCGATCCGGCCACCGCCTTGGAGCGGCTTAAAAACGGTGATCGGGAGTGGCTTTCCCTCGATTTCGTGATCGGCATCTACCGTTGCTACCTGGACGACTATGGCCTGGTCTGGGGCAAAATTCTTACCCTCGCCACCGCTGATAGCAATCTTCCGCTGGTCTTTCATTGTCCGGACGGCAAGGATCGAACCGGAATCTGCGCCGCCCTCGGGGTCGAACCCGAGATGGCGGTTTCTTATCTCCAGGCACCCGTGGAGCCACTGGCTGCGATGCTTGAGTATCTGAAAACCAGTTATGGGAATGTCGAAGAATATCTGCTGAAGCGTGCGCACATGGAAGGCTCGGCCCTTTCATCACTCAGGACCAATCTCCTGCAATGAGGGTTATGATGCTGCTCTCCGAGTCTGATAATGGCAACGGCTGTGTGTTGTCGGGCGAGTCCCTGGCAAGGAGAACATTACACAACCAGGCGCGCTGGGCGGCTCTTTTCATAATTCTTCCCTGGCTGGTCTTTACCTGCAGTTTTCTGTATTTCGGTCAGTTCACCTCTACCACCGGGCTGGCCCTGTTGCCAGGCGTGGGTGTTGCTATTTATTTGACAATGACATTGTGGAGGAACCTCGAAACAAATCGTTCGACTTACGACCCCGCTCTGTTCTACCCTACACTGGGAGCAGCCAACTGGCTGACGCTGGCACGCGGTAGCGGTGTGGTCGCCTTGGCCTGCCTGCTGCCGGTGGTAAAAAGTCAATCGAGTGCAATTATCTATCATGCAAGTGTAACAGCAAGCGTCGTCTATCTGATGGTAGCGTTGGCTGATCTGGGCGATGGCCTGATCGCCAGAAAATCTGGCAGGGAGACTGAGCTTGGCAAAATACTGGATATCGAAACAGATGCGGCTGGACTAATGGTTGCCGCCCTGGTTGCCGTCGCCTTTGACCGGGTGCCAGCCTTTTATCTCGTGGTCGGGATGGTTTATTATTTTTTCATCGCGGGTTTATATATACGCCGTCGCTGGAATTTGCCTCTCGTCGAACTGCAGCCCCGCCCCTATGCCCGAATTACCGCCGGCTTCCAAATGGGCTTTTTGGTTGTGGCGCTTGTGCCGGTTTTTTCTCCTCTATTCTGCGCTATAGCTGCGCTGCTGTTTATGCTGCCACTGCTGCTTGGATTCGGGAGAGACTGGCTGGTGATATCCGGTCGCCTGGCTTCTAACAATAGACAGCATACTCGACTGGACGAGCTGGCGGCAACTTGTCTACGTTTGTTCCTGGCACCAGCTCTTCGGCTGCTGATAATTACTGCATGGGTGTACCATCTGTCTGTTTCCTGGACAGAATGGCCCTCGAATTTCTGGTTACTCACTGTAAGCGGCTGCTGCATCCTGGCAGCGGCCGGATTATTGGGACGCTGTGCCAGCCTGACGCTGATTCTTTTGCTGGGCAGCGTATTCAGCCCTTATGAACCCACGGCAGCGATACTTATGATTTTTTGTGGAGCAATCATACTTCTGCTTGGCGGTACGGGCTCATGGTCAGTCTGGGCTCCCGAAGAAGATATTCTATATCGCCGCCACACCGATGCACTAGCGCCTGAGTAGTTTTCTACCTGATGAAATCCATAAAAACCACTGTGCCCAGCAGACCATTGGCTCGTGTCTGGCATCAGGCAGCCACCCGCTGGCGAGTGGTGGCCACGATAGTCGGCCTCATCCTTCTCTGGCAGGCGGTGCAGCTTCGGTTGGAGTCGATCGCTTGTTGGAATTGACCGTCAGCTTTGCCGTATTGACAGCCCTTATTGGCTGTCTCTCTCCGGCACAGACAGGTTCCGCAGGTGGTGGGGCGGCTGTTCTGGCGGTTTGGGGAGTGCTTGCCCTCAGCCTGATGGGCGCCGGGTTCTTGATGAAGTATTTGACTTGTATCCAAAAACCCTGTATCGTCAATAACATAGCTTAATCAAAATAGCAGTGTCCTCAAATTTCCATTCGAAGCAATTCGACAGTTTCAGCATTTGGGTTCAGTCTCAGGGGTCAATGGATTTACCCTCAATACACACAATACGCAATCAAAACAACAGAGCCCAGGACTGATAACAAGCTTGGCGGTCTTCAATTGTCTTGCTAAGATCATCACTAACTATTTTATCGAGCCGGATTAAGAACACTTTGGCATATAGCGACAATAGACTCACATTGAACCAGGAATCCTGGTTCGAAAGCCTGCCCCAACTGGCAGATGATTTTTATAAGCGTCACCATCGGCCACTGGTAACGCTTTCTTTCGCCCAGAGCCTCGATGGTTCCATTGCCACATGGAACCGAAAACAACTCGCCCTGAGCAGTCGTGAATCTATGATACTGACTCATCGTATCAGGGCGGTATCGGATGCTATTGTGATTGGCATCAATACGCTTTTAAGCGATGATCCCCAGCTGAACGTACGCCTTGTCAGAGGGCCCAATCCCCAACCGATCGTTCTGGACAGCAATTTGCGCATTCCCTCTAATGCACGCCTGCTCAACCGCAGTGATCAGCGTTGCTGGCTGGCCTGTATCAACAGCAGCAGCCCGCAAAAACGCCGCTCTCTCGAAGACCTGGGAGCTAAACTATTATACTGCAGTGCTGACCGGACCGGCAGGGTTAATCTGCCTGATTTGCTTGGTCTGTTGGGCCGAAAAGGTATTAAAAGCATAATGGTCGAAGGCGGCAGCCAGGTTATCACCAGCTTCATCGAGAGCCGGCTGGTGGACAAGCTGATTATAACCATCGCGCCACGGCTGGTTGGCGGATTGTCTGCACTTGATCGACCGGCGTTGGAAAACTCGTTTTTGCACCTTAATTCTGTTTACTATCAACCCTGCGGACCAGACCTGGTCCTTTGGGCTTTACCGAACTGGTAAACGTCATGAACCTGCTGCGTCTGGAATTCGCTGAACCGGGACGGGTACAGGTTATAGAAGAGCCTGTCCCACAGCCAGAAGCCGCGCAAGTGCTCGTGGAGGTGGGCTATTCAGCCATCAGTCCGGGTACGGAGATGCTCGTCTACCGTGGTCAATGGCCAGAAAAGTTATCCCGGGACAGCAGCATAGCGGCTCTTTCTGGCGATTTTTCCTACCCTGTCTCCTATGGCTATTCATGTGTCGGCCGTGTAGTTGCAGTGGGACAGGCGGTGTCAGATGAGTGGCTCGATCGCCGAGTATATGGTTTCCAGCCCCATCAGAGCCATTTTTGTGCCGAGGTTGACGTATTGCAGCCGATACCAGATGATATTAATGACCACACCGCCCTCTTTCTGGCCAGCATGGAGACAAGTGTGAATTTGCTGCTGGATGGCCGTCCTCTGATCGGAGAACAGGTGATTGTTTTTGGTCAGGGGATTATTGGGTTACTCACCACGGCGCTTCTGGCCCGATTCCCTCTTGCCGGGCTGATAACCGTTGACAGTTCCGCCAACCGGCGCCTGGCCTCAAAACAATGTGGAGCCACCGAGTCTTATGCACCGCATGATGATGAGCTGATGCGAGCATTAGGGGCTGTTGCCGGTCAGGGCGGCAAGGCAGATCTAATCTATGAGCTGTCCGGCAACCCCGAAGCGTTGTCGACCGCCTTGACGCTTACCCGGTTTAGCGGTCGAGTGGTTATAGGCTCCTGGTACGGAAGCAAACTGGTTGAGTTGAATCTGGGATCGTTCTACCATCGCGGTAGAGTGCAAATGGTTAGCTCCCAGGTAAGTTCTCTAGCACCTGAACTTACGGGGCGCTGGCACAAGCCTCGAAGGCTAAAGCTTGCCTGGGATATGCTGCGACTGATCCAGCCCGCAGGGTTCATTAGTCAGACTTTTTCTGTGGCAGAGGCGAGCCAGGCATATGAATTGATTGATCAGAGCCCAGAGCAGACAATTCAGGTTATCTTTGATTACCGATCTTGAGTCAAATAGGACAACGGAGAGACGAACGTGTATCGCCTCGGTGTAAGCAGGAGCTTTGAAGCCCGCCATTACCTGGTTGGGAACGATTGGGGTGATGAGAATATTGAGCATTCCCACCGCTATCGCCTAGAATTGATCCTCGAGGCAGATAAACTGGACAATCATGGTTTTCTGGTTGATATCGTCGAGGTTGAACGACATCTGGACGAGGTTGTCACCGAATTCAGCGGCAAAACGTTAAATTCGCTCGCCTGCATGAATAATCGCAATCCCAGTATTGAAGAATTCGCCACCGTCCTGCATGGTCTCTTCACCCGCCGCTTGGCACCATTTCAACTCGAAAAGATCACCGTGACCCTCTGGGAGGATGATATTGCCTGGACGTCCTATCGGGCTTCAGTCTGATGAGAATAGGCCTGGTCATCTACGGCTCTCTTGACACCCTAACAGGCGGTTATCTATACGATAGAATAATAACCGAGGAGCTGAAACAGCGAGGCCATGAGATTGAGGCGATAAGTCTGCCGCCGGGTTCCTATCTGCGCAACCTGCTGAGGGGGCTTTTCACCAGCCCAGCTATACTTTTGCAAATGCGATCATGTGATGTGATTCTTCAGGATGAGTTATGTCATCCATCGCTACTTCGCTATAACCGTATCCATCGTCCTCCCCAAAGCCCGCCTCGTATTGCAGTGGTGCACCATCTGTTGTCGACTGAGCCACGAGATTTACGGCCAAAACTGTTGCTTTCTGAGGTTGAAAAACGCTATCTGCTCAATGTTGATGGATTTATTTTCAACTCCCAGTCAACCAGGAAGGCTGTGGAAGCTATGGTCGGAGAGCAGCGCCCCCATGTGGTAGCCTATCCCGCCGGAGACCGCTTCGGCTTTCCTCTGTCGCCCAAGTACATTGCAGCTCGCTGTCTGCAGGCGGGGCCATTGCGGCTATTGTTTCTAGGCAACCTTATTCCGCGAAAAGGCTTGCTTTCCCTCGTCGAAAAATTGGCAATGATCGATCGACGCAGCTGGCGCCTCTCGGTAGTGGGAGGTGTAGACTTTGACCCTGACTATGCAGAAAAAACCCAGCAGCGCGCTGTAGATTTGGGGCTGTCCGAGCAGATCCAGTTTTTGGGAATGCTGTCGGAAGACCAGCTCATCGGCCAGTTGGGAAAATCAGATCTGTTGTGCATGCCTTTTTCTTACGAGGGATTTGGCATTGCAATAGCTGAAGCCATGGCCTTCGGCCTACCTGCGCTCTGCAGTGTGGAAGGGGCGGCAGCCGAGACAGTGGAGCATGGCACCAATGGCTTTTTGTTCTCAGCAGCTGACAACGATGAACTTGGTTCGATAATCACAGAGCTGTATCGGCATCGAGATCAGTTGAAAAAGTTGTCGCTGGCAGCCTTTGGGACTGCGACCAGCAAACCTGGCTGGTCACAATCCGCGGCAGCCATTGAGAAATTTCTCCAGGCCTGGGTCTCAAGTCGGGGATCAAAAGAAAAAAAATAGATCAATGGGCCTGGATAGAAACTATATCAACCAGGGGCTAGCCAAGACAAGGGGCAACACTACTGCCCAGGACTTTTCTCCAGAATATCTGGCGGCCAAGAAAATTATAGACGATCAGGCCTTGAATAAGGAGGTATGGCATAAGCTCGCCCAAGAACTGGCTCGTTATCCAGAGACCTCTCCCCTGGAGATTCTAGAGATCGGTGCGGGCATTGGTACTATGATCGAGCGGATTATCGACTGGGGGTTGCTAAAAGGGCAAGTTACCTATACGGCAACAGACAGTGATCCAATCCAGCTGGCAGCGGCCAGAGTCTATCTCACCAGTTGGGCAGAGAGAAAAAAACACAATATTGAATGGGATGGCGACCAGCAGGCACTACTCTACACGCCTGAGACAACGGTAAAGCTCACTATTAGGCAGGCGAGAATAGAGGACCTTGCCGCCGGATCTGAACCACCGCATACCTGGGACTTGCTCATCGCCCATGCCGTACTCGATCTGATCGATTTTACTGCAATACTTCCGAATCTACTTAAGCTGCTCAAGAACCTGGGCCTGTTCTACACGACCTGTAACTTCGATGGTGCGACTAGCTTCTCACCACCCTGTAAAGATGATGAAACAATCATCAACCGCTATCACGAATCGATGGAGCAGCGGTGCTTCGGTGCAAGTATGACTGGACGAAGGTTGCTTTTTTTCCTTGAAGAGCAGGGACTGGATCTGCTGGCCAGCGGCTCATCGGATTGGCTCATCGTACCCCAGGAGCAGGTCTATAGCCCTGAGGAACACTATTTTCTGGGAGTGATAATTGCTATGGTTGAGAAAGAACTCACTACCTCACCTCACCACGCATCCAAAGCTTCAGACTGGATTCGACAGAGGCGGCAACAGGCATCAGCGGGCACCCTTTCTTTTACCGCCCATCACCTTGACATGCTGGCACGCTATTTTCGGCCAGCAGGAAGATAGCTGTGATCAGCGAGAAGCAAAGCTGTTGAGTCGAGTAAACAGCTACTGGTAGTATCTCATCTGGTATCCAGACATCAATCAGCCAGACTGCTAAAACAGCAGTAGAGGCAGCGATGCGCCCAAAATAAATACACATATATACTCAAGAACATGCAAGTTTATTTGTTACTTACAGATACTATCTAAGAAGCTGATAAATATAACGGATGTCGTTATATTATGAGGCATGATAAGATCTTTTAAAAGCAATGGAACGGAAGATATTTTTGACGGAATCATTTCCCAATCGGCAAGAAAAATCTGCCCGCAATCTGTTTGGCCAGTTGCAATTAGGAAGCCCAACCAAATATACAGAGTACAAGACGTAACCTAACTTCAAGTTCCGCCAGGAAATCGTCTCGAACTATTAAAAGGAGATCGTAAAAATCAATTCAATATTCGAATAAACCAACAATACCGTATTTGTTTTATTTGGGAGTAAGGTCATGCATATGAAGTCGAAATCACAGATTATCACTAATAAAATATCAAGGAGGCTTCCAGTTAATCGTCTTCCAACACTTCCATGCTTCTGGAAGAGTTTGTCAAACCTCTCAACATAACCCAAACTGAACTTGCACAAAAATTGGGCGTCTCATATCCACACTTAAACGAAATTATAAAAGGGCGTCGGTCGGTGACGCCAGATACAGCACTCAGGTTATCCCAAGTAGTATTACATATATTTATGAGAATACGTGGTGCAAATTATATAATAAAGTAAAAATTATATAATTTTCCCAATGATACCGGGATGCTCCAGTAGTTCGTGAGAAGTGGCGTCATTCCAAAAGCATCAAGGTTGAGATGTTTCCTTTTAATCCGCCGCAGAGCAGAAGAGCCGTCAGATAGACCTTGGTCAGGATAAGGTAAGTCTGGAGTGCTATCCGTTTGCTCGAACCTTCACGGGCATATCAGGAAGATTGTAATGATTCAGGAATTTATGAAATGAGCCATGTGCAAAACGATCTTTTCGCCCAAACTCTGCGTTATGCTCAAAATTTTATCCTCGGAATATCAATCATATGCCTGTGGTAAAATTTCTCGCATGCCTTGATTTTGAACGAAAATCTTAGTTATTTGAGTTGGCAATCTAACGCTATGCCGGCAGGGACTCCTTGAAATGGCTGTTGAAAGAAGATAGGCTGAATTATGTTGATGTCTGGCGGAGAGGAATTTATTGAAAATTTAGGGCAGGCTAAAAAAGCGATTGCCTATCACCTCAGGGGTACAGGTAAGTTAACAATTCATGATAGGTAAACAGCTTGGAATTTTCTTCAGCCTGCTCATTATAATCCAGGTTGCAGCAGCAGGTTGTACCCGGACGCAACAGGGTGCAGCCATCGGAGGAGCTGCCGGTGGGCTTACCGGTTACATGCTGACCAAGGATGAAGACCAGGTTACCCAGATTGCCGCTGTTGTTGCTGGTGCAGCGGTAGGCGGCTTAATCGGCGGGGTCATCGGTAACTATATGGACAAAGCGGATGAAGAACGCCTGCAAAAGGAACTCAGACAGACCCCGACCGGGGAGGAAAGGCATTGGACCAATCCTCAGACCGGTCACCGCTTCACGATCAAGCCGCTCAGTGATGTCCAGACTGACAGTGAAGGCCGGAGATACCGAGAGGCTACCCTTTACGGGCGCCAAAAGGGAAGCGACAAACTGGATGTCGCTACCGAGAAAATCTACCTCGACAACCCGTAAATCCCCTGGGTTAGGTCTGCTGGCTGCCATGACGAAAAAACTGATAAGCGATAAAAGGGTACGGACGGGTTGGCTGCCGCTGGCGGCCATACTCACCTGCCTGTTTCTTCTCGGGCTAGTCGGCTGCGCGGACCTCTCAACGACCGAGGGACGGCTGCGGCATGATACCAACATCCTCCTGGAGCAACAGCTTCGCGACGGAGAAATAGCCTCCTGGACTATCCCCGAGGAACCGGGCACAGTACGCAATCTTGCCGTCTTTCTCACCTGTACAGAGGAGAGCAGACTGTGCCGTTATTACTACACAGTCCTCGTTGTCGACGGCAGGCCGGAAAAAAGGGTTTATGGGCGCAGCTGTCGAAACTACCAGAGTAACTGGGAAGAGATTTCTTGGGTTATTGACGATGATCCGGCCATGCACCGGCGCATCCAGCAGCGCTACAACGAGTTGCTCGCCATGGGCACAGGTGCCCCCCCGGCAGATTACACAGACATTTATCGCTTGCCGGCTCTGCTGTCCAAAAACCTGGGCAGAGCTGAAAGTAAATACAAGCTATCGCTTGGCAGAATGATCGAGAATGCTTCGATGGATAATCGCATCAACCCACTGCTGATCCACGCTGTTGTAAATACCGAGTCAGCCTATAACCCCAGGGCCAGGTCACCTGTGGGAGCTATCGGCCTGATGCAGTTGATGCCTGCCACTGCAGGTGAATTGCGGGTTGATCCCCATATCCCCGAGGAGAACCTTGACGGCGGCACCCGCTACCTGAGACAGCAGCTGGATCGCCCGGGGATCAAGGGCAATGTCCCTCTAGCCCTGGCAGCATACAATGCCGGTTACGGCAACGTACGCAAACACGGCTACAAGGTGCCGCCATTCAAGGAAACCAGGGACTACGTAAAAAAGATAATGGCCCTTTACGCTGGGCAATAGCACGCTTCCCTTCCCCAGCAAACCCGTCAGACAACAACCGCAACCAAGAGCTTTAATTAAACCTGAAAATCCAGAAGGTGGCAGAGGCACACCATGATATCACCGGTAACAGCGGCGGGAATGCCACGGAATTTCACCATGTTCGGTTAACCCTGCAATCCAATATGAGAGACAAAGATAAAAGACAAGGCGTCTCGCCATTATGATTCAATGAACTCTACTTTCATGGCCTTCTCGTTTTGAACGCCCAGTTCATGATGGATTTCTATCCCGGTAGATTGCAGGATGAAACTATATAAGTAATTGATATTTTATTTCTTTTTTGTTGTCTGACAGGAGCGAGAAAGTGTTTTTGTTGCGGCAATATTTTGGCTATTGAAGCAAAATGATTGCTACAGGGTTCTTATTGTGTGCTAATCATGCATGTCGGCTATTATATTTTGGTCCGTGATAATTATGGAGATCTTTTGGTCAGGTAATAACGCTCTCAAGATTCTCAATCGGCTTTACACTCACTCCACTAGAAATGTTCGAAATTCAAACCCATAGAGGATTTTTCCTATGTTTGAATACCTGTTAAGCGATGACCAGAAAAGACTCCGACAGGAAGCACGTAATTTTGTTAAATCAATCCCCAGGCAAATGATTCTGGATATGGATGCAGATAAGATTCAGTTTCCCAAATCGTTTTTACAGGAGGCCGGGAGACTGAACCTCATGGGCTGCCGTTACCCGGTTAAATGGGGTGGCAGAAATATGGATTGGGTATCCACTTGCATGGTAATGGAAGAAATTGGGGTGCTGGGATATATTTTTGCCTGCCTGTTCGGTGTGGGTGCAGAATTAGTGTGCGACGCCATTATCCTGCACGGCAATAATGATCAGAAGGAAAAATATGTCAAGCCCTTACTCAAGGGCGAACTTTTCGCGGCAGAATGCCTTACCGAGCCTCGCGGCGGATCGGATTTTTTCGGTACCGCAACGACGGCCTCAGACAAAGGGGGATACTTTCTGCTCAATGGACAGAAACGGTTTATTGTCGGTGGAGAAGGCGCCGATTACTTCCTCGTGTATGCCCGGACCGATCCTGACAGGGAACCCCACGAATCAATATCCTGCTTCATCGTCGACAGAACCGAAGGTGTGAGAAGTGAATATCTTTATGGATTGATGGGGTGCCGCGGCGGCGGCACCGCTCGGCTAGTGTTTAAAGATGTCAAAGTCCCTAAAGAGAATTTGTTAGGTGATCTCAATCAGGGGGTGGAGGTATTCAACACTATGATGATACCGGAGCGCTTGGGTACATCCGCGATGACCGTCGGCGCAGCAAAGCCTGCGGTCAACGTGGCTACTGGGTATACGTCCAAGCGTAAAGCCTTCGGACAGCCGGTCGCTCATTTCCAGGGAGTTTCGTTCCAGGTGGCAGAGGCAGTGATGCTATTGGATGCTTCACGTTCCATGATTTATACAACCGCCAGAGCCGTTGATGAGCAGATCGATGCCAAACAGATCCGCCGGCTGATTTCTCAGGCTAAAAAATTCGTGACCGAGTCCTGCCAGAAGGCCGTTCATAATGCCCTGCAAGTGATGGGTGGTATTGGTTATACCAACATCTATCCCATCGAGCGGATTTTTAGAGATCTACGGTTGGCTTCAATTTGGACTGGGACTAACGAGGTCATGTCCATGATTATAGCCAATGAATGGTATAAGGAATACTGGAAAAACAAAAAGGCCGCTGCCATTCGAGACATGGAACCAGTCGCCGCCGAATCAGAAGTCAAAAATGAACAGGTTTTCGAATGAGCCTTTTGCACAACTAAGATTTTCGCTCAAAATCAAGGCCTGCGAGAAATTTTACCACAGGCATATGATTGCTATTCCGAGGATAAAATTTTGAGCATAACGCAGAGTGTGGGCGAAAAGATCGTTTTGCAAATGGCTCGAATAATAGTTGTTTTACCGTAATGAGCACTGGTTAATCAGAATATTGAGCGGGCCATCTGCTTGGCACAAACATTAGGCCGAATCGGTCATTCGGGCTCGAAAACCAAATAAAGATTTGCACGCACAATAATAATCCAATTGGTTCAGGGGAGGGATCAGAACGGTCACCTCAACAATTTGTTACACTTCTGTTCCGCTTCTTGACAAGTACCACATTGTGGGATAAATTTAGTCCATACCCGATTAACGCTGTTCTTTTCCAACTTACCGATCTACTGACCTGGCCCTTTATTTTCAGCCTTCAACGCTAAAGCACGTATGCTTCGGGGATGTTTCAAAACACGGTGTTTTTCGGTTTCCATATACAATCACTACCTTTTTGATCGATAAAAAGTCGATACAGCGCAAGAGCTAACGTCTATAAGGGACAGTAAGCAAATTCCCACATCCGTGAGCTGTCTTGCCATTGCAAACCAAACTCGGGCTGGTCTTTTTAGGACTGACTTAAAATGGAGGTAGTAAGATGAGCGGATACAAATTCCATTTGAAAAATGGTGCGGCACTGGTGTTCGCGCTGGTGTGGTTGTTTGCCACACCTCTGATGTCCGGGACTCAAAATACTGACTGGCATTTTAATGGGACCGCCATTGAAGCATGCAGTTGCCCAATGTTCTGTCAGTGCTACTTCAATACGAACCCGGCATTGCACAAAACCGAGAATGGACCGAAACATTTCTGCAAGTTCAACATGGCCTATCTTATCAACAAGGGGCATCATGGAGACACTGATCTTACAGGAGTTAAATTTTGGATCGCCGGAGATCTTGGGGAAACCTGGAAAGATGGAGCGACCGAATGGGCAGTTTTGACCTTTCAAAAAGGCACCACTGAGGCCCAGAAAGCCGGCGTCGCTGCCGCGTTAGGCCATATCTTCCCGCTGAAGTGGAAGTCGTTTGAGATTGCCGAAGACGCTGATATCGCCTGGACAGCAAACGACGACCGGGCCGAAGCCCAACTTGCCGATGGTGCTCATGCTCATGTCATTCTCAATAAATGGGAAGGAACTGAAGGCAAAGCCGGGCTGCTGAGCAACGTCGCCTATATGGGTGCTCCCAGAAATACCGGATTCGTGATGATGCCCAATGAAGTTCAAACCTGGAAGGTCGGTGAAAAGGCCTTCGAATTCAAAGGTACGACCGGCTTCATGATCAACATCGACATGTCATCAACGGATATCGACGCTTCTAACAGCAGGGTGATGTAGCTGAGTTCGTTTCCGGTGGTTCCCTCACCGGGAACGACTGCAGCAGCTGTAAAGCTCACTTGCTGAGCGCCATTGTCTGCCGAAGCAGTTAGAACAGACGCCCATCAAAAGGAAAAACTGTCTCAACAATGTGCACGTTGCCCAGGGTGACTGATCAGCACTTATGGACCCTGAATCCCTCAGAGGTTCGACGAGCTCATCAAACACAAAATTAAACAAAATAGGAGAGCGAAAATGAGATTACTCATGAATGTCAGCATTCCCCATGAACCCTTCAACACATTGGTTAGAGAAGGAAACGCGGGTAGTATTATCCAGAAAATTATCCAAGAATTAAAGCCGGAGAGCATTTATTTTACTGAGCAAAACGGCTGTCGCGGTGCGGTTGCCATCGTCCATATCGACGATCCTTCGCAAATTCCATCATTTTCAGAGCCATTTTTCTTGAACTTCAACGCGGACTGTGAGTTCAGAATTGCAATGGCTCCAGAGGATCTCGGCAGGGCAGGGCTTGACGCCTTGGGTCAACAGTGGGGATGATTGTTACTTGTCCGATATTTTGAGATGGATACGAGGTGTATGCCCAGAGGTAGATGTCTCTTGGTTCAGTTTTGATCTCGGGATTCGCCTGTAAAGGGCAGGGTTGAGGGTCTGAATATTTCAGCAAGACTGAATTTTCATGCTGGTGCCGATATTCTTCGCTGTCTATTGTGGGTGATCAGGTTCCGATTATTCCCACTCTGGTAATCGTAACCTGATCAGCGTTGATCGAGTTTAGTATGGTTCAGTATGCCTCTGCCAGCGTTTCAGTTGATACCATCACACCTATGGGAATGGCGGTGGAATAAAGGAACAATTTCATGGTTCACGATTCGACAATGCGGGGTGGCGATTCACCACTTCAAGATGTGCATGATTGCCGGCCAAGTCCAAAAGACAGACTGTCTTTAATGCGGGAAAGGAAGGTAAAGAAGCGGTAAACAAAAATAGGGTATGAGAATCGACGAACACACGCAACAGTGATTTGATGTGCCGGAAGCACCGTTTTTTAGAGCATTTTACTATTCAAGTTTCAGTTTTTGACCGGGAAAGATTGTATTATCGGCATCAATATCGTTGATTTCCCTCAGTTCCTGGATAGTAATGCCTGTTTTCAGGCTGATCTGAGTCAAATTGTCTCCACCCTTCACCACATAGTAGTGATCTTGTTTAATTGTGTTACCAACAGTAGAGCTGAGCGATGCAGGTTCTTTATTTTGTTCAATTCTCTTATGAATTATCTGAATTTGTTGATCGTGGTTTTGTATCTGCTGGTTTATTCTTTCAAGAGTCCCAGCACTGGGTAGATTTTTACTTAATTTTGAAAGTTCAAATAGAAGGTCATCAATCTGGTTTACAACTGATTCATAAGAATCAACCGAATCCTGCATAGCATTAATTTGTGCTTCAATTATCAGCAGCTTTTTCTCAATCTGTGTTATCGAGTTGTCAGCATCTATTTTTCTCTGAACAGAATCATAGAGGAAGTAGGTTATTGGCAGCAATAAGACAAATGCCAAGAGCCAGCCCAAAGAGCGCATATTCCTGTCAGTGTCCCTAAATGTCTTGGTTTTTTGAATAGGGCCACTGTCCTGGTAGCCGTCTTTCCATTCTGGAGCGAGATTGCCCGTGAAAAATCTGAGATTGTCCTCAGATATTTCTGTAAATTCTAATGCTATGCCATGGGAAAATTGCTGTTCGTCACTTCGTTTTAGGGGGAATACCCTGAGAATCTCTCCTCTCGCAACGATGACGTCCTGGAAGTCAGGAACTTCGAATGCCAAGCGAACATTTTCGCCTGCACCCAGTTCCTCTGTTGTATGGATAAGTGCCCCTCCGCGGGAAATATTTTCTGCCTTCCCCTGATAGGAGCCTTTAGCCGCAATTAGGGTAACGGGCCAGTCGACCAATGCCCTGGGATGTTTCCTTCGGTTTGCAGCCCGTCTGTCTGTATTCTCAACATGTTGTTTAAGCAAGGGCGTCATTGTCCTTCTTTCCTGTAGGTTACGGACAGACCCCCACTCCTTCCCAGATCAATATTGAACATAAATCAAATAAATAATCAAACCTGCGCTATGAATCCAAAGCAGCCGGCCGGGCTATCCCTCAGTGGTTAGAGTTATTTTAAAAGACCCATAGCTTTTTCTTCTTCGGTGATACATGCGTCCAGAACTGGAATTACCTCATCGATTTCATCCTTATTTATAATCAGGGGCGGCGCTAACTCCAGGGCCATCCCCATGGTCTTGACAAGGATCCCTTTCTGTTTCATGCGCGCGATGATGCCCATCAAGTTCTCAAATGGAAAGGGGGCGCGAGACTTTTTGTCGACGGTAAAGTCGAGCGCGAGCCAAAGACCGGTCCCTCGCACCTCACCCACGCTGGGGTGGTGCAGAAGAGTTTGCAGGCCGTCTAGGAAATAGCGTCCCATCTGTTCGCTGTTTTCAATCAGTTTTTCAGTTTCAAGGATTTCTAGATTTCTCAGGGCCACCGCGCAGGAAACCGGGTGATTGCCATAGGTGTGCAGATGATTCAGCAATTCAATAGGTTCTGTAATGCGAACCGAACAACCAACGGCACCCAGGGGTACGTACCCACTTGTCAACCCCTTTGCCATGGTGAGCAAGTCCGGGTGCACGTCGAAGTGTTGGGTGGCAAACATCAGGCCAGTACGACCAAACCCGCAAATGACTTCGTCGATAACCAATAAGATATCATACCGGTCACAGATTTCTCGAATCAGCGGCCAATACTCAGGTGGCGGTCTATAGGCACCAAACCCCTGCTGAATAGGTTCACCTATAAACATGGAAATCTGTTCCGGGCCTTCAAACTCGATCATGCGTTCCAGTTCCCGTGCACAAGCAATGTCACAATCTGGATAGCGCAGGTTATGAGGGCACCTATAACAATAGGGAGATTCAATAAAGACCGCCCCCGGCGCCAATGGTTCCATCAACTGACGCATGGGCATAACAATACCAAGCGCCCGCACGCCGATACCATTAACCCCGTGATAGGCACCACGTCGGGAAACAACTTTAAAGCGCCCCTGGTCGCCGCGATAATAATGGTAATGTTTGGCAAGCTTCATTGCCGTTTCTACCGCTTCGGAGCCGTCACACTCGAACGTAAATCTTTCGATTCCCGGTGGAGTAATCTCAGCTAACTTATCCGCCAGCTGCATTGCCGGGGCATTGGCAAACCCCATTGGTGTGAAATAGGCCATTTGACACATCTGATCATAGCTTGCCTGGGCCAGCTCATTGCGGCCGTAGCCAGCATGGACAGGACGAGTCCCGCCGGCTTCCAGATCTATATAACAGGTGCCGTCCTGGTCAAAAACACGTATCCCTTCACCTTTAACAATGACGCTGATGCCCTTTGCTGCATCTTGTCTGGAAGTCCTGTGCAGCAGCAAATGAGAAGTTTCGTAGAGCTTGTTGATAGTCTCAACCATTGCCACCCCTCCTTGTGGGAAAAACTAAATTTCAATTACCTGTGGAAATCAGTTTATTATCTCTCGAGCCCAAAGTTTCTGCAAAGCGGGCAATATATACAAGTTACTAAATTAATTTTGAAAAGCCAGCTTCAATACCCGGTTGGGAAAATGCAGCGCCCCGAGGAATCGTTCCAATCCGATTCATGAGTCCGAAAGAACAAATTAAATGTTGATTGCACCTTCGCTATTTGAATGATTTAAATTAGTATTGTGGTCAGTAACGGGTTGGAGCAGTTCCTGCGACCCGGACCTGCGTATAATAGGATGTCTGATAATGAGTTGAACTTATCATGATCAACTACCAAAGTTGCGATCGATCTTGACCAGCGAGTGGAGACACCGATGTTAGACGAATTGGGTGCATTTGTGGAAGGGCACCGGAGCATAGTCCAAGAACTTTTTCTAAATTATCGCTCTTCAAATCGAAAATTTATACTGGGCAGCGATCTCTGGGACGAATTTTGTCAATTCTGCAGCCAGGATACTGGCCATGAACTGCTGCGTAACTCACCTCTGGCGACTACCTTGAAAAAAAGCCAGGAGGCTGCCCTTGATGGCCACTATCTTTACCTGGATGTTCGGCCCCGGGTGGCGCACTGGATTTATTTGCGCTATCACTTTGAGAGCATGGGTTTCGAACAGGTTTCGACAAAAGAATTTCTCGAATTTAAGGAAAACATAGTTTCACCTCGCACTGAACGACTGCCGACATTGGAAATCGACTTCAATCCTTTTGAAAGGGATTTTCCCAAGATGAACCGGACCCGATCGATCGGCCACGGTGTCGAGTTTCTGAATCGAATCTTTTCCAGCCGTCTGGGCAGTGATTTAAAAAAGGGAGACGAACTGCTGTTCTCCTTCCTCCAGGTGCACGGCTATGGCAATGAGACTTTCATGATCAACAGCAGGATCGGCACGGTAAACGAGTTACGCAATGCGCTGCGGACCGCACTCGACTTTCTCGAGGGCAAGCCGGACCACCTCGAGTGGCGCGATCTCGAAGCTGATCTCGGCGACATGGGCTTCAGACCAGGCTGGGGCCGCTCGATTGGAGGCATTACCGAAACCATGGGAGTGTTGGCTGACCTGCTGGAGGCGCCGGATCACCAGAACCTGGAAAAGTTCTTGAGCCGGATACCGATGATCTTCAACATTGCCGTTCTCTCGCCCCATGGATACTTCGCTCAGGAGAATGTGCTCGGCCTTCCCGATACCGGTGGACAGGTGGTATATATTCTCGACCAGGTCCGTGCCCTGGAGCAAGAAATGAGCGCCCGTATTTATCAACAAGGTCTCGATATCAGACCGCAGATCCTGATCGTCACCAGGCTGATCCCGGAATCTGGGGGCACCACCTGCAATTTGGCCGAGGAACACGTCCGGGGCACTGACAATGTGCACATCATCCGTATCCCGTTTCGCAAAGACGACGGCTCGATTGTAGGACCTTGGCTGTCCCGCTTTGAAGTCTGGCCTTACCTGGAGGCCTTCAGCATTGAGGCCGAGGCCGAATTGCTGGAGCGTTTCGACCGGCGGCCTGACCTGATTATCGGAAATTATTCAGACGGCAATCTGGCAGCTTACATTATGGCTCAGCGGCTGGGGGTGACCCAGTGCACCATAGCTCATGCATTGGAAAAGACGAAATATCTCTACTCTGCCCTTTACTGGCAGGACATGGAGGAGCAATATCGCTTTTCGTGTCAGTTTACCGCCGATCTGATCGCCATGAACTCGTCTGATTTCATCATTACCTCAACATATCAAGAGATCGCCGGTTCCAGCGACGTGGTTGGCCAGTATGAAAGTTATGCCTCGTTCACGATGCCGTCGCTGCAACGCGTCATCCACGGCATCGATGTGTTTGATCCCAAGTTCAATATTGTCTCTCCGGGCGCCGATGAGGCTACCTTTTTCTCCTATACTGAAACCAGCAGACGGGATTCCTCTCAGAAAATGGCGTTGGACCGCCTGATCTATGGCGGACCCGACCATCAGAGTCGCGGCGAACTGCGCCGCCAGAACAAACCCCTGCTGTTTTCCATGGCTCGGCTGGATCACATCAAGAATTTGACCGGCTTGGTGGAATGGTACGGCGGGTGCGACCGTTTGCAGGAAGCTGCCGATCTGCTGATCATCGGTGGAACGGTCCAACCGGACCAATCGGGAGACAATGAAGAGCGCGATCAGATATTAAGGCTGCATGAGCTGTTCGACCAGTATCAGCTGGACGACAGGGTCAGGTGGCTTGGAGTCCGGCTCGATAAACAATTGACCGGTGAATTGTACCGCTCTGTAGCCGATACCCGGGGGGCCTTTGTGCAGCCCGCCTTTTTTGAAGCTTTCGGTCTTACCGTAGTCGAGGCCATGGTATCCGGTCTGCCGACATTTGCGACCTGCTATGGAGGGCCGCTAGAGATTATCGAGGATAAGGTCTCAGGCTACCATATCGACCCCAATCACGGTGGGCTGGCGGCCACCCGAATGGCCGAGTTTTTTGAGCGCTGTTCGGCAAAGCCAAATCTCTGGCAGAATCTTTCTGCGGGAGCCCGGAACCGTATTGAAGAGCGCTATACCTGGAAGCGCTACGCCAAGCGCCTGATGTCGTTGAGCTGTGTCTACGGATTCTGGAAGTTTGCCACCAATCTTGAGCGCGAGGAAACGAGTCGCTATCTGGAGATGTTTTACCACCTTCAGTTTAAGAAGCGAGCGGCGGCCATGCGATCAGCTGCCTAGAAATCCATAGTGTCCCAGGCCATCGATGATGCCTGCGGCATATGCTTCTGAGCTAAAATATATATTGGACTTACGGCGCAGCTTTTCCAACTCTTCGCTGTGATTGCTGACCACCAGTCCCCGGGCCGCGCTGTCGATCATGTCCTCGTCGTTGCCGGAGTCGCCGGCCACCATGACGTGGAGGGGCGAGAAATCAAACTTGTAGCGGATGTAGTCAATTGCTTTTCCTTTGGAGGCCCTGATCGGCAGAATATCAAGAAACTGGCCGTGAGAATAGATGATCTGGCAACGCAGCCGATGATGTTTCAGCAACTCCTGGATGGTGTGCAGACGGCCTTCCTTCTCTTCAAGATAGTAGCTGATTTTGTGGCTTCGCTGGCCCTCAGCCTCCTGGAATACCAGAAACTTTAGGGAGCCCAGGACCTCTTTAATGGCTTCCGCCTTCCACTGGTAAGAAATATGCTGGTGCCAGCTGCGGTCATGTCGAAGGTCGGGGCCATAATAGATTTCAGTGCCGACCGAGCAGATCAGGATATCGGGCATGGGGAAGTTGTGGACGGTCATGGCGTCCAGTGTCAACTCGAGGCTTCTGCCCGTCGCCACGCCCCAGGCCAGCTCCTCTCTTCGTTCATCCAAGAGCCAGAAAAGCTCCCGCATACTTTGATCATCGCCGACCAGGGTGTTGTCGATATCGGTAATCATCAGGTGCTGCACATTGGTAAGCCGTCTGCCAAAAGACGGTGCGGGCAGTTCTCTGACAGCCTGCTCCGCATCAGAATCAGCGACGTGGCGTTCAGGCAGTAAAGTGCTGAACCGGCTCAGGGTCTTTTCGGAGTGCGCTGGCCAGGAATAGTGTTTTCTGACACCGTTTATGCCGTTATTAGAAAATCCGGACCACCTTGCTTCATCGATAAGTATGCTCAGGAGCGCTTCAGCAATGCTGGTGGAATCGGAGGCCTCTATCAAGATGCCGTTGTCGCAGTTGGCGACGATATCGACCGGTCCGCCGTTATTGGTTGCAACAATCGGCAACCCGCAGGCTGATGCTTCGATCAGAGTCAGGCCGAAGGGTTCGATCAGGGCTGGGTTGACAAAGACGCCCTGGCTCTCTGCACAGATCCGGTAAAGTTCCGGTACTTCGGTGGAAAAATCATGCCGCTTGGGAATGGCCAGTTTTCCATAAAGGTCATAGCGATCCATCTGCAGGAGCATGTCGGTCAGAACCTCTTGCTCGTTGTCCTCCATAACCTTGATGTCCTTGCGTATGCCGGCGAATATGGCCAGATTGGCTATTTTTTGCAGTTCCTGATTGGTGCCGTAGGCCTCGATTAGGCCGGTGATATTTTTCCGATGGTCAGGGCGGCAGAGGGCCAGGATAAACGGTTTTTCAGGGTGGGCCCAGAAGCGATGCAGTTCGCGCATCAAGGTATAACGAATCTGCTTCACCTCCTCGTTGAGCAGTTCACTATCCAGCTGCGAGTCGTAGAAAGGATAAAAGGTCTCCACATCGATGCCTGGCGGAATCACGGCAAAACGATCATGCCGGCCGCTTTTGTACAAGCCGTATTGTTCCTCTATTTCCTGTCTTGTCGAGGTAATGATCAGTTGGGCCCTTTTGATGATCTTTTCTTCCACCCCTATGCGGTGGCTGATCCTGTACTGCCGATCGATGCGGGCTTCAGTGAGTCCGTCGCTGAGAAGCTTTTCCTTCTTGCTTCTGCCCAGGGAGTGACCGGTGAAGACGAAGCAGGCGTCAAAGGCCTCGGCTAGCTGCATCGCCACATATCCGGCATCTGCGTAATGGCCGTGGATAATGTCGGGGACCCGCTGTTGCGATTTGATGAATCTGATAGATAGGTCGATGAATTTCTCCAGGTACGGCCAGAGAAGCTCCTTGCGCATGTATTTCTTGCCGCCGCAGCGGATTCGGACAATACGGGCGTGTTCGGAGAGCGGTTCTATCGGCACGGCGTAATCGGGCCCCACCTCGGGATCGTCGATCAGTCTGGTAACCAGGTCAACCTGATCTACCTCTTCGCAATCACCGAGCGCCTTAGCCAGCTCCAAAACGTACTTGATCTGTCCTCCCGTATCGGCATCACGGCCAAGTTCGGGAGAGGTTCCCCTGATCAGGCCGTGGATACTGAATAACTGAATATACAGTCCGCGATTATTCAAAATGACTGGTTCTGCCTGGCCTCAAAGAGGCGCATTATCAATTTCCAATGTTTATTTCGTCGTCAAGCTACCTTCATCAGGCGGGTTCTTCGGGTCAGCCCCGGTGACTGAGCCCATTTTCAATCGTTTCAATCTCTTTTATGTTCAGATGATGAGATGCGGGTGATTCCTTATTCAAAAAACGCTTGCACTCACACACACTATAACCAAACATGAAGATCTTGAAATAAAAAGATTGATCAGTTGAAAACACAGCAGGAATTGAGGTACCACCTTGCCTGCATCAGCAAAGGTGGCACGGTTGCTGGTGCGGCGGGGGGAGCATAGGCGCAAAGCTTGGTGTTTTGATGTTGTGTTTTGATCAATGTCAGCTATGGGGCAGACAGGGTAAACTGTTCACAGGCAACTCGACCTCAACTCAAGATTTGTACCCTCTTTGGAATGATGATAAAATGCGCCCATGATAGAGAAAGATCTCGTTAAGTTGATATCGGAAATTGAAACCGAATATGAGTATGATGAAGAAATAGTATTCAGCAAATTTGTCAAAAAATATGGTGAGAATTATACTCGGGAACAATTTCTGGAATTCTTGAAGAAACGATACGAGATCATCAATAAATTCCATGCACCAAAATAATTTACCCGACCTGGGTCACTCCAGGCCGGGGCATCTCACGCAGCAATTTTAAAGATCACTGGTAACTGAGCCTTTTGCAAATGGCTCAACTGTCTGGGGCCGACATTTTAATCTGGCGGCAAAAGAGTTCCTCGAAACGTTACATTCTGGAGCATTGCGGGGGCTCCCATAAATAAAGTTGACTCATTCAGCGAGGCAGATTTTCGGCAATATCTTGTGCTGCTCGAACCATTATGGTCTGCAGAGTTACCGGGTCTTCCTTTATTTTTTCTTCAGCCCAGCTCAGTTCAGCCACTGATTCCCATGAAATTGACCCATTACTTGCGTCCCATAGCTGGAAGAAGATTCTAATTGTGGCACTTTTGGTCTGGATCATTCGTAAACCAAACACTCCGAATCGATTCGTAGATCGCTGGGTGAATCCTGCAAGCTTTAATTGCGCCACATAACGAATTCCGCTTGCTTCTGCAATTTTCTCAAGAGTGTCTTTACTAAAAATACCGGTGTCCCGATACTCTTTGTACATCTCTTTATAATCGTCCGCCAATCCGGCTTCATTGATCAAGCTGAGCGTAGCCGGCAATGGGATAATATGTAAATCTGGCCGTTGCTCGATCAGGGTCGAGGCGAACACAAAAGCCACTGCCTGCTTTTCCTCCTCCTGGCCAGTTACTGTAGATGGGGTAACAAAAGCAATTCCCCCGTTCCTGAGGTCGCTTCCTGTCAATGTAAACTGGTTATGGCTGATTTCTGACGAGATTTGCGGCGCACATGAGGTACACAGGATAACCAGCAGTGTGATCCACCAGCCGTGGGTAACGAGTACGGTTGACAGTCCTTCAATAGCACCTGCGGATAATCTGTTCATACGGTTCAAGACACCAGAAAAAATATTTTCAAACGAGAACTGGTGACCGTAAAATTTGGTATCTCATCTCGCTTTACGGGCCACTTTAATTGTAGCCTATTTTTCAACCATCTTTGAAATGAAATAATCTGTAGAGGAGCCATCCAGCATAGATCCGAACTATTATCCTGCCGCTTACTGAATGCTCACATATTCCTGTCGCCTGTGAAGTAGACACGCAGAAACTGCCTTAACCGATCTGCACGCGACATTTCTTGATCTTGCCGCTTGTCACACCTAGTTTATAAAGAAACATGTTGCTTGAATCAGGAGGATGAGCCTTTTGCAAAACTAGGATTTTCGTCCACACTCTGCGTTATGCTCAAAATTTTATCCTCGGAATATCAATCATATGCCTGTGGTAAAATTTCTCGCATGCCTTGATTTTGATCGAAAATCCTAGTTTTGCAAAAGGCTCGGATATCTCTTTTATTGAAGTACATTGTGACAAGGCGATTGAAATGAACGCGGGAGGCGCGCTCGGTGGTGGTTTTCCTCACGGATGTTCAGCTTATTTGACCAGTTGTTGCAGGTATGAAAGAATTGAATCATGGATATTGTATGATCTATAACAACGGAGGATTTTGAAATGAAAGAAACACTGAAAAACATGTTTTTCATTGGCGCAGGGGCAGCCTTTCTAACCAAGGAAAAACTTGAGGAGTTGAAAGCGGAACTTGTTGAGAAAGGCAAAGTGACCCAGGAAGAAGGGAAGCAGCTCATCGAGGATATGTTCAAAAAGTCGGAAGAAGCAAAAAATCAGCTTGAGGATAAAATACAGCATGCGGTGACTGACCAGTTGAAAAAAAGGAATGTGGCAACAGGGGAAGACCTGGCCGAATTGAAAAGCCAGGTTGAGGAACTGAAAGCAATGCTGGAAAAGATGAGTGCGGCAGAGTAGTCCACCGTGCCCTTTAAGATCAGCATAAAGAAGATAGGAGCAATCAACAAAACATACAGGCATCTGAATCGCTACCAGAGGGTATTGCGCATCCTCTTCAAGTACGGTTTTGATGATATTGTTGAGAGGCTTCATATCGACCAGTACCTCGAAAGCGGCCTGCAGATGATCAACCGTAAACCGAGGGAGCAGATAGACAAGCTTTCCCGGCCGGAACGGCTGCGCATGGCGCTTGAAGAGCTTGGCCCAACCTTTATAAAGCTTGGTCAGGTTCTTTCCACCAGATCTGATTTTATCCCCCCGCACTATCTGTTCGAGCTTGCCAAGCTGCAGGATGACGTCCCCCCCTTCTCGTATGAGGATGTAGAAGGGATTTTTCTTGCAGAAATGGGAAAAAAGCCGGAAGAGCTTTTTGCGGAATTTAATCGCGAACCTATTGCTGCAGCTTCCATTGGCCAGGTTCATGCGGGTGTGCTCCAGGGCGGGGAGAAAGTTGTTGTTAAAGTCCAGCGGCCTGATATTGAAAAAATCATCGCTGTAGACATTGAAATACTCGCCCATATCGCAACCCTGAT
>JARRLH010000024.1:0-8504 GCA_037387205.1 Desulfofustis sp.
CGGTTCTCTATGTCCCGAGTCTCGCCATGCACCTTGACAGGAAGGCCAACGAAGGGCGTGAAATAAATGTCCAGAACGATCTCAGCCCGGTACTTGCGCAAAGCGTCTCATCAGACGAGCAATGGCATGCCCTGCTGCTCGAACGTATCAACACCCTCAACGATGACCTCACGGCCCGCTCTGTGCTGGGCTATGATCTGTTCTGCTACGACTGCTCCCCTCCTCGATTTTTCGGCTTGGACAAAAAATTCATCTGCGGGCCCCGGCTCGACAATTTGCTGAGCTGCTTCATCGGCCTGCAAGCTCTTCTCGATAAGGACAACACGGCCAACTGCATGCTCATCTTTACCAACCACGAAGAAATCGGCTCCACCAGCAGCAGCGGCGCCCTGAGCAATTTCGCCGTTTCAGTTCTCTCCAGAATATGCGGTAGTCTGGAAAATCATGCTATTTCGATGAATCGCTCATTTTTTATTTCACTTGATAATGCCCATGCCAGTCACCCCAACTACATCGACAAGGGCGACACCGATCATCAGGTGATTCTGAATCATGGCCCTGTTATAAAAATCAACAGCTCGCAGCGTTACTGTTCCAATTCAAGAAGCGGGGCAATTTTCAGACTGCTCTGTACCGAGGCCGGTGTGTCAACCCAGAATTTCATAATGCGAAGCGATATGGCATGCGGCTCGACAATTGGCCCGCTCACCAGTGCCGAACTCGGGGTCGAAGGAGTCGACGTCGGGGTTCCGACCTGGGCAATGCACTCCATTCGGGAGGTAACCGGCGCCAAGGACCCGGAGCTTCTCTATCGAGTTTCTCACCATTTTTTTAACAGAGACGACTTAGTTGTAATATCAGATATTTAGTTCTTTTTGTGACACATTGTAGCAATTGACTTTCCATTGCTATTACGGTACCCAAACAGAAGGCTGAATTTGCTCAATTCTCTTTTTCCCGGAGCTGCTTTGCTGCCAAATTCACAGTCCCCATGGTTGTACCCACTACAGCGTCCATCTGAGCGGACCGAGGTACCACTACTCTTTTATCCGCTTGTGGTCTTATAGACTTGTAAACCGATAATTCTCAACCAAGGAGGAACCATGAAAAGAGCTTTTGTTTTCGGGCTGATCGGTTTAGCCGGGTGCGCTCTGCTGGCCTTTAATGCCTCGGGGGCTGGAGGGCCGAAACCGGAACCGCCGGCCAAAGCGACGACCATTGAGGAACTGGCAGAACGCTATGATTCCAGCAGGTGCGCGGACTGCCACGAGGAGATTTACGACGAATGGGAAAATTCTCTGCATGCCCGCTCGATTCTCGGCAGTCCCCGTACGGCGCCCACCATCATCACCGCCATTGAAAAAGGGCTCAAACTGTTCCCCTACTCAGGCGTTAAATCTGATGATGACATCACCGTCGAACATTTGATGATATGCGCGAAATGTCATCTGCCGCAGCTCGACGAAGCCACCGATGACGTCGCCCGGGAAATAGTGGCGACAATCAGGGGCTGGCAGCAGGCTTACAGGGACGGCGACGACGATACCGCTGAAGAACTCGAGCAAACCATTGAAAGCCTCAACATCGGCTGTATGGTCTGTCACAACAAGGTCGCGCTCATTCACAAATGGGCGGACGGCTACCCTCAACCCGACACGGTGTATGGTGCTCAGGAAGGTGATCACGAAGACGAAGAATTGGTCAACATGGCGGAAGCGCCCGCTCTTGGCGAATCTATCTTCTGCGGGCAGTGCCACGGCCTCGGGCCAAATTTGGAGCTCGATCATCCTTCCCAGTGTGCGACCCTTTATGGCAGCTATCTTTTCTCCTACGTGGCTCACGGAGGAAGTGAATCCTGCCAGGAATGCCACATGGAGAAATCCGAGCTCGGCCACGACATGCAATCCTATAAGGACGAGATGTACAACAAAGCGGGACATGTTATTCCAGACGGCTGACCGACTCCCAACCGGCTGGTCCTGGATGTGACCGCGAAAACCGATGATGACAACGTAATCTACAACGAACAGAGAATTTACATGCCCTTCCCTGGCAGGTTCGGCAGAGGCAAAGAGATGGGCCGCGGCCCTTATGAAAAGAGTGGTCTTTTGAGGGAAACGAGCCTTGCTCCTGGACAGACCAAGCATGAAACGTTTGAAATCACCTATCCGTTCGAAGATCAGGAAAAAGATGGTCAATCGAGGCGAGAACTGCTCAAGGATGAACTGACGGTCACCGTAACCATATGGTACGTTCCGTTTGGCGAATTCGACGGCAATGAAGTCGCTTTTTATGAAGAAGAAAAGACCCTGGATCTGAAAACGGAGTGGATCTGGAGGTAATACTTTAGATTTAAAACAATAGACTTACACGGCCTAAAGCCCGCATGCGAAGGTATGCGGGCTTTTTTCTTATATTCAAAGAGATACCAAATCCTGATCAAGAATATGAGTTGCAAGAGTAAAAAAATGTGGTATACATTTAGCTGTTTAATTATTTAGTTTACCCATTAAGCATTTGTGGTACTTCCTCGAAGTATCCCCCAACCGAGCAACCATCTCCATAACCACTAAACATTCTCACAGGAGGCATGACGATGAAACTTTATACCGTTACAAAATTCATCCCCATGGTGTTGATGCTGGCACTGATTATGTCAGGGTGTGCACAACAAAGCGGTACTTCGGTCGCACCCCAGGAAAGCAAACCGCCGGTCGCTGAAAAGCAAGATACTAACGTTTTCAAAGGCCCCATCGTGGGGCGCTCGAACAAAGCGAAAACCATATCTATCACGGTGGGAGCAGGCGACGCTGCAAATACCATGATGGTGAAGTTCGATGACAACACCGAAGGTCTGGATTTTGCCAAGAAAGGCGAGGCTGCGATTATCAATTGGGAGCAGCGGGGCGACGATAAATTTGCCACCGTTATCAAACCCAAGCTCGCTAAATTGCCCGAAGGGGTGACCGAAATCAAGGTTGACGAATTATACCAGCTTCTCCAAGACCAGGCGCCTATGACGCTTGTCGATGCCCGACCCGGTTTACGCTATAATCAGGGACACCTGCCCACCGCCATATCTATTCCTGTGCCCTTGCTGAAAGAGAAGAAGGCAGAGGTTCTGCCCGAGGATAAAGACAAGCTGCTGGTCTTCTATTGCGGAGGCTATACCTGAGGCATGTCGACTACAAACGCCGGTCTGGCGAAAAAACTCGGCTACACCAACGTAAGGGCATTTCTTGCAGGAGAGCCTGCCTGGAGCGAGGAAGGGTATCCTGTCTATGCTTCCAAGGGTTTTGTTGAAAAAGGCAACATCGTCCTTATCGATTTGCGTAAAGGCGACGCCCCAGTCAAAGGGCGAATACCGCGTTCGGTGCAGATCCATTACGAACAACTCGAAGAAAGGATGGATGACATCCCGCGCAACGCCCCTGTGGTCCTTTATAGCGACGATATGGAGGAAGCCCAGGACGCCTATGAGGATATGAAAGATGAGGGCTTCAATACGGTGGCCCTGATCAAAGGCAACTATCAGGGCTGGGTCAACTCCGGCGGCGCCATTGAAACAGGCCCGATCTTTTCCAACGAAATCAAATGGGTCCGCATACTGGGTAAAGGCGAAGTTTCAGTCGACGAATTCAGAAAAGCAGTCAAAGGCGAACTTCCCGATACCTTCGTGATCGATGCCCGCACTCCCGAAGAGATCAAGGAACTCGGAATTTTCACCAATACGGTCAATATCCCGCTCGACGAGATACCCAAGCGGATGAACGAGATCCCCAAAGACAAGCGAATATTTATTCACTGTTCGACCGGTGCGAGAGCCGATCTCGCCTACCGTGAATTGATCAAAAACGACTACGACGTCAAATTCCTGCTGCTCAATATCAGCGATCCCGAATGTGATTGTCCGATCATCATTCCTGAATAGTCAGCAGCAGCGCAGTACCGAACTGAAGGGAACCACCGGCACCATCCGGCGGTTCCCTTTTTTCGTGTTCCAGTGTAGATTTTTCTCCTGTGCAACAATACATGGATTAAATTCAGCTATCGGGCTACTCATGAGCAATGACGACCAGAAGATCATCTATTCGATGATCAAGGTGAGCAAAAGTTTTAATAACAGGCCGATTCTCAAAAACATTTCTCTCTCCTATTTTTACGGCGCCAAAATAGGCGTTCTGGGTCTGAACGGATCGGGAAAATCGACCCTTCTGCGTATCCTGGCAGGCCTGGATACCGAAATTGACGGCAGAACCGTTCTCGCCCCCGGCTATACCATAGATTACCTTGAGCAGGAACCGCTCCTCGATCCTGACAAAACTGTCAAAGAGATTGTCGAGGAAGGGGTCGAAGATACCTTGCAATTGATTGCTCAATTCAACGCCATCAACGAGCAATTCTCCGAACCGATGAGCGACGACGAAATGCAAACACTCATCGAAAAACAGGCTGAGGTGCAGGATAAACTCGATACCTTATCGGCCTGGGATATTGACAGCCGCTTGGAAATGGCCATGGATGCCCTTCGCTGTCCGCCCTCGGACACCAAGTGTGGAGTTTTGTCCGGTGGTGAGAAGCGACGGGTTGCCCTGTGTCGGATATTGCTTAAAAAACCTGATATTCTTCTCCTGGACGAACCCACCAATCATCTGGACGCCGAGACGGTATCCTGGCTTGAGAGACATCTGCAGGACTACAGCGGCACGGTAATCGCTGTCACCCATGACCGCTATTTTCTCGACAACGTTGCCGGCTGGATTCTGGAACTTGATCGCGGTGCAGGTATCCCCTGGAAAGGAAATTACTCTTCCTGGTTGGAACAGAAACAGAAACGGCTGGCCGTCGAGGAAAAGCAGCAGAGCGAACGGCAAAAAACGCTGCAACGGGAGCTTGAATGGATACGCATGTCCCCCAAGGGCCGGCGCTCGAAATCCAAGGCTCGTATCAACTCTTACCAGGATCTTCTTGATTCGGGGACCTCCGAAAAAGTCAAGGACCTGGAAATCTATATACCCCCGGGTCCGCGCTTGGGCAAAAAGGTTATCGAGGCGCACAATGTTAAAAAATGTTTTGGTGATCGGGTCCTGTTTGAAAACATGGAGTTTACCCTCCCGGCCGGCGGCATTGTCGGGGTTATAGGTCCCAATGGTGCCGGTAAATCAACGCTGTTCAACATGATCACCGGACTACTCGAACCCGATGAAGGGACCATCAGTCTCGGTGATTCGGTGAAACTCTCTTATGTGGATCAGAGTCGGGAAACCCTGGCTCAGGAAAAAACAATTTTCGAGGCCATTGCCGAGGGGCAGGACACCATCTGGCTTGGTACCCGGGAAGTGAACAGCAGGGCCTATGTGGCCAGGTTCAATTTTTCCGGCTCCGACCAGCAGCAAAAAATATCACAGATTTCCGGCGGCCAGAGAAACCGGGTTCATCTGGCCAAAATGCTCAAAGAGGGGGGTAATGTCCTCTTACTCGACGAGCCCACCAACGATCTCGATGTCAATACCCTCAGGGCTCTTGAGGAGGCCCTCGAAAATTACCTAGGCTGCGTGGTGGTCATCAGCCATGACCGCTGGTTTCTCGACCGGATTGCCACCCATATACTGGCCTTTGAAGGCGACTCTCAGACCGTGTGGTTCGAGGGCAACTACTCCGATTATGAAAAGGACAGGAGAAAGAGACTTGGGGCGGCGGCCGACCAGCCTCAGCGCATCAAATACCGGCAGCTGACCAGGTGAGTCAAGCCTCAACGGGCCCTGTACCTAGCTGGTCGATTGATATAATCCCTTCCCTGACCATCACCACTCTGTTTCCCCGGTAAGTGAGGATGGTGGATGGCGGCAGTCGCTCAAGAGCGCCGTCATCAACGATAAGATCTATTGAGGAGGCGAAGCTGCGATCAATCTCAGCCGCCGATCTGGCCGGTTGTTCGCCGCTGATATTGGCGCTGGTGGCGGTGATTACCCCGCCCGCCCGGCGGCAGATTTCAGTCGCCACCCGATGGGAAGAAATCCTCACACCGATAGTACCGGTACCGGCAGTCAGCAGCTCAGGCAACGCTTTCCGCGCTTTAAAAATCAGGGTCAAGGGTCCAGGCCAGAAGCGCTGCATCAGCGGCCGATAGGCATCGGGAATATCACTTATTAGATGAGCCAACCGGTCACATCCGTCAATCAGTACAAGAACCGGTTTGCTGGCAGGCCGTTTTTTTATCTCAAAAAGCCGCTCAAGGCTGCGCCTATTGAATGGATCTACTGCGAGTCCATAGGACGTCTCGGTAGGGATTGCCGCAACCCCCCCGGAACCGATTACAGCAGCAGCGATACCGCTGTAATCGGTTTGGTCTGAGACGATTATCTTACAACGCGATGTTTCTCGCCTTGTCATTTACTTCCTGGACCATTTTCTCTCTGAAACCGACGAGTTTTTTGGCGATTCCCCTGTCTTCAAGAGCTAAGATACGGCAGGCGAGAACGGCTGCATTCCTGGCCCCGGCCTTGCCGATGCCCATGGTCGCCACGGGAATCCCGGGAGGCATCTGTACGGTCGCCAGCAAGGAATCCAGGCCACCTAGAGGAGAGGCATCGAGAGGAACCCCAATGACCGGAAGATCAGTATGGGAGGCAATTACTCCCGCCAGGTGAGCCGCCATCCCGGCACCTGCAATGATAATTTTTACGCCCCGTTCAGCTGCACTGCTGGTATATTCCATAACCCTTGCCGGAGTGCGATGGGCTGAAGCCACGGTCATTTCACATTCGACCCCCATATCCTTGAGAAAATCTGCTGCCGCCCTCATCACCGGCAAGTCGGAATCGCTGCCCATCAGGATGCCCACTTGTGGTTTTTTCTCTACCGCATCCCTGCGGTTGAGCGCTTTGGCTCCTATATCGGTGCGAAAAAAGCAACCGGTCCACTTAATCTCGTCAACACCCTTATAGGCTCTTGAGATTGCCGTTTGTAAATCTTTTCCGACTGCGGTTACGCCCAACACTCTGCCCCCGGCGGTCACCAAACGGCGATTTTCAATGGCGGTGCCAGCGTGAAACACCTCAACTCCTGTAATTGCGTTGGCCTTGCTTATCCCGCGAATCATCTTGCCCGTCTCATAAGACCCTGGGTAGCCGCCCGACGACATCACCACGCAGACGGTGGGGCGGGGATCGATTTTCATATCGATGGTATCAAGCTTCCCATCGATAGCCGCCTCGAAAATGTCGACCACGTCGCTTTTCAATCTCATCAGCAATGGTTGCGCCTCAGGATCACCAAATCGGCAATTGAACTCGAGTACGTTTATTTTGTCCCCGCTGATCATCAACCCGGCATAAAGCATCCCTTTGTAAGGTCTGCCCTCAGCAGCCATTCCTCTAACCGTCTGCAGCATCACCTTTTCCATCACATATTCCGAGATCTCATCGGTGACCACGGGTGCCGGGCTGTAAGCCCCCATGCCGCCGGTGTTGGGTCCCTGATCATTGTCGAAAATAGGCTTGTGATCCTGTGAGGTGGGCAGAGGCAGCACACTTTTTCCGTCCGTAAAAGCAATAAACGAGGCCTCTTCACCTATCAAACACTCTTCAATTACGACCCGCTTGCCCGCATCGCCAAACACTTTATCGATCATGATTTGATCGACGGCTTTCTTGGCCTCCTCCACGGTGGCAGAAACAATGACTCCTTTCCCGGCCGCCAGACCGTCCGCTTTGACAACAATCGGTGCACCGCATTTGTCGATGTACTTTTTGGCCTTTTTAGGATCTTTGAAAACTTTGAATTGAGCTGTAGGGATATCGTACTTGTCCAGAAATTCCTTGGTAAAGACTTTGCTGCCCTCGAGAATCGCCGCTTTCTGGGTTGGTCCGAATATACGAAGTCCTTTCTTTTCGAAATGATCAACGATTCCCTCCACCAGTGATGCCTCTGGTCCGACTACGGTCAGGTCTATACCGTTTTTAACCCCGAATTCTACCAGTTTCTTCACATCGGTAGCTGATATATCGACACACTCGGCAAGCTTTTTGATCCCCGCATTTCCAGGGGCACAATAGATTTTGTCAACCTTTTTGCTCTGCTTGATTTTCCATACCAGAGAATGCTCTCTTCCACCTGATCCTACCACCAGCACTTTCATGGGACCCCCTTCTTTTCTGAGTCAATAATTAAAGAGTTTTTGCTAAAATACCGAGCACTTAATATATCGGAAAAATAATCTTCGAGGAAAGATTATCGGCAGAGTTCCAGTCTAATAAGTTTATCCAAAATAGTCAGTCTAAATTACTGGCGGGGACTCAAATTCGCTCCATTTTCCAATTGACAAAAAAATTTTCAACGGGTAGATGAATGAATAGTCATTCACTTTTTATCTCACTTACACCTCCGTTATGAAATCGGTAGACAAGCACAACAAAATAATCGTATCCGCTACCAAAGTGTTCGCCAAGAAGGGCTTCTTCAACGCCAGAATATCCGACATCGCCAAAGAGGCAAAAGTTGCG
>JARRLH010000024.1:8535-25367 GCA_037387205.1 Desulfofustis sp.
CGGATGGAACGATTTACCTCTACTTCAACAACAAGTTCGATATTCTCATTTCGGTGCTGGAGGAAGAGATCGGCAAAATCATCGAACAGATCGAGAAGGCTATAGAGCAGGAGAGCGATCCGGTGAAAATGATGACCATTTTCATAGAAAAGCACCTTTCGGCCATGAAGCAGAATAAAAACCTGGCCGAAGTCATTCACATTGAACTGCGCCAGAGCGATCGACTGGTCAAGGAATACAGGAATACATCGTTCAAACAATATATCGATGTGATTTCGACTATTATCAAAAAAGGTCAGGAGGCGGGAATCTACCGAACGGACATCCTTCCCGATATTGCCAAGCGAGCCTTCTTTGGCGCCCTGGATGAGGTATCCAGGATCTGGACTACCCCAGGAAATGTTCAGTACACGGTGGAGGAAACCTCAGAACAGATTATCGCCCTCTTTCTGTCAGGAATGCAGACAAAAATCTGAGAAGTAAACAGCAGAGTTCAGGATACGTCTGAGGCGCTGATGTCCATTACCTCGAATTCTCTTTTTCCACCTGGTGTCTGAGCCAGGACCTCGTCCCCCACTTCCTTGCCGATCAAACTCTTTCCAAGAGGAGAAAGTACTGATATGGAGCCGTTTTTCACGTCCGACTCTTCGGGGCCCAGCAGCTGGTAGGTAATCTCTTCGTCGGTATCCAGGTCCAGCAGGCTTACTACCGTGCCAAAGACCACACGCTCACTGCTGACTTTGGTGCAATCTAGCACCTCTGCCCTGCTCAGTTTATCTTTCAATTCGAGGATACGCCCTTCAATAAGACCCTGCCTCTCTTTGGCGGCATGATATTCGGCATTCTCCTTCAAGTCGCCGTGTCCTCGGGCTACTTCGATAGCCTTCATTACCTCTATCCTGTCTTTTCTTTCTAGCCGGCCCAATTCATGCTCCCGCGTATGAACTGATCGAGGAGCGAGGACCGGCCCTGGCTTCCGCTTTGGGTGCCTCGTCCCTTCAACCTTTGAGATTATCATAGTCATCCGAAACAAGCGTCGAGAAAGTTCCTTTTACTAAAAATGGTTGATTGATTTCAAGTATAATATTTGCCTCGAATTCGTGCACAAGATTATCTTCATTTTCATAGCCAAGCGCATACATGGCCGAGAGCGAACTGCTGCCGCTCTGCAGTCTTCCCATGGGCCAGAGTTCCAATTTATATAGAGCTGCCACTCTATGCTTCCAGTAATCTCCGGGACTCCAATAGCTCAGGCCAGCGCCATCGTCGTCGGAGTCTGCCGCAGTTGCTGAGAGGTTATCTATTTTGTTCTGCAGCTTAAGAAAACTGTAGGTTAAATCCAACGAACTGCGCTCTCCGAACCAGCGGTACGCAGCCCATAAATTGTAACGCTCACCTTCATTACTGTCGTTATAATCATAAAAACCCAGGTCAAACCCAAAGAACAGGCCAAACAGATAATCGAGATTGAGACCTAATTTAAGTTCTTTTCGGTAAATATTGTCTTCCAGCGATTCTATCGTGTCATCGACGGGATTCTGTGTAACCACACCAAAAAGCTCCACCCGCTGTTCCAGTTTGCTTTTAATATGCACATCGTAGATGAGGAAGCTGCTGGCATCGGTATCGAAATCCTCAAAACCCAGTTTGAAGGTCCCCTCGGTGTTCTCTCCAAACTGGATAGCGTAATTTCCCAGCAGGTAGTTGCTCTTGGCAAGGGTGGAGGAAAAACTGTTGCCGTACTCGTTGCGTCCAAACCGGAATCCTATCTCCTGAGAAAGGGTAGGTTTGACCCCGAGCCCGACTCCGAGATATTTCTGGGTGATGTTTTTGAAGCCGCCTCTGCCCTCCTCTTCATTATAAAAACCTTCAAGAGCAAAAAAAGGTTGCTGCCGGCGAATCGACTTTTCTGCTGCTTTGGAAAGTTCGGGGTAGAAAAGGTCTTTTTCCTTTATGGTTGCCAGCAGTTCCGTCTCTTCCTTGTCTCTCCCGAGTCGGCCGTATACCGTTGCCAGATCGGGATAAGCCGGTTCAATCAACTCATCATCTTCTTCGAAGAGTTTCTGGTAATCAATCTCAGCCTGATAAAATTCGCGGGCCTTCAGAGATGATTTGGCGGTCATCTCCTTGTCGACGATGTTTCCCCACCGATAGTAGTTGTAGTACTCGGCGCTGAGCTTATTAATTTCTCTGTTCAGGTTGACCGCTATAAAATCAATCGACATCAGCAGATCGATGAACTCCTGCTCGGATAGTTCAAAAATATCTTTTCCAGAAAGATAATCCGAAACCTGTCCTCCGAGTTCAGGACGATCCTGCAGTAAATCGATAAGCCGGTCTAAATCGCGCTTAAGTTCGGTATCGAGCAGACCATACACATCGAGCGCTTCCTCCCACTTGTCTTCCGACCACAGGGCACGGGCCCACATGAGCTTGGCTTCAGGATAATCCATGGCTTCGATCGTCGAACGTATGGAGTTCTTCCGTCCCGTCTCGTCTGCAGATACTGAATAGAGGGAAAAAATAGAGCTCGGCTGCCCAAGCATGTTCTCAAGGCGCAGCATCTGGTCTCGGAAATGAACTTCACCGCCATACTCACCGACAAGGGAGCGATAAGTCTCAAGCGCCACGGGGTAATCCCTTGCCAATTTGGCACTTTGAGCCAGCACTGCCTTGGCCCGTAAGGATCGAGGAAATTGGCTGCTGAGCATCTCGGAGAGGATCTGGGCCTCGGGGAAGCGCCGCAAACTCGCAAGCGACTCGGTCAAAGCTAACCCTTCTGCGTAAGAAAGAGCAGTGAGATCCGCCGGGCCGAACAGTGCGGTCTTTTTATTTTTGTCATGCAGAATGACGCGGCGCAGGCTGTCGAGTCTCTCTTCTCCCTTGAATTTGGGTTGAAAACGCTTAATAAGCGTGAGAGCCTGATCGTAGCGGTTGGTGAGCAGGTACTGGCCGGCGGCAAAAATCAGGATCTCAATATCCTGGCCAACAATCTGATTAGCTTTCAATTGGGTGTTTAGATGCGCCAGCGCCCTTTGATGCACTCCGACTTTTCCCTGCTTTTGATCAAGCAGCAGGTGCAGGTGAACCAGCCTACTTTTCTGCTTGAGATCAAGAACGATCTTAGATGACTGCAGCTGTCTGTCCAGTGCCTCCAACCATCTTACCGCCTTGACGGTATCGCTTCTAAGTAAATGATGCTGGGCCAGCAACAGGTAGCCGTATCCATTGGTGGGGAAGGTGGCTGCATAGGCTCTAAGAATCTGTTCGGCTACAAACGGGCGGTTACTTTTCAGATAGGCGTTCGCCAGCTCCTCTGAGAACCTCGCTGCCTGTTCTGCATCGATTGTTGGGACAACCACTTGCCCATACAGATCGTGGGCCTCGACGAGCAGGCCATTGCGCAGCAGCGCGTCAAAGAGGCTTTCCTGAGTCGCTGTCACCTGCGAGGTGCTTTTGGGGTTCGTGCCGGTAGAAAACTTTCTCATCTCATCGACCAGGCCGAGCCGGCCGGCAAGATCGATAGCCTTGACCCTTACCGTCTCATCCGCGGGGTTGATCTGCAAATACTCTTCATAGCTTTGCAAACGCTCAAGATCGAGTCCGCTTCCCTCCTGACAGCGGGCCCGCAGGAGAAAATAATCGCCGTTAGCCTGATGATGTTCCCGGGTAGTGTCCAGAAAGGCCAGACAATCGCTGTACTTCTTATTTTTCATAAACAGGTCCGAGAGCTGGGCCACCACTGTAAAATCCTCGGGTTCGTGGATGTTGATTATCTGCAGAACCTCGATGAGATCGTTCTCCTTCCCCCGTCCCATCTGTTCGAGCATGTCGGCCATGGCCCGGTAAATGCCGATTCGATCTGGCGTCAACCTGGCAAGATCTCTCCACAACATCCACACGCCGTCATTCTCCACAATGGCCAGCAGGTCGTTGGCCACTATCAGCTGCAGGGTAGCAATTTCGGAGGAAACATCAGTCCCGTCCGGAAATTCTTCTCGGTATTGTTCAAAAAACTGCAGAGCCCTGTCAGTCCTGCCCAGACTCAGGAGATAAATACGGGCCACCGCCAGCAGATACTCTTCTCTCCGCACCTGTTTCTCGAGCAGAAAAAGCATGTGTGGAAGAGCCTTACGGACCTCTTTCTGTTCATTATAGGAATCTGCCAGCTTGATTCTTACCTCATGGTCTTCTGGTTCTGTCTGCAGGTAAAGCTCCCGCTGCTCGGCGGCCGCCTGGCTCTTGCCGGATTTATCGAACACGTCTGCCGCTTCTAGGCGGACGGCAGGCTCCACCTGATATGCTTCTACCAGCTCTGAATAATAGTGCGCTGCTCGTGGATATTCATTCTGCCGGGCATAGTGACGACCAAGTTCAAGGGTAAAGTCCTGCCCCAGCACTCCCCTCTGATAAAGCTGCTCCATCAGAGGAATGGCCAATTCCCCCTTACCCTGTTCGGTGAAAGAAGCTATCAAACCCAGCAGGGCATCCTCCGACGCCGGCCCGCCGGGATCCAGGGCTAGCGCACGACCAAAAAATCTAGATGCGAGGTCGGTCTTTCCCAGTGCCAGGGCAACCTCACCTCCACTTACCAGGTAATCAATTCTTTCCGGGGATGTCTCCACCAGGCTTTCAATAATAACCAAAGCCTGGCCATAGTCCTCAATCTCGATGTAGCTGTTACTGAGCTCCCATTTTACTTCCTCGATGTACGGCTTCTTGTCGAGCACTTCCTGATATTTGTCGATGGCTTCCGTGAATTTCTGCTGCTGAACAAGAGCTCGGGCTTCATCCCACCGTTGCTTCCAGGAGGGGTCTTCAGCCTCCTGATTAACGATGGTAACGGATTTTTCCGGCGTCGGAGGAGCGGCGTGGAGCAAGAGGACCAAAAGGCAGAGACTTATGCTGACAGGAAGGAAAAAATACCTGAAAATCAGATGGGGTAGAGGTTGGATCACAAAGCCGTTCAGCCCGGACAGCCGTCTCCGAATAAAATTGATGCCCACGTAGCCATGAACGAGACCAAGAAGGTGGACTTCAAAAACCACTTTCTCATCGCGGTTCTGAAACTCCGCACGGCAGTTTGCTTCTATAGGTACTATCTATAAAATTGTGCAATAGATTTTACAACATATTCCTGCATTTCCGAGGTCAGGCCTGGATAGACGGGCAAGGCGAGAGTTTCCGCGGCCGCTTTTTCGGTCTGAATCATCGGCGGAGGAGTGAGAATGTCAGTGAGACACTTCTGTTGGTGAAGCCCGAGCGGGTAGTAGATCTCAGTGGCAATCCGGCGCTGCTGCAACCATTCACGCAATTCATCACGTTTTTCTGCACGGATGACATACTGGTTATAGATATGAAAATTGCGCTCCTCACCGGCGCCGGTGCTTAGACCGTCACTTACTGCTATGGGAGTTGAAACAGGAAGAGAACCACGGGACCATTCTCCACTGAACAGGGCGTTGTACCTGGCTGCGTTCTCCCGGCGCAGACGATGCCACTGCTCCAGGCGTTTCAGTTTTATCCTCAAAACGGCCGCTTGAATAGGGTCCAGCCTGAAATTGCCACCTACGACGCTATGGTAGTATTTGGGTTCCCCACCGTGATTTCTGAGGAGCCTGACCCTGTGGGCAAATTCCTCGTCTCGACTGACCACCATCCCGCCATCTCCTATGGCTCCGAGGTTCTTGCTTGGAAAAAAGGAGAAGCAGCCTGCCAAGCCCATCGACCCGGCTTTCCTCCAGCCGTTTTCACCGTTGCCTGAAAAAACAGTTTCGGCACCGATGGCCTGAGCTGCATCTTCAATCACTGGAATTCCGCGGTGCCCGGCTATCTCCATAATGGAACTCATATCGGCGCACTGCCCGTAAAGATGGACGGGAATTATTGCTTTTATCTTTCCGGTGCTATCTGCAGCAAGCACTTCCTCAACCTTGAGGGGATCGATATTGAAGGTAACCGGATCGATGTCGGCAAATACGGGAATTGCCCCCAGACGGATAATTACCCCCATGGTGGCGAAAAATGAATAGGGTGTGGTAAGAACCAGGTCTCCCGGTCCTATATCAAGCGCCATCAGGGATACAAGAAGTGCGTCGGTTCCGCTGGAAACGCCTATCGCACCGGAAACTTCACAGTATTCGCCTATTTCTGCCTCGAGTCCCTCGACTTCAGGTCCCTGTATATAACGGGTCGAGTCAACGACCTCGATGACTTTCTCTACGATTTCCTGTCTCTGTTCCTCAAGTGTGGGTCCGAGGTCAAGCAAAGGTACATTCATCTTCGTCTGGTGGGGGAATAAAGTTGAGGTGTTGGAAAGAAAGAAAAATCAGTCAGAGGCGTTGACGATGATTTTTTCACCATCAAAAAAGTCAACGATATCAGGCATTTCTGACTCAAGATATTTTTTCATCTTGGCCAGAAGATTTACCTCAATCTGCCGCACGCGCTCGCGGGATATGTCGAATTTATCGGCGATGTTCTGAAGGGTCATGGGTTCATCGGTGAGCAGTCGGTCTTCGAGAATCATCCGCTCTTTATCGTTGAGATGCTCCTTGAGCTGCTCCAGCAACTCGGCCAAACGCAGCTTCATTTCCTTGCCGGCAATTTTTGATTCAATGCTCGGATCATCACTGGGTATGAAGCTTTTCTGCTCGTCATCCGAATCATTCTTCACCGGGCTTTCCAAGGAAACATCCCAGCTGTCCATGCGCTGGCTCATTTCAACGACTTCTTTTTCCTTGACGTTGAGCCGTTCGGCCAGAAGTTTGGGTTCAGGTTTGAAGCCTTGGGCTTCGAGCAGTTTCTTCTCTTTGTTGAGACTGAAGAACAGCTTGCGCTGAGCCTGGGTGGTGCCGATTTTGACCAGACGCCAGTTGTCCATAATGAACTTCAGCACGTAGGCTCTGATCCAGTAGGCGGCATAATAGGAAAACTTTACGCCCCGGTAGGGATCGAATTTCTTGGTCGCCTGCACCAGTCCGACATTACCCTCCTGAATCAGATCCATGAAGTTCTGCATCCAGTATTTCTGAAAATCCATCGCCACTTTGACTACCAGGCGCAGATTCGAGGACACCAGGCGATACGCGGCATTCGGGTCACCGGTCTCCCTAAATTGGATGGCTAAATCTTCGGTTTCCTCGCGAGAGAGGAGCTCGTACTGGCTTATTTCCTGCAGATAACGGTGCAGAGCAGGATTGCTGAGAACGGGCAGATTATCATCATCGGAAATCGCCACCAGCGGGTTTTCATGCGGTTCGACTTCCGACTTTGTTGAATTATTCTTTTTGCTCATCTATAGTGATCTCCAAGGCAAGCTTGGGGCGATATTCAAAAGACCAAAAGAATTAGAATACTACCTTAATGAAAGGAAAGTGCAATTATAATGTGCTTTTCACCTGGAAGCAGGGGATATCGCACCTGAATTATATACCCTACCGTGCTCATTTTTCAGATTAATTTTTTATTTTCCAATTTTCTGATTCTATGCTATTTACGATTTCTTTTTAACAGTTTCCCCGTAGACCCACGTCTCAACGCAGCTCCATATGATAGAACATATACGTAATTTCAGCATTATAGCGCACATAGATCACGGCAAATCTACTCTTGCTGATCGCATGATTCAACTCTGTGGTCTGATCTCCGCGAGAGAGTTCAAGGATCAGCTCCTTGACAATATGGACATCGAACGCGAACGGGGCATCACCATAAAAAGCCAGACCATCTGTCTGCCCTACCAGGCCAAGAACGGTAAGGTATATGCTTTGAATCTGGTCGACACCCCAGGCCATGTCGATTTCAGTTACGAAGTTTCACGAGCACTTGCCGCCTGCGAAGGCGCCCTGCTGATCGTCGATGCCGCCCAGGGTGTGGAGGCGCAGACGCTCGCCAATCTCTACCTGGCCATGGAGAACGATCTTGAAGTGATCCCGGTGATCAACAAAATCGACCTGCCTTCGGCCGAACCAGAGACGGTGAGCCTCCAGATCGAGGAGGATCTGGGACTTGACAGCGATATGATTCAACTCTGTTCTGCTAAATCTGGCCAGGGCGTCGAACAGATCTTCGAGGCCATCGTCAATCACCTTCCTCCGCCCGAAGGAGATCCCGCCGCCCCGCTGCAAATACTGATCTTCGATGCCAACTACGATGCCTACCGTGGCACTATTGTCTCCTGCCGGGTAATAAACGGCACCGTTAAAGCGGGCGATCAGATCACCTTCATGTCCACCGGGGCATCCCACCGGGTTGAGGAAGTTGGCTATTTCAGAGTAAAGAAAGAACCGCAGAAAAAACTTCAGGCCGGCGATGTCGGATATGTGCTGGCCGGAATCAAGACAGTGTTCGACGCCAAACCCGGCGATACCATCACCCACACCGAAAATAGATGTGACGCTCCCCTGCCCGGATTTAAAGAGGTATTACCCGTCGTCTTTTCATCCATTTACCCGATCTCTTCAGACGATTATGAGGATCTTGGCGCCGCTCTTGAAAAACTGCAGCTCAACGATGCTGCGCTGAGCTTTCAGAAAGATTCATCCGCAGCGCTCGGCTTCGGGTTTCGCTGCGGATTTCTGGGACTCCTTCATCTCGAAGTGGTTCAGGAACGGCTGGAGCGTGAGTTTGACATATCTCTTATCCTCACGGTTCCCTCGGTACGCTATCGCTTCACTCTCAGCGACATGAGCGAGTTACTGGTTGACAACCCCGCCCATTTCCCCGACCCGGCGACAATCAATAAGGTGGAAGAACCCTACATACGAGCCTCGATTCTTATCCCGGAGCGCTACATGGGCGCGGTGATGACTCTGTGTATGGAACGCAGGGGGGAGAATACCAATTATCACTACCCTACCCCCGGAAGAATAGAGTTTACCTGCGAATTGCCATTGGCCGAAGCCATTTACGATTTCTACGACAGGCTCAAGTCGATTACCCAGGGGTATGGTTCATTCGACTATGAACTGCTCGACTACCGTGCCAGTGACTTGGTCAAACTCGATATCCTGGTCAATGGTGAGGTGGTCGATGCGCTGTCCCAGCTGGTTCATCGTTCCAACGCCAGGGCAAGAGGATTAAGTGCCTGTGAGAGACTGAAAGAGGAAATACCCCGCCAGATGTTCAAGATCGCCATTCAGGCAGCCATTGGTTCTACGATCATCGCCCGTACCAATATATCAGCGCTGCGCAAGGACGTCACCGCGAAATGCTACGGGGGGGACATTACCAGAAAGCGAAAACTGCTGGAGAAACAGAAAGCCGGAAAGAAGCGAATGAAAACGGTGGGCAACGTCGACATCCCCCAAAACGCCTTTCTCGCTGTTTTGAAGCGTGACGCCGATTGACAGAAGAGCTGCTTACAGCCTGCCTCAGAATATGTATCAGTTGTCGGAATTGACCGCCATACCTGCGCTCAAGGCGCCGACATCAATACCTTTTGCCAGCATGATCTGATCCATTTCCTGTCTGCTCAGAATCGATTCTTCCTGCCGCGAGAGGTAGACCAGACAATCCTGGCATATATTAAAAACCTTTTCATCGACTTCGCTGAAGATATCCCAGCAGTTTAGCTGAGGCTGCTCCTTGGCAGGACACTTGTTGTTATCTCCACAGTTCATGATAACCCAGCACGGCAGTTCGGAATACGGCGACATTTCACACTCCAATAAAGGTTTATATGCAGCACCGGGATTCTAATGTATCCCTCGCCCACTGGCAAGATTATTTTACCAGAGACACAATCATTCGCGGCAAAGTCGGGGATAAGCAATAAAAATCATAGGTAATTTATTTTCATGCCGCAATATTTGGACTACGGCAAAACCTCTATGAGGGCTCCAGGCAATGTTCCAGCTTTGCGAGAAGCTGATCTCTGCCTAATTTGGTGGCCGCTGAAAAGATCACTCTTTCTTCAGGGTCGAGTCCGTGGCCGGCATCAAGTGCGGCCGCCCTTTGTGCTCTTTTATTACCCGATAACTTATCGGCTTTAGTGTAGACGGCAAGAGAAGGTACCTCGCGCTGTTTAAGCCAGAGCAGCAATTCCCGATCCCGCTGTTTAGCTTCATGCCGCAGGTCCATGATGACCACGACCAGTCGCAATTGCCCGCGGTTTTCGAGATAAGATGAAATGAGTGCGCCCCAGTGGGCCTGCATCTGTTTTGAAACCTTCGCATACCCGTAGCCAGGCAGATCTACGAAATGGCAGGTTCCGGGGATAAGAAAAAAATTAAGGCCCTGTGTTTTGCCCGGCCGGGAACTCACTTTGACAAAATTCTTGCGGTTAAACAGGGCATTGAGCAGGCTTGACTTACCGACATTGGACCTTCCGGCAAAAGCAATTTCCGGGAGATCCTCGTCGGGCAGCTGCCTGAGATGGTGAACACTTAACTGAAAAGTGGCATCATTAAGGTTCATGGGGGCACTCGGTCAGATTCAGATAACCTTGTTCAACGGATACTCAATGATACCTTCTGCGCCCTTTTCGATCAGACGCGGAATCAGATCCCTGACCATGTCCTCGGAAACCACCGTTTCAACAGAAAACCAGTCAGTCTGGTAAAGATTTGCAATAGTCGGGGCATTGAGGCTCGGTAAAATCCGCACTACCTGGTCCAGGTCTTCGTTCTTCACATTCATTTTCAAACCCACGATCCGGTCAGCTCTCAAGGCGCCCTGGAGCAGCATGGAAATATTTTCGATTTTTTTCCGTTTCCAGGAATCCTCCCAGGCGTCCTTGTTGGCAATCAGCTGGGTATTGGATTGCATCAGCTCATGTATGATTCTCAAACCGTGAGCCCTGATGGTGCTCTCCGTCTCGGTGACCTCGACTACCGCGTCCGCCAGTCCGGAGACCACTTTGGCCTCGGTCGCACCCCAGGAAAATTCTATATAGACATCGATGTTTTTTTCCTGGAAAAATCGGGTGGTGACATTGACCAGTTCGGTCGCCACCTTCTTGCCCTGCAGATCTTCAATTGTCTTGATGGAAGAATCGCCGGCCACGGCTATGACCCATCGGGTCGGTTTATTGCTGACCTTGGAATAGACGAGGTCGGCAACAATTATCGCATCGGAACCGTTTTCCTGGGTCCAGTCCTTTCCGGTTATTCCAGCATCGAGCATCCCGCTCTCGATATATCTCGACATTTCCTGGGGGCGACAGATCGAACAATCAAGTTCAGGGTCGTCTATCGTGGGAAAATAATTTCTCGCAGCCGGTTTGATCAGCCAACCGCCCTTCTCGAACAATTCGATTGTGGCCTTCTCGAGGCTGCCCTTCGGTAATCCCAGTTTCAATACATTCATAACCTGCTCCGCAACTCAACCTTTCGAACCGTATACCTCTGCCGGGTCAAATACCTGTGTTTCTATAATTTCCAGCCTGTCGCCCTCAAGCTTTCTAAAAAAGCAGGTGGGATATCCTTTATGACAGGCCGCTCCGCCGAGCTGATCGACTTTATAGACGATGCAGTCTGCATCACAGTCGACCAGTATTTCTTTTATCTTCTGCACATTACCAGAGCTCTCCCCCTTGAGCCAGATCTGGCTTCGCGATCTGCTCCAGTAATGGGCCGACCCCGTCTCCAGGGTTTTCTTCCAGGCGGCCTCGTTAACGTAGGCAAGCATCAGCACCGCACCGCTCTGGTAATCCTGCGCTATTGCCGGAATCAAACCATCAGGGGACTTAGTGAAATCGAGTGTAACCATAACCTTATTATCCCTCGGGAACTGCACCTTCTCCCTCTTCCCGAATTCTCCAGTTCATCTAAGCAGTTGAAGCGCTTCACATTATGATTCCAAGGCCATTTTGTCAAGCACTGCGCCACCTCAGCCAATTTGACACTGATCACCTCAATCACTATTATGCTGGTTCATTTGATCGGCAGAGGAACACCACTGCTTTGAGCGTATAATTTTCCCGCACAGGAAACCACATCGGCATGAGTATTGTAAAAGACCAGGATACGATCACCATCACCTTCACTGGCAAACTGGATAATGGAGCTGTATTTGTCGAGGTGCCGTCAGCTCAGCCCATGCAAATAAAAGTGGGCGACAGTGAGCTGCCACCCACCGTGGAAATGGCAGTTGTCGGCATGAAAAAGGGAGAAAGCAAAAAGATCCGTGTTGCACCGGACGAGGGGTATGGCCCCCGTCTCAAAGATCTACTTCACGAAGTTCCGCGAACCACCTTTGGTGACCGCATAGATCCGAAACCGGGCATGATTCTCTCCCAGAAAGTAGAAAAAGACGGGGTTGAAGAGAGGGTGCCAGTGACAATAATTGAGATCAGAGAAGACGTGGTCGTGCTCGATTACAATCACCCTTTGGCAGGCCACCATCTAACCTACGAGCTTACCGTTGTCGATATCTGTTGAGCTCCTTCCCTCCTGAAGCGGCGGCTTGCGGCCCCCCGGCCAGCTGCATTGGCAATGCAGGCCGTTACTCGACCATTAAGGCTGGCTGATATCCCAGTGCCCCGCTGAAATCGGCCTCATCTGTCAGGGCTCCTCTGAAATCGGCGTCGGTCAGATCGGCATCGCTGAGATCCGCCTTATAGAGATCTGCTCTGCGCAGATCGGCGTCTATCAGCTGGGCGCCCCGCAAGGATACTCCTTTGAGATTTGTCCCAGCTAGATCGGTTTTGTTAAGGATCGCCCCGCTCAGATCAGAGCCTTCAAGATCAGCGCCGCTCAAATCTTTTCCAGACAGATCCACACCTGTCAGGTCGCATTCATAGCAGCTATTCGTATCGAGCAGTTTCTCGATCATTTTCTTTTTGAGGGCAGCGGTAGCCGCAGCGCCATCTTCGGCGTGCTCTGCTTTTTCCTGGACCGTATCGACCCTGGCGGATTGGTTTACTTCCGGCACCGGTTCTTTTTCCTCGGTTTTCGTCATGGCGACTGTTTCCATTACTTCAGGAGTTCCCTCTGCTGTCTCGGTCGGGGGCGCGGGGGGCTGCTGGGCTGCAGAGTCAACCTTGGCCTGCTTAACCGGGGCTGCCGTTTTGACCGGCGGCGCTGGCGCAGATGGTGGAGCGAGTGCGGCGCCCTCAGGTTCAGAACTCTCAGGAGCGGCCACGGTCTTTTTCTGATCAGTCAGCTCTTTCGGCACGTCTTGGTCGTTGCTCTGTGGCGGGAGGTCAGCAGTCTCTGTTTTTACGGTTTCGGCCTCTTCAACTGAGGCATGCTGGTCGTCCACTTCCCGGAGGCTGCTCGTTTCCATTTCATTGGCCTGAACGACTTCTCCAGATTCAGGGTCGTCAGTTTGATCTTGGGCATCAGCTGCGGCAACTTGTTCCTGGGGCCTCAGCTCTTTAGGCTCAGTCTCATCGGGAACATAGATTTTTTCAGTGGTCTCGGCCTGCAGCTCAGGGCGCGACGAGTCCGGCTCAATCAGTTTCCCATCCATAATGGAGCCTTTGAGAAAGGCGCCATCGAGCAGAGCTCCGCGCAGATCTGCTCCCCTGAGATCGGCGTCGGCAAGGTCTGCACCACCAAATTTAGCATCCCGCAAATTTGCTCCGCTCAGATTGGCTCCGGAAAGATCGGCAAGAAAAAACGTGGCCCCGCTCAAATCAGCATTGGAAAGATCCGCACCGGACAGGATCATCCGATTCAGATCGGCACCTCGCAGGTCGCAACCGGCACAGCTGTTGGTGCGTATAAGGTTGTCTATATTCTGCTGGATCGCCGGGCTGGCCTCATCGCCGAGCGCAGGAGCGGAGGACAGTGCCAGTGCCAGCAGCGCAACACTTATTCCGGAGTAACTCCTCAGGTTCATATGCGTTCTCCAGGGTCTGGAATTGTTGTTAAGATCCTGCAATACTGGATCCGTTTTAACAGATCTGCAATTTTGTTTAAACATGAGCCTTTTACAAACTAAGATTTTCGTTCAACATCGAGGCATACGAGAAATTTTACCACATGCATATGATTAATATTCCGAGGATAAAATTTTAAGCATAACGCAGAGTTTGGGCGCAGAGATCGTTTTGCAAATGGCTCACATGGTTGTTCAGCGTCTGGCTTTCCATCGCCATGGAGCTACAGGGTTGCTCCCGGCCCAAAGACCACGTTTGTTTTTCCTGGCCTCATCCTCTAATCTTTTCCAGCTCTCACACAATGGCTCATCACAATATCGCTCGTAGACCCAGCTGTGTCCAGTTCTTACCATTGTCTCATTGACGTTCAGGCCATCGATATAAAGCAATGCCACATAGCGGCCATAACGGTCCCGGTATTTTATCTGAACCTTCGCCCGGCGCTCAAGGGCCAGCTTCATCAGAGCGGCCTTGGCGGAATCGCTGTCAGGCTGATCATATTCGGGGGCATCGATCCCCCACAACCTGACCTCCATCGTCTTGGTGTCTCGTCGGATGACCAGAGAATCTCCGTCAATGATATAGTCGACAGCAGCAGCAAGAGTTTCCTGCTGTGTGGCACTGAAGCAGGCTGGCAAATAAAAAAATATACTGCAGACCAGCAGCCCCACTACTATCAGTTTAACCAGTTTAATGAGAGCAGGTGCCGACTTCTCACTTTTCATTACCGGGAAAACAAGTGTCATATTTTTGATAAATACGCAGATTTTCTTTGCCATCCTTTGCCTTGGTGCATAAAATTTCCTCAGTTTTATATACAATTGCCGTTATTTACTTGTTTGTACATCATCCACTATGATATAGTCTGTGGCGTAAGTTTTCGTGTCCATTTTTTGACATGAGATTCTCTGGGAAGATTACCATCAATTCTGTCCATAACCTGATTCGATGAGCAGCTCACAATACATACTGCATGTTTTAGCCGAGCAAACCGATCCGGACCTGCTTGTCGAGCCTATCGCCAACCGGTTTTCAGGCGTGGTCCAGGACCGGGTTAACGGTGATGCCGTGCTGTCCGAACTGCGCCGCAAACCTTACTCTATACTCTTTTTGGACAGCAGAATTCAATCGGGATTACCCATCAACCGCCTGCTGAGGGAGATCTGCACGGAATTCAAAAATCTTGCCATTGTTCTTCTGGTAGACGATCAGTCAGCCGCTGATCAGCACATTCACCGCACCAGCACCCCATTCTTCCATCTTACTTTTCCCATCCAACCTGCTGAGGTAATCTTCTGCGTCAGCCATTGTCTCACTTTTTTCCGCTGCAAAGATACGGCAGCCAGTCCGAATCAGAAAATCAAATCCGTCCCAGTCTCCGGTTTCATAGGTGACAGCCCGGCAATGATTGAGCTGTTCGAGATTATAAAACGGGTGGCGGAAGATGACTATTCAACCGTGCTCATCAGGGGGGAATCCGGAACCGGAAAAGAACTGGTGGCCAAAGCGATTCACCAAAAGAGCAGCAGGTGCAGGCATAATTTCGTGCCCGTCAATTGCGCCGCAATACCGGATGAACTGCTTGAAAGCGAGCTCTTTGGACATTTGAAAGGCTCTTTTACCGGGGCCGGTCAGAACAAAACCGGAAGAATCCAATATGCCGATAACGGAACCCTGTTTCTCGACGAGATTGGCGATATGAAACCGAACCTTCAGGCCAAACTGCTGCGCGTCATCCAGGAGCGTGAGTTTGAGCCTGTTGGCTCGCTGAAAGCGACCCCCGTAAACACCAGGATTGTCGCCGCCACTCATTGTGACCTGGAGGAATTGGTGAAGGAAGGTCGCTTCCGAGAGGATCTCTATTACCGTCTTAGCGTGATTCCTCTGGAGGTGCCGCCCCTGAGGACCAGGGCTGAGGACATTCCTCTTCTGCTCGAAACATTCATCGAACGCTACTCCATCGGCAGAGGAAGGGACAAAATCGTATTTACGCCCGAAGCGCTTGATATCCTGGTCAATCACCAGTGGCGAGGCAATGTCAGAGAACTCGAGAATCTCGTCCAGCATATGTCTATACTCTACAGCGGCAAACGAATTTATCCCCATCACCTGCCATCAAAGATCACCGCTCATTTGGAATTAGAGCAGGAACAGGTGAGCAGCCAGATTCTTCCGGCCTGCCGATCGGAAAATGACATAAGCGCTGAGCGGGCCGCCCTTTTTGCGCTTTCAGCCCCTCCCACCCCCTCTATTGATTTCCAGAACGGACCGATTAATTTCAACGAGCTCATCAACGAATTCGAAACAGATCTCATCATCAAGGCCCTTAAATTCACCTCGGGCAACAAAAAGGAAGCCTCCCGGATGCTCTGCCTCAAACGCACGACATTGCTGGAAAAAATCAAGAAAAAAGAAATCGACGGCAGGTGGGAGGAGTAAAATTCCCGGAGTGAGGCTTCACACCGTAAGCGGCTCCAGCCCGCCGAACTTCTGTACAAGTTCTTCGTTCTCCGCCGGCAGCATCACTATATCATCCACGCCATACCGCAGCGCTTTCATCACGCCCGTCTGGGTCCATTGCGTGGCCGCGACCAGCAGCGGAATAGAAGAGTACGATTTAAGCTTGATCACCATTCCAAGACTGATTTCATCGAGTTTGTCGACCACCAGGAGAACGGCGAAATAGGCAACCAGGTCGCTTCTGGATAACTCCTCGACAGGTGATATGCGCTCCACCTCGATGCCTGCGCTTTCAAGTGCAGCCAGAATTCCTGGTACATGGGTCGAGGAAGCTTCAAAGAGCAGTATCTTAGTCGCTGCCTCAACCGACACATCCAGGCCCGACGTCTCGGGCCGGCTGCCGTTTTTATCCATGACGACAGGTTCCGGGCTCTCAGTGCTCCCGTCCGCCACCTCGATGCCGGTCTCGTCCCCCCGAAGATCGTCCACCACATTCAGTGGCAACAGGAGATGCATGGTGCCGCAGCTAACTTCGTCGGCGGCA
>JARRLH010000025.1:0-14300 GCA_037387205.1 Desulfofustis sp.
CCGCCGCCGGACCCCCGCTCGGGCCTGAAGTGGCTGGTCGCCTGGAACTCGTGCCGTTATCCAGAAAAAGGGGAGAATGATAATGAAACAGATACAGGATGTGAGTATGCCGACGGATTTCACTCTGTCCGGCGCGGGCAGGGTTGACAACGTTTTTGCCAACCGCTTGCTGTCACAGCTCAGAAAACGGCTCCACCGCATGTGGGCCGACCGCAGAGAAATACTCCTGGCCGCTGCGGCCACCTGCACCATTTCTCTGTCAGTACTGCTGATCAGCTACCTGTTTTTTGTCCAGCTCGCCGCGCACGGCTGGTAGAGGCTACTCTTTCCAGTCCGGCCTGATATGCAGTTCGGTAAGCTGCCTGCGGGCCACCGGTGAAGGTGCATCGGTGAGCGGACAGGTGGCTTTCTGGGTTTTAGGAAAGGCGATTACATTTCTGATCGAGTCGCTGCCGGTGATCAGCATCAGCAACCGATCCAGGCCAAAGGCGATACCGCCATGCGGCGGAGCGCCAAAGCGCAGAGATTTAAGCAGGAATCCGAATTTTTCCTCGGCCTCTTGCGCGCTGATTGACAATGCTTTGAGGACCTGCATCTGGATATCGGGATCGTGAATACGGATCGATCCGCCGCCGATCTCATTGCCGTTGAGTACCAGGTCGTAAGCCCGTGAATAGACGTCCCCGGGCTCCCGCTCCAGCTTTTCTATATCCTGCTCCCGGGGAGCTGTGAAGGGGTGGTGCAAGGCCTGATAGCGCTTCTCCTTGTCGTCATACTCAACCAGCGGAAAATCGGTGACCCAGACGAAATCGAACCTGTCCTTGTCGAGCAGTTCAAGCCGCCTTGCCAACTCGTTGCGCAACTCTCCGAGCACCTGAAAGACGATGGCGCTGCTGTCGGCACCGAAAAAAAGAACATCCCCCGGTTCGGCCTCGAGACGTTCAACGATCTGCTGCTGTTCCTCGGCTGCAAAGAATTTGGCTATGGGCGATTGCCAGCTGCCGTCCTCTTTGATTTTCACCCAGGCCACTCCCTTGGCGCCAAACTGGATGGCGAATTCGGTCAGATCATCCAGCTCCTTGCGGGTGAATGTTCCACAGCCCTTGGCATTTATAGCCCGCACCGTGCCGCCGCTGTCCGCCGCCGAACGAAACACCTTGAAGTCACAGCCGGCAGCGATAGCGGTCAGATCGACCAGTTCCAGGCCGAACCTGGTGTCCGGCCGGTCGGTACCGAAACGGGCCATCGCCTCATCATAGGTTATTCGGGTAAATGGAGGCTGCACATCGATGGAGCGGGTCTGGTGGAAGAGTTCTGCAATCATGCCTTCGACCACACCCATCACCTGTTCTTCATCGACAAAGGACATCTCCATGTCTATCTGGGTGAATTCCGGCTGGCGGTCGGCCCGCAGGTCTTCATCCCGGAAACATTTGACAATCTGGTAATAGCGGTCCATGCCGGCAATCATCAGCAGTTGTTTGAAGAGCTGAGGGGACTGGGGCAAGGCGAAGAAACGGCCGGCGTTGACCCGGCTCGGAACCAGGTAGTCCCGTGCTCCCTCGGGTGTCGATTTGGTCAGCATCGGTGTTTCGATATCGATGAATCCCTGGTCGTTCAGGTACTGCCTGATGGTCTGCACGGCCTGGTGCCTGATCATCAGGTTGGCGCTCATCTCCGGCTTTCTCAGATCCAGGTAGCGATATTGAAGGCGCAGGTTGTCCGACACCTCGGTGTCCTCATCCAATGGAAACGGCGGGGTCTCGCTGGTGTTAAGTATCTTGAGCGTATCTACCAGAACTTCTATGGCGCCGGTGGCCAGTTTGGGGTTGGCCATATCACCGGGCCGTGGCTCCACTTTCCCCTGCACGGCGATAACCCACTCACTGCGCAGCTGGTGAGCCTTGGCATGGACTTCGGGGTTCACCTCCGGGTTGAACACCACCTGGGTCAAGCCGCGCCGGTCCCTCAAGTCGATAAAGATGACTCCGCCATGGTCTCGCCTGCGAAGCACCCAGCCCATCAGGGTCACCGTTTCGCCTACCTGGGCCAGGTTCAGTTCATTATTGTGATGCGTCCTGCGCATTGTTCCCATTGAATCAATCATGCTCATTCCTGTCGGGGTTCGTTCAATCCGTTAGTTACTCGTCGTGGTACAATTTGGCTGCGCCCCTTACAAACCGAAGGCCGCGCTGAAAAAGTCAGTAAGCGCATCGATTTTCAGATCGGTCTGCTCGCCGGTCTTCATATTGCGCAGCACCACCTGCTGCTTGTCAAGCTCCTGACTGCCGACGATCACCGTATAGCCAGCGCCGCCCCTGTCGGCCTGTTTCATCTGGCTCTTCAGGCTTCGGGTATCAAGATCCATATCCACCCGCAGCCCTATTGCTCTCAACCCGTGCATCAGTTTAAAGGAGTAATCGGCAGCTTCTTCACCAAGACCAGCGATAAAAACATCAATTTCCTCGTTTAGCTCCCCATGGCCCCCGAGCCGCTTCACGAGCAGCACCAGCCGCTCGATCCCCATGGCGAATCCGATGCCCGGCACTTTGGGGCCGCCGAGCATCTCGATCAGCCCATCGTAGCGTCCGCCGGCGCAGACCGCTGACTGGGCCCCAAGCTGGTCGGTGACGAACTCGAAGGTGGTCCGGACATAGTAATCGAGTCCCCGTACCATAAATTTGTTCACCGCATAGTCGACTTCGAGGAGATCGAGATTCCTTCTCACTTCAGTGAAATGAATCGAACAAATCTCGCAGAGATAGTCGATCACCGAAGGGGCATCCTGGACCTGAACGCGGCAGCCCTGCTTTTTGCAGTCGAGGACCCGCAAGGGATTCCTCTGGCTTCTCCTCCTGCAGTCCTCACACAACTGGTCCAGCCGCTCCTCTATGAAAGCAAGCAATACGCGGCGATACTGAGGTCTGCAGTCCGGACAGCCGAGAGAGTTGATCTCCAGCGAGGTGGATACGCCAAGTTCGCTGAACAGGCAGTCTCCCAGGCTCATCAACTCGGCATCGAGCCGGGGGCTCGCCGAACCGAGCACTTCCACATCAAGCTGGTGAAACTGGCGCAGCCTCCCTTTTTGCGGACGCTCATGCCTGAACATGGGACCGATGGTGAAAAGCCTTTGCACCGCTTTGCGACCATGCATATTGTGTTCTATATAAGCCCGCATCAGTGAGGCCGTGGCTTCCGGGCGCATAGTGATCTGTTTGTCAACGAAGGTGTACATCTCTTTTTCGACGATATCGGTGTCGGCGCCGATGGAACGGGAAAACAGTTCCGTCTTCTCCAGAACAGGTACTCGTATCTCGGCAAAATGAAACCGCTCGAGAACAGTTCTGGCACTCTCTTCCACCTGCCTCCAGAGGAGTACATCGTCAGGCATTATGTCCTTAAAGCCGTTCAGGGCTTTGATTTTCAATTGATTGCCTCCAGATATTAATTGAAAAACAGATAAGTTAACCTCAAAGTTATAAATTTGTCAAGCAGCAGCAGTGAGCCTGAAGGTGATCCCCGCGAGACCGCACGACACAGTCTATACCTTTGTAATAATGTTGTTTTTAATCAAACCAATAAGACAGCTCAGGTCTCCAGCGGCCTCTTTTAACCGGCGGCCCGGAAGAGACATTGCTTGACAAATAGTACCGCAATAGGCATTATCGAGGCTCGAAAGGCTCAACGGTTAAAGGAGTAGCACCCCATTATGAAATTACCATCACTTCAAATCGCCAATCTTAAAGCGAAAATACCTCTGATTCAGGGCGGCATGTCCATTCGCGTGTCGACTTCCGCCCTTGCCGTTCCGGTGGCCGATTGTGGAGGTATTGGTGTGATCGGCGGCTCCGGTATCCTCGCCGATGAACTCAAGGAAGACGTTCTCAAAGCGAAAGCCGCAACCGACGGCATCATCGGCGTGAACATCATGTACGCCGTCAAGAATTTCTATGAACTGGTTACCGAGTCCATCGAGGCCGGAGTGGACCTGATCATCACCGGGGCCGGATTTTCCAGGGACATTTTTAAGATCGGCAAAAAGTACAACGTTCCGATCGCTATGATCGTTTCTTCACCGACACTGGCCAGACTGGCGGAAAAGCTCGGGGCCGCAGCAGTTATCGTTGAGGCCAAGGAGGCCGGCGGGCATCTCGGAACCGATAAACCCCTGCGCACCATTTTCCCCCCGATCAGAGATGTGGTCAAGAAGATCCCGCTCATTGCCGCCGGAGGCATCACCAACGGCTACGAGATGGCGGAAATGATGGAGAAATACGGGGCCGACGGCATTCAGATCGCCTCCCGCTTCGTATTGAGCAAGGAATGCCCAGTCTCAGATGAATTCAAACAGGCCTATCTGGATGCCAAAAAAGAAGATATCGTTCTTACCACCTCACCGGTGGGGCTTCCCGGTCGGGCTCTCAATTCACCATTTGTCCGGGCTGTTGCCAAAGGCATGGACGTCACCGCCGAGAAATGCAAACTCAAGTGTTTGAAAAAATGCGACTACCATTACTGCATTAACGATCGGCTCAATGCCGCGCGTGAAGGAGATCTCGAAAAGGGGCTCTTCTTCTCCGGTGAGAATACCTATAAGATGAAATCGATCCTGTCGGTGGCCGAGATCTTCAAACAGTTCATCAACCAGGCCGAATCAGTTTACCGGGAAAAGTGCGGCTTTTCCCCTCCTGCCGCTTAACCCGATTCAGTCAGACCTGCGCTCCCACCGTCCGCCTCCCAAGATGACCGCCACGCCTAATATCATCGAGCCGTCCGCGCATCCAATCAGACCGGACATGATCGATGACGAGGCGCTCTATGTCATGCGCACGCTGAACCGGGCTGGTTTTGCCAGTTATCTGGTCGGTGGTGGCGTCCGGGATCTCTACCTGGGCAAAACACCCAAAGATTTCGACATCGGAACAGACGCCCGACCGGGGCAGATACGCAGGCTGTTCAACAACAGCCGCACCATCGGCCGGCGCTTCAGACTCGTTCAGGTCTTTTTTAAGAACAGAAAGACCATCGAGGTCTCAACCCTGCGGTCACTCAGCGAACACGATATCGATGGCCCGGAAGCAATTCTGGCGCCCAACAATACCTACGGTACGCCGGATGAGGATGCCCTGCGCCGCGACCTCACCATCAACGCCCTGTTCTACGAGATAGAAAATCGCACGATCATTGATTACGTGGGCGGCGTGGCCGACCTCGACCAAGGCATCATCAGGATAATCGGCTCTGCTGACAAGCGCATCACCCACGATCCGGTGCGCATGATGCGTGCAGTCAGGCACAGTGTGCGCAACAATTTTCTCGTTGAAGAAGATAGTTGGGCCGCCATCTGCAGGAATCACCACCTGCTCAGGCTCTGCCCGCCTTCCAGACTGCGGGATGAAACACTCAATGACATCTACAGTGCGTGTGCCGCCGAGTGGTACGAGCTCAGCCTCGATGGCAATCTGTTTACCGAATTGTTTCCCATCTATGATGGTCATCTGGGGGCAGTGCTGCAGGACGGGACAAGCTGCCGCGAGCATCTGGCCAGAATATTTCGTACCATCGATCGGCATAACAAGCAGGCTCTCGCCAGCGGCACCCACCGCCAGCCTGACTACTTTTTTCTGGCTCTTGTGCTTATTCCCTGGGCTGAAATCAACTTCAACCTTTTCCAGCAGAAACTCAAAGGTCCCCAACTCTACCAGCTCGCCGCGCACATCCGCGAGACGCTCAATCAGACCATCGGCCTCGATTTCAACCTGCGGCGCTCGACGCGCCAGGAGATCACCACCCTCCTTGCCCACCTGCCGCTGCTGCACCAGAACCGCGCCCAGAACAGCTGGCCCAAATGGCTCAAGCGCAAGAGCTATTTCAACAAGTGCAAGCTGCTCTACCTGTTTTACCGGGAGGCAGCCGAGGGTATTGAGGTGGAAGATCATTTTTACCCGGCCGCTGAGGCCCGTGAGCGGCACCAAAACCAGCCCACCAACAGAGCAAAGAAATCCCGCCGCAAAGGCCGGCCGGCCTTCAGCGGGGGCACGCGCGGCGGAATATTCGGCTTCAAGCGCTGAGCCGAGGCCGCCCGACCAGCCTCCAGAGGCTGAAGTTTCTCTATTTCTGCTCGCCCCAGCAAAAGCTATCCTCCTGATTATTACCTCTTCTTTTCTCTGCCAGAACGATCGCGCTGATTTTACTCGATTTGTCTTACCGGCACCCTGCTAAAATGAATTGACATTCAGTGCTGATCGTTCTATCTATACGGTTTGTAGTATTGGCAGCGAGAATTCGAAAGCCGGCCGTTCGAGGATGAAAAGGGAGCATCCTGGAGCAGCCGGAAGATCGGGTTTTTATATTTTAACCTTTAAATATTAGAGGTGATAACAGCGCACTGCGCCAACTTGTTGTTTCAACATTAGGAGGTTGATATGGCAGACACGGTAAACAAAACCTTGGATCCGCGTGTGAACCGGCGCGGCTTCCTGAAGGGATGCACCATGGCGGCAGCCGCTCTCGGACTCTCCGAGAGCATGGTCCCCAAAATGGTGGAGGCTGCGACTTCGGCTCAGCGGCCCCCCGTAATCTGGTTGCACTTTCAGGAATGCACAGGGTGTTCAGAAACACTGCTTCGGGGTGCCCATCCCGATCTGGCCAACCTGATTCTCGACATCATTTCCCTCGATTATCATGAAACCGTCATGGCTGCTGCCGGCTATCAGGCAGAGCAGGCGCTGCATGACTCGATGGAGAAAAATGCAGGGAAATACATTCTGGTCGTCGAGGGTGGAATCCCTACCGCTGAAAACGGCATTCACTGTAAAATCGCCGGCAAAACCGCCATGGAGAGCCTCGAGGAGGTCGCCTCCAATGCCGCCGCGATCATAGCCTACGGCACCTGCGCCACCTTTGGCGGCGTACAGGCCGCCGAACCGAACCCGACCGGCTCCGTCGGGGTTGATAAACTGGTGCACGACAAGCCGATCATCAACATCTCGGGCTGTCCGCCCAATCCGGTCAACTTTCTCGGTACCGTTCTCCACTACCTGACCTTCCAGAGACTCCCGGCTGTCGACAGCCTCAAGCGTCCCAAATTCGCCTATGGCCGCCGTATTCACGATCATTGTGAACGACGCGCCCATTTCGATGAAGGCCGGTTTGTCGAGCAGTTCGGTGATGAGTACCACAAACTGGGTTACTGCCTCTAAAAAGTAGGCTGCAAAGGTCCGGAAACCTTCGCCAACTGCCCGGTGGCCCGATTCAACGAAGCGGGCGTATGGCCGGTCTCCGTCGGCCATGGCTGCATAGGCTGCACTGAGCCCAACTTCTGGGATACCATGACACCGTTCTATGACAGAATTCCGAACGTCAAGATCCCCGGCTCCGGAATCGTCGATGATGCCGACCGGATCGGCACCAAGGTACTCGGTGTGACTGCTGCCGCAGTCGGTATCCACGCCGCTGTCGGAATAGGAAAACGATTGATCAAAGGCAAATCCGACAGCGAAGGTTAATTGCTGATGCACATTTACCAATGCAAACAACCACTTTTGGAGGTTTAACAGATGGCTCAGAAAATCACCATTGATCCGATTACCAGGATCGAAGGTCACTTGCGAATAGATGTGGAAGTCGACGGCGGCGCGGTTACCAACGCCTGGTCCTCCGGTCAGATGTTCAGGGGGCTGGAAATCATCCTGCAGGGCAGAGACCCGCGTGACGCCTGGCATTTCGTCCAGCGTATCTGCGGGGTCTGTACCACGGTCCACGCCCTGGCTTCAGTCCGCGCCGTAGAAGATGCACTGAAACTGGAAATTCCCTACAATGCCCAGCTGATCAGGAACCTGGTCCAGGGCATTCACTGTCTGCACGACCACATCGTCCATTTTTATGCACTCTCAGCTCTTGACTGGGTCGATGTCGTCTCCGCACTCGACGCCGATCCGGTAAAGACCCAGCAGCTGGCAGAGTCCCTGTCCGAATGGCCGGGCAACAGCTCCAAGCGTTTTGCGGCCGTCAAGGCCAAGGTCAAGGCCCTGGTCGAGAGCGGTCAGCTTGGGCCGTTCGCCAACGCCTACTGGGGCCACTCAGCCATGAAACTGCCGCCCGAGGCCAACCTGATGGCGGTTTCCCACTATCTCGAGGCCCTTGATTACCAGCGCAAGGCCACCATGGCTCTGGGTATCATTTCGGGCAAGAACCCGCATATCCAGAATTTCTCCGTCGGTGGGGTGACCGCCGCCATCAACCCGGACAACGAAGCCACCCTGAACATGGAGCGCCTCTTCCGGGTCAAGGACCTGGTCCAGGAAGTTCGCGGCTTCATCAACAACGTCTACCTGGTCGACCTGGCTGCCGTCGGCGCCCTCTATGCCGAATGGCTGCCCTACGGCAATGGCGTCACCAACTACCTAGCCGCTCCCGACATGCCGACCAATGCCGCGGCCACCGAGTTCGACCTGCCCGGCGGCACCATAATGGGCGGCGACCTGGCCGGGGTCACGGCCTTTAAGGATCAGCGTGATCCCTATTTCAAGGACAACGTGCAGGAATCGATTGCCCGCGCCTGGTATGACGGCGACTGGCAGAAGCATCCCTGGGAAGAAGAGACTGCGCCCAAAGCCGGTGACTTCGACGGCGCAGGCCGCTACTCCTGGCTCAAGGCCCCGCGTTTCGAGGGTAAGCCGATGCAGGTTGGGCCGCTCTCCCAGATGCTAATCGGCTATGCCCTGGGCCATGAAGGAATCGTCAGCGGGGTGAACGGCGCCCTCGACCTGGTCAGCAAGATTGCCGGCACCAAGGTCGGTCCCGAGGCCTTGTTCGGTACGCTGGGCCGGCACGCGGCCAGGGCTGTCCGCTGTTCATTAATGGCCGATCTGACCCTCAAGCACTGGGACCTGCTGGTCGACAATATCGGCAGCGGCGATCTGGAAATTTTCAATCCGCCGACCTTTCCGAAGGGCGAGCAGAAAGGCGTCGGCGTCCATGAAGCGCCGCGCGGGATACTGTCGCACTGGATCGTCATCCAGGATGGCAAAATCAAGAATTACCAGGCGGTTGTCCCGTCCACCTGGAACGCCGGACCACGTGATGCCCAGGATCAGCTCGGACCGTATGAAGCGTCCCTGCTCGAAAATCCGATTGCCGATCCGGAACGGCCGCTCGAGGTTCTGCGCACCATCCACTCCTTCGATCCGTGTATCGCCTGTGCCGTACACATGCTGGATCCGGAAGGCCGAGAAGTGATGAAAGTCAAGGCTCTGTAAGCATGAAAAGGACTATAACTTTCAATTTTCGGCCCCAACCGACAGGAGGTAATTATGGAATATGAAAAGAAAAAAGTCTGGAGCATCCTGCTGCGGCTCTATCACTGGGCATTTGCTCTGTCAATTGTTACCTTGTGCATCACCGGCTTTTATATTCACGGCCCGTGGACCAACTCCCTGACGGAAGGAAGTGGTTCGTTTGTCATGACCTGGATGCGGTTTGTCCATTTCATCGCCGGTTATGTCTTTACCGCGGCGGTGTTGGCGCGGATCTTTTTGTATCTTTTTGGCAACAAGCAGGAGCGAATTCTTGAGCACCTGCCGGTGACGCCGAGAAATATCAAAAATTCCTTCAACACCATACTGCGGTACAGCTACATCAAGGGCGGTCACGACACAGATCGGCTCGGTCACAACGTGCTGGCCGGGATGACCTATGTTCTGATCATCATTGCCGCAGTCTTTCAGCTGATCAGCGGTTTTTACCTGCTCTTTCCGGAAGTACCAATCTGGGAACAGTATGGTGTCCTGATTTTCGGTAGCCAGCAGACGGCCCGCTATATTCATCATCTGCTGATGTGGCTGTTCATGATTTTCGCCTTAATTCATGTCTACCTGGTTATCTGGAACGATATCAGAGATCCGGAGGGACTTGTCTCCGCAATTTTCACAGGTGTCAAATTCCAACCCAAGGCGTAAATCACTAGAAAACGGGGTCGAAATTCTCGTCCGGGGCACGGTCCAGGGCGTGGGGTTTCGACCCTTCGTTTTCAAACTCGCCTCCCGCTATACCATTTCAGGTACGGTGACCAACACCAGCGAAGGTGTGGTCATCCGGGCCGCCGGTGCGCGGATTTTCTCATTTATCGAGGCACTCAGCGCCCACGCTCCGCCGCTGGCCCGGATCGATGCCTGTTCCCACCAGCCGCTTGATAAACCTCTGCAGGCGGATTCCTTTGCCATTGTTCCCAGCCGGATATCAACCTCTTCCCGGGCAAATATCCCGCCGGACATCTCGCTCTGCGACGACTGTTTTGCAGAGCTGATCAATCCGGCCGACCGCAGATTCGGCTACCCCTTTATCAATTGCACCAATTGCGGGCCGCGTTTTTCGATCATCGAAACCATTCCCTACGACCGTCCCAAGACATCGATGAAGCTCTTTGCGATGTGTGCTGACTGCAGCCGGGAATATCTCGACCCCAGGGATCGGCGTTTCCACGCCCAGCCCAACGCCTGCCCGGTCTGCGGCCCGGCTATCTCTCTGCACGACAACCAGGGACGAGAGCTGGACGGTGCAGATGTGATTGAGGCGGCGATAACCGCCATCGCTCAGGGAAAAGTAGTCGCCATCCGTGGTCTCGGCGGTTTTCATCTCTGCGTCGACGGCTGTTCGGCTCAGGCGGTCGTCACCCTGCGGCGCCGCAAAAACCGGCCGGACAAGCCGCTGGCGATCATGGTCAAGGATCTGCCCCAGGCCGCAAGACTCTGTCGGCTCAGCGACCAGGAGAAAGCGGCCCTCGGTTCCCCGCAGCACCCTATCGTACTGCTCAGACCGAGGCCAAATTCAGCTCTGGCAGAAAATTTGGCCCCCGAGATGAGCGATATCGGCCTGATGCTTCCCTATACGCCGCTGCATCACCTGCTGTTCGCCCATCCGGACTGCCCCGCGGCTCTGGTTATGACCAGCGGCAACATGAGCGGCGAACCGATCTGCACCTCCAACGAGGACGCCCTCTCCAGATTGGCAGGCGTCGCCGATTTCTTTCTTTTCCACAACCGCGATATCGTCACCCGGGTAGACGATTCGGTGGTCAAGCGCATGGCCGGAGAGATCAGGACATTTCGCCGGGCCAGGGGGTATGTCCCCGAACCACTCCATATCCCCCAGGAATTGCCGGAGTTCATCGGCTGTGGAGGAGGACTTAAAAGTACCTTCAGCCTGGCGCGCGGTTCCTCGATCTATCCCAGCCAGCATATCGGCGACCTGTTCAATACGGCCTCTCTCGGCTTTTACAGTGAATCGGTGGCCAATCTCAAACGACTCTATGAGATCGAACCGGTGGCCGCGGCCTGCGACCTGCATCCTGACTATCTCAGTTCCCATTTTGCCAGAGATCTCGGTCTTCCCCTCTACAGGATTCAGCACCACCATGCCCATGCCGCGGCGGTGATGGCCGAACACCATCTGGAGGGCCCGGTCCTGGCCGTGGTGCTGGACGGCACCGGCTACGGGACCGACCAGACCATCTGGGGCGGCGAGATTCTCAAGGCAGATCTGCGCGGCTTCACCCGGCTCGGCCATCTCGAACAATTGTCACTGCCGGGCGGTGATGCAGCCGCCCAGGAGCCCTGGCGCATGGGAATGTCGCTGCTGCACCGCCTTTTCGGCGAGAACTGCGGGACCATGAACTATTTCCCTGCCGTTGACTCAGCCAGCAAAAGCGTGCTCGTGCAGATGCTGCAGAACCGCTTCAACACGCCCCTGACCTCGAGTTGCGGCCGCTTGTTCGATGGGGTCGCCGCTCTGCTGGGGCTGACACCTGTCGCCACCTTCGAAGGGCACGCCGCAATGCAGCTCGAAGCCCTGGCCCGCAAGTCGTTGACAAGCGGCTGGAAAGATATACTGATTGAGGGAATCGAGGACGCCGATCGTTATCTGAAACAAGAAAGTGAACAAAGATGGGAGATAATTTCTTCAAAATTTGTTAAACAAGCCCTAGACGATATTTCTTCCGGCATGGACCGGCCCGCACTCGCGCTGCAGTTTCACTCCTGGCTGATCAGTTGTATTTCCCGCCTCGTCGAGAAACTCTCTGGAACCACTGGAATTAGTGATGTCGTTCTTTCCGGCGGCTCCATGCAGAATGGCATCCTGCTGGAAGGATTGTTATTTGCTTTGACCAGACGGGGACTGACCCCCTACACCGGGGCCGCCATTCCCGTAAACGACGGCGGAGTTTCCGTCGGTCAGGCGTTGATTGGAGGTATGCTACATGTGTCTCGCAGTACCAATGAAAGTTGAGCGGATCGAAGGCGATCCCGACGATTTCACCCAGGACCAGATTGCCGTTGTCAATATGGACGGGGTGAGCAGAAAGATCCGTCTGGATGTCGTCGACCGCTGGCCCGAGGTGGGCGACTATGTGATCGTCCATGCCGGTTTTGCGATCCACTCGATGATCGAGGAAGAAGCCCAGAGAAATATCGAGCTGATCAGGGAAATGGCTTCGCACATGCCCGAAGAACTGCTGCTCGCCGGGGATGATTCGTGAAATACATCGACGAATACCGGGACAGCAGCCTGGTCAAGCCCCTGGTGCGCGAATTGAAAAAATCGCTGACCAGGCCGGTACGGCTGATGGAAGTATGCGGTACGCATACCATGGCCATCTTCCGCACCGGCATTCGCACCATCCTGCCCGAGGGCATGGAGATTGTTTCGGGACCAGGCTGCCCGGTCTGCGTCACCTCGGCCTCGCATATGGATGCCTTTATCGCCATGGCTGAAATCCCGGGAGTCAGGGTGGCCATCTTCGGCGACCTTTTCAGGGTTCCGGGCAGCACTGGCTCATTGGCTAACGCCGCCGCCCGGGGTGCCCTTGTCGAGGTGGTCTATTCACCCATGGACTCCCTGGAACTGGCGCGCAGCAATCCCGATGACACGGTGGTGTTTCTCGGCGTTGGATTCGAGACAACCACACCTGGGATTGCGGCAACGATCCTGGCCGCCCATCATGAGGATATCGACAATTTCTGCGTGTTTTCCACCCAGAAGGTCATCCCCGGACCGCTCGAGGCGCTGCTGCAGGATCCCGAACTCAATATCAACGGACTGCTCTGTCCCGGCCATGTGTCGGCAATTATCGGTGCGGGAGCCTACCAGCCATTCGTCGATCAGGGACTGGCCTGCGTAGTCGCCGGATTTGAGCCGGCCGACCTGATCAATGGCCTGATTCTGCTGGCCAGACAGGTGGGCGACGCCACCCCCAGGGTGGAAAACATCTATTCCCGGGTGGTTTCCTGGGAGGGCAACAAACGGGCCCTGGCTATGGTGGACGAGATCTTCGAGCCCGCCGATATGGAGTGGCGGGGACTGGGTGTGATTGACAACAGCGGCCTGGCAATCAGGGAAAAATATTATAAATTTGACGCCCAAAAACGCTTCGATATCAAACTCGTACCCACCGAAGAACCCAAGGGATGCCTCTGCGGCGCGATTCTCAAAGGACAGACCGTCCCGCCTCAATGCCCGCTTTTCTCCACCCGCTGCACTCCATCCACACCCATAGGACCGTGCATGGTCTCCAGTGAAGGCACCTGTGCGGCCTACTACAAGTACGGCAGAGACAGTTAGACGAATCGGGAAACGCTCGAGGACAATCACCCATCATGTCAGACGACACCATTCTTCTCGACCACGGCAGCGGCGGACTGGCCAGCCAGGAACTGATCAGCGGTCTCTTTTTGAAACACCTCGACAGCCCCATCCTCAAAGACCTTGAAGACAGCGCCGTTATCGACAATCAGGACGGCAAGCTGGTGTTCACCACCGACAGCTATGTGGTCGACCCACTCTTTTTTCCCGGCGGCGACATCGGTAAACTTGCGGTCCACGGCACGATCAACGATCTGGCCATGCGGGGCGGCCGACCGCTGTGCCTGAGCCTGGCCCTGATCCTCGAAGAAGGAATGGCACTCGCGGACCTCGAGAAAATCATCATCTCCATCGCCCAGGCCGCCAGGGAGTCGACCATTCCAATCGTTACCGGCGACACCAAGGTGGTGCCCAGGGGAAAAGGCGACAAGGTGTTCATCAATACCTCCGGTATCGGGGTCGTCGATCCCTCGCTCTCGCTCTCGTCCCGAAACGGGACCCCCGGCGATGCGGTTATCCTGTCAGGCACCATGGGCGATCACGGCATCACCATCATGACCCGCCGGGCCGGCATCGCCCTGGAAGGAAATCTTCGAAGCGACACCATGCCCCTGCATCGCCTGGTCGAGGCCATTCTCGGTCAGTATCCTGACTCGGTGAGG
>JARRLH010000025.1:14332-38300 GCA_037387205.1 Desulfofustis sp.
CCACCACCCTCAATGAAATCGCCTCGGCCAGCGCGCTTTCCATTATCCTCAAAGAAGAAGCACTGCCGATCAAGGCGGAGGTCAGGGCCGCCTGCGAAATATTGGGATTGGAACCGCTCTATCTTGCCAACGAGGGCAAGTGTCTGGCAGTGGTTGACGGCAAGCAGGCCGACGACATACTGGCCTTGATGAAACAGCAGGAAGAAGGCCGAGAGGCGGTGATCATCGGCCGGCTCGAAGAAGGCAGTGCAGGACGGGTCCTGATCAATACGCCAATCGGCGGCTCACGGGTCATTACCCCGCTGCACGGGCACCCCCTCCCCAGAATCTGTTAAACCCATTACAATGAAAAACAATAAGAAAATCGGCATTCTCGGAATTGGCAACCTGATCGTCGGAGACGAGGGTTTTGGCGTCCATACGGTGCGCTATCTCGAAGAACACTATGAGTTCCCCGAAGAGGTGCTGCTCAGGGACGGCGGCACCGCAGGGATTTACATGAGCCCATTCCTGGAAGAGTGTGATCCGGTGCTGGTGATCGATGTGGTCGACATCGATGCCGAACCGGGCTCCATGCACTATTACTCGAGCGAGGACGTCAAAGCCGGTAAGATCAGTACCCGCATGTCGCCGCATCAGCTTGGGCTGCTGGAAATTCTGGAAATATGCAAGCTGCGGGACGCAGCTCCGGAGACACTCGAGTTTTACTGCGTGGTACCCAAAAAGCTCGAGACCAGTACAGAACTGTCCGATGTCGTGGCGCCCAGGGTCAAAGAGATAAGCGACATCGTCCTCAAGCGCTTGGCGGAGCTGGGGGTCGAGGTAACAGCGCGAACAGCCTAGCGGGTCCCTGCGCCATGCATGAAATGTCACTTGTACAGGGGCTGCTCCAGCAGCTCCGCGAGCTTGCCTCCGAGCACAATACCAGCCGGATACTGAAGGTCACCATGGTGATCGGCCCGCTCTCCGGCGTGGTGGTGGATTCATTCAAATTTGGTTTTGAAGTCCTGACCACACAGGATGAACTCGTCCAGGATGCCGAGCTCGAAATCGTCATCCCCGAAGTCGGTTACCGGTGCAGCACCTGCCAGAACCTGCAGAAAACAGCAGGGGAACGCCCGCACCGGTGTGCTGCCTGCGGAGATACGCTGCTGATTGCCGAAGAAGGCAATGATTTGATACTGCAGCAGGTAGAGATGGAATAACGTAAGAAGAAATAAGGGTGAACCTATGTGCGATGCATGCGGCTGTCAGACTCATACACACGATCATGACCATGGAGATGGTCACAGCCAGACCCACGACGATGCGGTGATCGTCGAGATCAACCGTTCGCTGTTCGCGGCCAACGATGCGATGGCGCGCTCGAACCGGGAGCATTTCGACGAGGAGGGCATCGTCGTACTCAATCTTATCTCCAGTCCTGGGTCGGGCAAAACCACGCTGCTCGAACACACCATCGACAGAATCGGCAGCGAAATCAAGATAGGCGTCATTGAAGGGGATATTGAAACCGAGCGCGACGCCGAACGAATCAGAGCCAAAGGGGTGCCTGCCGTCCAGCTCACCACCGGCGGCGCCTGTCACCTCGATGCGTCAATGATACACAGGGGCTTTGACCAGCTCCAGAAAGAGCCCGGGGGGGACTCCGTCGAGCTGCTGGTCATTGAAAATGTGGGTAATCTGGTCTGTCCGGCCACCTTCGACCTCGGTGAGCATACCCGGGTCGTGCTGGTGTCGGTTCCCGAGGGACCAGATAAACCGGCCAAATACCCGAAAGCCTTCACCAGTTCACAACTCTTTCTGATCACCAAGACTGATCTGCTGCCCTATTTCGATTTCGAGGTTGCAGAAGCGCGCAAAGAAGCGCTCAGTCTCAATCCCTCCCTGCAGGTGATGGATTTTTCAGCAACCACCGGCGACGGCTTCGAGGTCTGGCTCGATTATCTGCGGGAACTGGTCAGGGAGAAAAAAGGCAAGTAAGGCCAAATGGGGACACAATACCTATTGTGTCCCCGCTTATGCACTAAGCTCGGCTTTAATTGATGCCAGCGTTTCACGGCCCTTGTTGTCGAGGATGAAGTCGCCCAGTTCGCGGCCCAACCTCTCGGGATCGTCAACCGCCCCGCTGAGTGTCTTCTTCAACAGCCAGCTGCCGTCCAGATTGGCCAGCCCTCCAGTCAGCTCGATAGAGCCTTCCTTCAGGACCGCATGCCCGAAGGCAGGAATGGAGCAGCCGCCTTCCAGCTTTCTCAGAAAGGCTCGTTCGGCCCGCAGACAGTATTCGCTTTCAACATTATTGAGGCACTCCCTGATCAGACCCCTCTTCTCTTCGGACAATGTTTTGGCGGCCTCGACGGCGATGCATCCCTGACCGACCGGCGGGGTAAAATCCCGCGTGTCGAACTGATGCACGATCAACTCATCGTAGCCCATGCGGGTCACCCCGGCATAGGCGAGCATCAATACATCACAGGCTCCGGCCTCTAGTTTTCCAATCCTGGTCTGCAGGTTGCCCCGCATGGGCACCGCTCTGAGGTGCGGGTAGAAGTGCTTGAGCAGCGCCACCCGGCGGACCGAGGAGGTGCCAACGGTGAGCGGTGCAGCACCGTCGCCCAAATCGACCTCGGCATACCCCAGAAGCACATCGTGACTTTTCTCCCGCTCGGTAAAGGCGATCAGTTCGAATTCCTCCGGCAGGGTTGACTGCATGTCCTTGGCAGAATGTACGGCAATATCGACCGAACCATCGGCCAGCTGTTCCTCGAGCTCTTCGGTAAATACCCCTTTGCTGCCTATCTTGGCGATGGAACGGTCGAGGATTTTATCCCCTTTGGTCTCCATCGCCGAGATGACGGTTGCTATGCCGCGCTCATTGAGCATCCTGCAGACGGCTTCGGTCTGCCACATGGCGAGCTTGCTCTTCCGGCTGCCAACAGTAATGGTCGTCATGCTTGTATCCTTATGCGAAAAGGTCTGGGCTGTGCCGCAGGCCACCATACCACAGGATGGCAGGGCAGAAAAAGAATTTCTCAGGCGGATTTGAGCACATAGCCCATACCCCTGACGGTGTGAATCAATTTCTGCGGATAGTCACGGTCGATCTTGTTGCGCAGGCGACACACCAGCACATCGACCACGTTGGTCTGGGGATCGAATGAATAGTCGTACACCCGCTCCAGGATCGATGTTTTGGAAACGACGACTTCGGGATTGCGCATCAAGTACTCGAGCAGGGCGTATTCCTTGGCGGGCAACTCGATCTTCTCGCCCTGCCGGCGGACCTCCCGTTTCAGAAGATCCAGACTCAGATCCTCATACATCAGGCTGGTGGGTTCACCGTGCTTCTTGTCCCGGCGGATCAGGGCCTGGATCCTGGCCAGCAGTTCGCTGAAGGAAAAGGGCTTGACCATGTAATCGTCGCCCCCCTGCTGCAGCCCCCTGATCCTGTCGTCCACCGATTGCCTGGCGCTGAGAATCAGCACCGGGGTCGATACCCGCTGTTCACGGAGCCGGCCAATGAGCGACAGTCCGTCCAGTCCCGGCAGCATGATATCGATCACGGCGGCATCGTAGGCGCCCGTCAACCCCTGGGCAAGCCCGGAGTTGCCGTCAGGGCAGACATCGACCTCGAAGCCTGCTTCACGCATCCCCTTTTCTATCAGAGCGGCTATCTTGGCATCGTCTTCAACAATCAGCAGTTTCATCCACACCACCCTCTAGGACTCTGCAGCGAGATAAATCACCGAGGCGTGGCGACCGCAGGCCGGATGGCCTTGCCGCACCGCCCGGCGGTAGCTGAAATAATCGTCTGAACAGCTCGTGCAGATCTCAGGCAGGTGAATCGACCCAGAGCGCACCCCGGACTCTCTCAGCTGGGCGGCAGAGATCTGCCAGAAGTCGAAGTGGTTTTTTGTTACCTGGAAGCGCTGGAAGGCTTCGGGCAGTTCTTTCTTGTGATTGATGAATTCGGCGCAGCACGGCCCCAGAGAAGGGCTGATACTGGCCTGCACATTCTCAGGTTCGGTGCCGAAGCTTTGCACCATCTGCTCGACAGTCCTGGCGATGATGTTGGCCACGCTGCCGCGCCAGCCGTTGTGGACCGCACCGATGACGCCTTCGACCGGGTCATGGAGCAGCACCGCCTGGCAGTCGGCCTGCTGGATCATCAGCGCCGTTCCCGGCTGCTTGCTGATCAGCGCGTCGCAGCCCTCCACTTCGTGCGAGCGCTCTAGTTCACCGCTGTCCACATACACCCGGTCGGAGTGGATCTGGTTGGCGCTGAGCAACCGCTCCGTCCCGGTTCTCTGTCGAATTCTTGCCCGATTCTCCTCGATATTGCGGGGCTCGTCGCCGGTGCCGTGACTCACATTCAGGCTCGCGTAGGCGCCGCTGCTTACGCCGCCGTGTCTGGTAAAAAAGTGGTACGGTGCCATCGAATTTTCACTCTGCTGTCAGTGGCTTCTGGCTCGGGATATCTACTTTGCTGCTGAATCCTGCCGTCTGTCATGATTATACATAGCGACAAAATTTCAATAAAAAAGGGGTATGCCTCTGTCAAGAAGCATACCCCCGAGAGAATGATAAATCTTCGTTAGTGTTTAGAAATAGGCCTCGAATGTCAGATAGATCTGATGCGCATCATCAATCGGATCCCGTCCCAGGGCCTGCAGTTTCGCCAGGTCATTCGCATCGCCTAAATCATACGGATACACGTTCCAGTCCCCCGATCCGGAATGGGTATAATCATAGTACTGATAGCCCAGACGGATAAAGGCCCTGCCGTACTTGGAGATCGCCTCGCCGGCCGGAATATCGTAGATCGTGTAGAGCTCGAACACATGGCCGCGGGCGGCAAGCTTGGACTGGTAGATATCGTCGTGCGCGGGAGTAAAGGCGATCCAGTATGGCGAGCCGTAGTTATATTCGGCGCCGATCTTGAGCCGGATATCGTCCATGTCGTAGCGTACACCACCGTAGATCAAGTAGCCGTTCTCACTGCTGGTATTGGGCCCGGTCTGCCCCGCGAACATCGCGGCAAAATCGTTGAACATGCCGTTGTCGTTCGGTTGGGTGTTCGACCAGCCGCCCTCAACAAAGTAGTTGAAGTTGGCGATCTCATCCTGCCAGACCACGTCGGTATGCCAGATGTTGCCCAGGTTTACCCGCTCGCCAAAGCCTTGGGCGGCGAACTCGTCCGGTATATCTTTGAATTGGGGATAGCTGATGGCATTAAAGACACCGAATGACTGCAGATTAAGCAGCCGTCGACCGCTGCCCAGGATATCCCAGTTAATCCCGGCAAAGTCGTTATCGTTGATATTGCCGTCATCCAGCAGGCCGTCCTCGAAACCGCGGCCGTAGCAGAACCTGACCTTTCCGGCGCCAAGATTGTCGTTGCCCCAGTTGTAGCCATAGCCCGCGGGGGGCACCGCCGATGTTGTTCCAGTTCACATAGGCCCGATCGACGTACAGGGCGCTGTCGTCGGTTGTTCTGGTCACGTTGCCGTCAAAAACCGGAAAGACTTGAGGGTCAGTGGTGTTATTCTCAAAGGGTGCCTGCATACCATAAGCCTTGAACATTGCCAGGCGCCCCTTGAATTCCACGTTCTCGGTCGCCTTGACCCGCATGTTCAGCCGGAATCGGTTGGTCCACAGGGTGTCGTTTTCGAGGGATCCGCCAGATACCGTGTTAGCATTGTAATAATCAAGACGGGTCCTGAAATCGCCATAGAAATTGAACCGGGCCGCCAGATCCCAGGCATCGGCACGCTCGTCGAAGCCTTCCAGATCGTCTGCCAGATCAGATAATTGCTGCGAGGTGGCGGCATCCACCTCACCCTGCTTGCCCATCTGGGCCTTGAGTTCGTCGAGCTGCCTGCTCAGCTCCTCGATTTTACGCTCCAGGTCGTCAACATTTGCCGCACTCCCTTTGCCGCCGCTGCCCCCTGCCAGCGACATTGCCGGCAAGGCGATCAGGCCAGCCAGAGCCAGGACCGAAATTTTCTTTACCATTCTCTCCTCCTGAATTGTGTTAACAGCTGTAACCAGCTGGCGCTTAAGGATCGCCAGCGAAATAAGTATTTTATTTAAGGCTTAACCTCTAGCCGATACCAAAAAATTTGTCAAGCACACTTGGACATTTGTGGTAGCTTCTTTCGCAGCCAACAAGCACATGGCGCTGCCACTGCGGCCAAGTTCAGTTCTCTTTTTGAAAAACGTTTCTTTTTTTATACCAAACAGTGGACAATCCGCTACTATCAACTAAAAGTCAGATTGGCGCCACCTCTTTCGACTGATCGTGTTATGACCGATTATATCATATTGACCGCCTTCGGGACAACCACAAGAGCCAAAGATACTTACAATTATCTGGAAAAACGCATCGCCCCCCGATTTCCCTCCTGCCGGATCCGCTGGGCCTTCTCATCCCCGACCGTGCGCCGGAACTCTGCTTCGGCGGACGCCCCCCCGGCTCTTAGCGAGGTTGTCCAGCGCTTAAAAGACCCCGGCAGAATCGTCATCCAGTCGCTGCACGTGCTTCCGGGCCATGAGTTCGACAGGGTTGTCAATGAAGCGAAGACTCTGCCGGTGGCCGCCGCACTCGGATTGCCGCTGCTCCATGGACCCGCTGATTTCACCAGGGTGGCCGGCGCCCTGAAGAGTCTTATCCTGCGAGCGGGACATGGCGCCGCTCTGGTACTGGGCCACGGTACCGATCATCCCTGCCGCGCCTCCTATGCTGCGCTCCACAGGGAGCTGCAGAAGCAGATCGGCCCCCAGGTGTTTTTTTCCACCATTGAAAAAGCGGTCGATCCGCCGGAGTCGGTAATAAGAAAAATCTACGATGCAGGCTACCGGGAGGTCTTCTGTATCCCCTTGCTGATGGTGGCCGGTATGCATTTTCTCAGAGACATTAACGGTGATCAGCGATCCTCCTGGCGCAGCCTTTTGCAGGAGCAACAGATCGATTTCCACCTCCACGACCGGGGATTGGCCTACTTGGAAGGGGTGGACGAACTATTCTGCGATCACATCCAAACTGCCTTTGACTCCATGACCGCCTGAGATTTCTCCCGGCCGCCGGCCTGGCGTGTCCCCACCCAAGCCAGTTCAACAATTTTTTTAGCTATTGCACAAAATTTTATTGACAGCAGGTGAACAACCGCTATATTGTGGGCATATGCACAATTAAAACCCAGAAAGACAATTGCCATGACGGAACGTGAACATATTCTCCAGCAACTGCAGCAGATCGGCGACTCAATCGTAGCGATGTTCGGCAGAAACTGTGAAACCTGCATCCATGATCTGACCGATCTTCATCACTCTCTGATCCATATAAAGGGTTCTGTCACCGGCAGAGAAATAGGCGCACCGGCCACCGATCTGCTGGTCAAGCTGCTCAAAAACGCACACGGCAAACCGGAGGATCTGCACAACTACCGGACCGTTTCCGGTGACGGCAGAACCCTGAAATCATCGACCATCTTCATCTCCGACAGCTCGGGCACCCCCATATTCGCCTTCTGCATAAATTTTGATACCACCGAATACTTCAATGCCAGCCAGGCCCTGCAGCAATTTCTGCTGCACGAACCAAGTGAATCTCCTGCAGATGCAGCGGAAACCTTCAGCCATTCTCCCTCGGAGACCATCGACGCGCTTTTCCAGCAGGCCGTCCTGGAAATCGGCAAGCAGCCGGCAACCATGACCACCGAGGAGAAGACGGCTCTGGTTGAAATCCTGGAGAGAAACGGTGCCCTGCAATTCAAGGGGGCAGTCGAACAGATTGCCCTGCTCGCGGGCGTCTCAAAATACACAATTTACAACTATCTCAAGAAAATACATGCCAAACAGGCAGTCAATCATTTATAGCCAGGAGCACACCATGTCGTTCAGTGTAAAAGACATCCTTCAGATGGAAGTAACCCCGGCGCTTGGCTGCACCGAGCCGGCGGCTGTCGCGCTGGCCACCGCGGCCGCTGCTTCTTTGCTGAAGGAGAAGGATATCGACAGAATCGAGTTGTGGGTGGATCCCAACATCTACAAAAACGGGACGGCCGTCGCCATCCCGGGAACCAGAGGAATGACCGGCCTCGATGTGGCCGCCGGAGTGGGCGCCTTTGGAGGAAATCCGCACCTAGGGCTGGAAGTCCTCAATACGGTGGACCAGATCAGTATCGACAGAACAAAAGCGCTGATCGCCGCGCAGGGGGTGGAAATCCACCTCTTTGATAAAGCGGGTCTGCACGTCAGGGCTCGCATCAGCAGCGGCAGCGACCGGGCGGTGGCCGAGATCAAGGATCTGCATAACAATATCATTCATCTTTCCCTAAACAATAAGGAAATTACCGACTCGGACCTGCTGTCCCCCGTGGCCGGGACCTCGGGTAAATCGGCCATGGCCCTGCTCGAAGAATGGCTCCTCGATCTCACCCTCGACGACATCTACGAAATGATCGATGAAATCGATGAAGATGACCTCGAGTTTTTGAAAAAAGGGGTTGGGTACAATGTCAAGCTCGCCGAGCACGGCCTCAAATACGGCAGCGGTCTGGGAATCGGCAAGGCAATCGAGAGGCTTCTGAAGCAGAAACTGCTGGTCAAGGACATGTCGACATCCGCCAGAATCCTTACCTCCGCAGCCGCCGACGCGAGGATGAGCGGGGTCAATTTGCCGGCCATGAGCTCGGCCGGCAGCGGTAACCATGGCCTCACAGCGATCCTGCCAATCTGGGCCATAAAGGATTTTGTCGATCACGACGAAGAAACCGTACTCCGGGCCATTGGCCTGAGCCACGTCATCACCGCCTACGTAAAGGCCCATACGGGCCGGCTTTCGGCGGTATGCGGCTGCTCCGTGGCGGCCGGCGCCGGGGCCACGGCGGGCATCACTTACCTGGTGGGGGGCGATGTGGAACACATGGCCGGAGCCATCAAGAACATCATGGAAGACCTGGCCGGCGTCATCTGCGACGGCGCCAAGGCCGGCTGCGCCCTGAAGCTCAACACCGCCGCCGGAGCCGCGGTTCAGGCTGCTCTTTTCTCGCTGCAGGGCATCAACGTGCAGGACACCGATGGCATCATCGGCCAGTCCACCGAACAGACGGTGAAGAATCTCGGCACCCTGAGCCACCAGGGCATGGTCGAAACCGACCGCACCATCCTGCAGATCATGCGGGAAAAAGAAAAAAGCAGGAAGTGATAGAAGATCAAGGCAAAAAACCGGGCAATCGAAAAGCAACAGGACCGGCGTACCACCCAGAGGCGGGGGTGAGTTGTCTCAGGCTGCATCGCGGAGGTCCGCCATATCAGTGAAAATGATTGTTGGCCGTCCATAGGCCGAAGGCCGTCATTCGGTCAACTTTTCACTGATATGGCGAAATGACCGTAGAGCAGCAGTCTGAGACAATTCACCTGCGCCTTTTTTCTTCGGAACCAGATCGTTTACTGACAACGACTGGATGTATCTAGCTCACACACCAATCATACGCATTGCAAAACATCTTCAGCCACGGGCTGGCTTCCAGCTCTTTCATATCCTCGGGCAGCCAATGGGCCTGCCAGGGCAGAAAGACCCGCTCGGGATGCGGCATCATGGCCAGATGTCTGCCGTCCGGTGAGCAGAGGCCGGCAATACCGTATGGCGAGCCGTTGGGGTTGAACGGGTAGATTTCTGTGGCCTCGCTGCTATCGTCGACATAGACCACAGGAGCCAGGGACTGGTCGAGGATCTGGCGCTCGATTTCCCTGTTGGGAAAATGGAGCCGTCCTTCCCCGTGATCCACGTGGATGCCGAACACCAGATCGTCCATGCCTTTGAGCATCATGGCCGGGCTCGTATTCACCTTTACGGTCACCCAGCGGGATTCGAAGCGTCCTGAAGTGTTGCGGATAAAGCGCGGCTGGTCCCGCGCTTCGAGTCCGGCCCAGGGCACCCAGCCGATCAGGCCGAAGAGCTGACAGCCGTTGCAGACACCGAGAGAAAAGGTGTCCGGACGGTGGTAAAAGGTTTCGAACTGCTGCCTGAGCTGCTCGTTGAAACGTATCGTTGCCGCCCAGCCTTTGGCGGACTCGGGCACATCGGCATAGGAAAAGCCCCCCACCGCCGCCAGACCACGAAACTCGTCGAGTGTGGCCCGACCGTCCAGAAGATCTGTCATGCTGATGTCCCAGACCTCGAAACCGGCCAGGTAAAAGGCGGAACTCATTTCCCTGTCGGAGTTGGAGCCTTCGTCGCGCAAGATTGCCACCTTGGGCTTGTCCGCTTTTGTCTGTCCGCCCAGAGACGGCATCTCCGGTGTAAAGCTGAGATGGTAGTGCGGCCCCGACCGCTGGTAGATCTGTTCCTTCTCCTGGTCGACGCAGGCTGAGTCAGCCTGCAGCTTCTCCAGCTGATAACTTGTCTCTTCCCAGAGTTGACGCAGCTTCACCATGGGTTCATCGAGCACCTGCTGGCCGTTGAAAGTGATTCTGATCTGCGGTTCAACCGTGGTCCTGCCGATTCTGACCGCCTCTATTCCGCTTTCAGCCAGAAGAGCAATGACACGGTCAGCATCGGTATCGGCACATTCCACCACATAGCCCAGTTCCTCGCAGAAAAGTGTCTTGAATACCGAGCTCTCTCCCTCCAGGTCCAGGGTGAGTCCGCAATTTCCGGCAAAGACCATTTCCAGCACAGTGGTGATCAGCCCGCCATCGGAACGGTCGTGACCGGCACTGATCAGGTCATCTCTGACGAGCAGCTGAATCGCCATAAATCCCTTTCTCAACAGCTGCGTATCCTCCATATCCGGTGAAATTTCGCCGATCTGACCGAATACCTGGGCCAGGGCGGAGCCGCCGAGGCGCTCCCTGCCGGAGGAGAGTTCGATGAAAATCAGGGCAGATCCCGGCTCTTTGATGTCCGGGGTCACTTTCTTGCGAATATCGGGTACGGCCGCGTACAGGGAGATCACCAGCTCACGCGGCGATTTTACCAGTTCATCACCGACCATGGTGGCCATGGACAGACTGTCCTTGCCGCCGTCGACCCCTATGCCGATCTCGATCATCGAGTCGCGCATGGCCTTGACCGCATCCCTTATGGCCACACCCTCTCCCGGCAGCTTCGGGGCCCACATCCAGTTCGCCGAGCACTTGATCCGTTCGAGATCCTCGACCACCACCGAGGCCAGGTTAGTCAGGGCCTCGCCCACCGCCATCCGTGCTCCGGCAGCCGGGTCCACCAGCATTTTGATCGACTGCTCGCCGATGGCCGTCGCGACACCGGTATGACCGAAGTGACTCTGGGCTATCACGGCCGAGTCGCCGACGGTAAGCTGCAGGGGGCCGCAGCATTGCTGCTGGGCAATCAAACCGGTGACCGCCCGGTCAACCTTGTTGGTCAGAAAGCGCTTGGAACCCACCGACACGAGCTTGAAGATCCTGCCAAGGGCCTTCTTCACGGTGATCTCCCTGGGCAGCAGCACCGGCGTGGTCCGGCCGTTGCTGTGGGCGTCTGCAAAGGTCTTCTGGGGAATCGAGCCCAGCAGCGCCTGCAGGTCGATGTCCACGGGCGTGGTGCCGTCCTCGCTGTCGTGAACGACAAAGCGCAGATCACCGGTCACCTCGCCAAGCACCTCGCAGTTGACCTTTTCCCGCCGGCAAATCTCCTTGAATTGTTCGATGTTCTCGGGCCGTATCAGCAGTCCGGACCGCTCCTGGTACTCGGCGACATATATCTCGAGCACCGACATGGTCGGATCACCGACCTGTATCTTCCTGATATCGATGCGGCCGCCGGACTCCTCCACCAGTTCCTTGAGCACATTTGCGGGACCGCCGGCACCCTGGTCGTGAATCACGTCGATGATCGATTTTCCGCCCATCTCGTTGCAGGCCCGGATCACCCTGTTCATCTTCTGCTCCATTTCGGCATCGCCGCGCTGGACAGCGTCGAAATCGAGATCGGAGACGTTTTCACCCTGCAGCATGCTTGACGCGGCACCGCCGCCGAATCCCACCCGGTATGCAGGCCCGCCTATCTGGACAATGAGCATGCCTTTTTCCTGGGCCTTCTTCTCGGTCAGGCTGTTGTCGATCTGACCCACCCCTCCTGTGAACATGATCGGTTTCAGAAAGCCCCAGCGTTCGCCGTTCTCCAACCGCATGTCAAATGATCGGGTAAAGCCCTGGATAACCGGCTCACCGAACTTATTGCCGTAGTCCGAGGCACCGTTGCTGGCCTCGATTTCTATCTCCAGCGGAGTGGCCAGGTTGTCGGGCTGTGTACTCTCCTTTTCCCAATCGAGCCGGTAGCCGGGAATGTTGAGATTACCGACACAGTAGCCCGCCGTGCCGGCCACCACGTAAGCGCCGCGGCCGGTTCCCTGGACATCGCGGATTCTGCCGCCGGTGCCGGTTTCAGCCCCGGGAAACGGGGCCACACCGGTGGGGAAATTGTGGGTCTCCGCAGTCAGCAGCGGGTGATAGGTGGCGGTCACCCTGGTAAAGGGCGAGGGTTCACCCGGCTTTTCAGGAGTTATTGTGGTGATCCGGTAGCCTTCGATCACACTCGAGTTATCCTTGAAGGCAATTATCGAACCTTTGGGGTTTGCCTTCAGCGTGTCGCTTACCAGCTCCAGCAGCGTCGCTTCTTCCTTGACCCCGTCGATCACCTGGCAGCCTTTAAAAAAGCCGTGTCTCGAATGTTCTGAGTTGGCATTGTTGAGATCCATGATCTCGACGATGGTCGGGTTCCTGTTTTGCTGATTGACGAAGTAATCGTAGTAGAGATTGCGGTCAAACTCATCCATCGATATTCCCGGGATGTCCTGCAGCCCGTTCGGTCCCTTGGATTTGAGATCGACGTCGTAAACCGCCTCGGGTACGACCCCGGTCTCAAACGTGGTAAGCGGTTCGAAATACTGGCACTCGGTCATGCGATCATGGGAACGCTCCACATAGCCTGCCATATCTTCGCCATTAGGCACCAGGCAGCGCCGCGAACGCTCCACCCGCACCACCTTCTGCAAACCGGTTGCCTGACAGATGGACACCAGATTGGATGACCAGGCGGTGGCGAAATTGAGGCGGGGACCGACTTCAATTACCCGGTCCCCGGTAAGAGAAGGCTGTTCGCTGACCGTCTCGAGTAAAAAACCGTCCGCCAGAATCAGACGCAGGCAGTCAAGCTCTTCTCCGCTGAGCTGCTCTGAGACGGAAATGTTGAAACAATACTCTCTATCCTCATCGACACGGCGATACAAATGCTTTATGGATTGACCCATAATTTCCTCTTGATTCATATGGTTACGATATATGTGTGAAAACTCGCTGGCAATGGCAACCAGCCGCTCGCAAACAAGCGGTGGAGCATCTTTTTTGGACCCCCAGACTATCACTAAACGGTGCAAATGTCGTCAGTAAATTAGCATCAAACTTGCACGAGCAAGGAAAAATGAATAGCGTTACGCTGCATTTCCCGGATTGATTTTACGCCTCAACCCTCAGCTGCATGCATGGCGCAGGCCCAATGGTGACACTATGAAAAGGGAGAATCATGCCGCAGAAAGCGGTTCCCTTTTTGATAAACTAGGTGATTCCTATCATTTCAGGATCGACAATCACCACGACCTCAGAAAAGTGCTCGAGCTCGATGAAGCGCTCTGGATCGCCACCACAGCGCCGAGCTCGACGCTGAAGGTAGACAGGACCTTTATCGAGCTCCTCGACTCCGATCAGGATAGCAGAATCCGGGCCGAAGAGGTCAAGGACGGAATACGCTATCTGTTTGAGCATCTCTCCGACCCCACCACCATTCGTGAACACAACACCAGTCTGCCGCTCAGCGCGGTCAGCGAGACGAGCGACATCGGCCGGCGAATCAGGTCTTCTGCCGAGAAAATTCTGAGACGACTTGGAGAAACTACCGCCGCCATAACCCTCGACCAGGTACGAACCATCAAGGAAGAGGTGTTGCAGGGCGGCCTCGATCAGGCTGGAATCGTGCTCCCCGAAGCGGCTGAAGATGAGGGTGTGCGCTCATTTATTGACGATGTGGTCGCCACCGTGGGCGGAGCTGGCCACCCCTCGGGCCGCAGCGGAGCGGATAACGACTCTCTGCAGACTTTTTTGGCCGAATGCGAGAGTTACCTGAAGTGGCGCTTGGAAGCGGGGGAGATCGGCTCAGAGAAGGCTACAGAAATTCTGGTTCTCGGCGCTTCCACAGAACAAAATTATACGCTTTTTCACAAACTCAGAAACAAGCTCTATCAATATTTCCTGCTCTGCGACATCAAGCGGCTCAACCCCGATCTTCTTGACAGAGCCCTGAACAACCCGGAGATAAACGCCGCCTACAATCTGATCAATATCGAAGATGCCGAAGCATACCTCGGCAGTGCCCCTCTTGCCCTGCTCGAAAGTGACGGCAGCCTTGATCTGCAGGGAGAAATAAATCCCTATTTCATTACCGAATTAAAAAAGTTTACCGAACACATCGTCAAACCGCTGCTGGGAGAAACGACCACCAGGCTCGACAAACACGGTTTTGCAACCCTGCGGCAGCTTTTCAAACCGTATCAAAAATGGATTGGCCGCAAGCCCGACACGACCGTCCACAAACTCGGCGACCAGAAAGTTAAGAACTATATCGACGATCCCGTTTTCAAAACAAGCGTTGAAAAACTGATCGACAAGAGCCACCAGACGGCAATCGTCCTGGAAAACCTCTACGAGGTGGAGCGTCTGATCCTCTACCAGGCCCATATGCTGCCGCTGGTCAACAGCTTCGTCAGTTTTCCCTACCTTTACGATCCGGCAAAGCGGGCCCTGTTCGAGGAAGGAACGCTGGTCATGGACGGCAGGCATTTCACCATGGCGGTCAAGGTTGAAGACCGGCAGCGGCACATCGACACCTGCAAAAGTTCCAATATTTTTGTTCTCTATTGCGAGCTTTTCGGAAAAGACGGGACCAAACTGCACGAAATAGCCGTTCCGGTTACCGCCGGAAACCGGGGTACATTGCACCTCAACAAGTGGGGAATATTCAACGATCTGAGCGGCAACGAACTGCATGCCAAGGTGGTGGATATCGTCGAAAATCCGATAAGCGTCAGGGAGGCGGTGATGGACCCCTTCATCCGGGTGAAAAAAACCTTTTTCTCGCGCCTTGAAGAGTTCTCTTCCAAGGCAGAGGAACAATTGTTCAAGGAGAAGGACAAGGAAGAGAAGAAAGAAACCAGTGCGGGCACCCTGTTCGGCATAGGAGGGGTGGCCGTGGCCGCACTGGGCTCATCACTGGCTTTTATTACCCAGACGTTAGCAGCGATGAGCCTTAAAACGGTGCTTGCCGCTGTGCTGGTGATCGCTGCCCTGATTGTCGTGCCGACCGCTGTCTCAGCCTATGCCCGCCTCTCCAGGCGGGATCTGAGCACAATACTGGAAGGCTCCGGCTGGGGATTGAACAGCCGAATGAAACTCACCACCCAACAGGCGAATAACTTCACCCGCAGACCGGGACGTCCTGAAGGCTTGTAGAAAGCTCCCGCACCGATAACCCCAACCTAGAAGGAATCACAACACCATGCGACCTGAATTCATCATCCTGGCTGTCTTTTTCACCATCTTCATCGGTGGCTTTCTGATCGGCACCTACAACAAATTCATCAAATATCAGAACCGTATCGAGGAAGCCTGGAGCTCCATCGACGTGGCCTTGAAGAGACGATTCAATCTGATCCCCAATCTGGTCTCGGTAATCAAGGGCTACAGCGAGCATGAGAGTGAGATTTTCGAGAACAAGACCAACCAGATGAAGCCCGACAATTCTGTCGACAAGCGGATGGAAAGCGAAAGTCAGGTAACCCATTCGCTCAGCAACCTGCTGGCAGTGGCGGAAGCCTACCCGGACCTCAAGGCCAGCGTAAATTTCCTGGAGCTGCAGAAGAGCCTGGCCGAGATCGAAACTGACATCCAGAGTGCCCGCCATCGTTACAACGGCTATGTGGCCCGCCTCAACACTCTGGTGGAGTCGTTTCCGGCCAGTCTCATCGCCATGAAATTCGGTTTCCAGAAACAGAGTTATTTCTCCCTCGATCTAGCCACCCAGCGAGAGTTGCCGGAAGTCGGGTTCGGCAACGAGAAGCCGGCCAAGTCCTGATCTCAGGAAAATACTTCAGCAACATACGAGCGGCGAATCTTCTTGACGCTCTTGGCCATGGCTTCAACTACCTGAGAAATGCTGTCGGGATCCCCGGGCAGGTGAGGAGCCAGGGCTCGGTTGAACTCATTTTCGGCGCGGCTGAGACGGTTGAGTGCAAGCTGATAACTCGACTTTTTTCGGTAGACGTCTCTTACCAGCTCCTCGTAGCGTGAACCGGTCGCGCTGATCAGTGTCTGATAGTGGTCGACCAGGGCCTCGACCCAGAGTCGATATTCCGCTTTGACCTGCTCCGGCGAATCGCTCAGCGCCACCAGCTCGTCGACATCGACCTGGGAGTGCTTTTGAGATGTTTCATACACAGCCTGCAAGGCCCGCTGCCGGGTGACCAGAAAGTTTTTGGAGAACTCTTTGAGTCCGTTTTTATAGCGTTTGAGCTGAAAAAAATAGAAGACGAAAAACACCGGGATGAGGATCATCCACAGGGCCAGGACCGGTTTGTCCACCACCTCGCCGGCCACCTGGCCGGCAAATCGGCGCTCGTGGGTGAGAATAAGGTCCTGGTTCAGATCGAGATCGGCACCCATTGCCGGTTAACGGGGAAGCGACTTCATGCCGACATAGAGAATCAGCAGACAGAGGACAATGCCCAGAAGAAACGGCAGGGTCAGACCATACTGATCAGGCGCCATGAGCTGGATGGACTGACTGAGGTACTGCTGGCCCTCATAGGATCCTTCTATCTCAGTGTAATAGTAGGCCCCGGCATCGATGTTCTGTTCTTCGACGACCTCGGCGATCTTCTCCAGGCCCCGGATACGAAGCAGCAGCCAGGGGGCGAGTTTTACCGCAAACAGATAAACGAAGCAACACACTGACAAGAGAACGGTCCAGCCTTTGAGTTTTCCCATCTGTGGTTTGTCGTTGTTGTTCATCTTGCTCTCTCGTGCCCCGCCCGCCCGGGCAGAGCCCGGGCGGGTGATTTCAGCTTAAATCGTTGCAGTCAGTTCCGGGAATACCAGGTAGAACATGATGTAGGCAACGATCAAGGTCAGACAGAGGTTGAAAGACTGTCCAAAGACATAAAGGATCAAAGGCTTGCCGCCGACAAAATGCTCCTTGAGCTCACGGAAATTAGTGGCCAAGCCAATACTGACAAAAGAGAGGGCAAAGAACCAGCCCCTGAAAAGATCCCCCATTCCCTTGACTACGCCCTGGTCGATCATGGCCGGACCAAGACCAACAACCTGATTGTTGAACGAGGTGTAGATCAATGAAAAAATGATCGAGGCGCCGATAAAACCCAGGACGAATTTCGGGAACCGGTACCAGATCTCCATGGCTCCGACCTGGCGGCCGGTCTCTTCGACCTCGACCCGTGTCGTGAAATAGAGGGCCACACAGAAGGCGATGACCCCGATCAGGACGTTCTGGATCATCTTGATGGTTGCCGCCACGTAGAGCGCCTTCTCTCCGAGAAAAGCACCGGCCGCGGCAACGGCGCCGGTGGCGTCAATGGTGCCGCCCATCCAGGCGCCACCCAGGACAAGCTGCATATCCTCCGGGAAGGTAGCTTTGATGACGGCCGGCATCACGATCATCATGATCGAGGTGAAGACCAGCGACAGACCTACAGCCAGGGTCAGCTCCTCCTTCTTGGCCTTACAGGCCGCCGCCGTGGCAATCGCAGCGCTGACACCGCAGACGCTCATATCCGAACAGATCGTGGCGTTGAGCCGTTTGGACGGCATCTTGACGATCTTCTGACCGAACCAGTAGGTGACCAGCCAGACAGTCGGCGTCACCACCCAGGCCACGAAGATCCCCGCGGTGCCGATGGTAATAATCTTCTCAAAGAGGATCGAGGCGCCCAGCAGCACCAGTCCGGTCTTGATGTAGTATTCGGTCTGCACCGCCGGCATCGCCCATTTGGGAGTACCGACTGTATTGGAAATAAGCATGCCACCGAAGATCGCCCAGAACGCGTAACCGACACCATAGGTCTTCATGGTGGCCTGCGAACTTGCCAGATAGGCCAGCACAGCGACCAGATAAACGAAGCTGAAGCCAATCACGAATTCTTTGAACGATTTCCCCATGGCCGCCATGCCCACGCCAAAGAAAACGGCAAAAAAGATGCCGAGCAGGATGAGCCAGCCGATCTGGTTATATGGGCTCACCTTGGTTTTGGAATTGGCGCTGCTGGCCTTACGATGGGCGCTGCGCCAGTCGTAGATCGAGGCTTGGGCCGCCTCATTCAAGGCGGTATCGTTGAAGCCGGCCGCCTCGGCCTGGGCTTCAGCTTCCTGGGCAAGAGCCAGAGCCTCTTTCTCCGCTCCACTCGCCGCTTCAGCTTTTCCCATGGCCGCTGCCTTTTTGGCATCGGCGGCTTCCTGGGTCATTAAAAATGCATCCAGCGGGTTCGACTTCCAGCCGCGCGGCTTGGTGGAAAATTTTTTCAACCACTTGCCCGCGGGAACGCTGCTTACTTTAACCCCCGCCCTGGCATCGTTGAGCTGATACCAGCCGATGGTCTTGAACTTGTCGGTTTTTTCGGCATCAGCCAGATACTTGCCCTCGATTTCGGTCAGTTTCGCTTGCATATCGCCGGCATGGGGAAAATAGATGAATACCCCCATCAGCAGGATGAATAAGCCCAGCCAGATGGCCCACCAATCCTCCTTTTTCCACATCTCCGACCATTCCCATTTACCAACATCAACAACAACTTGACCTTCAGGTTTCTCTCCCATGAGCGCCTCCTATTTCTATGGTGGTAAGGCTACTAATCAAGGCTACTAATCATCCTTCCTCAGGGAATAATGCTTAATAGCAATGGGTACTACAATGTAGTAATCGATATTACCAGATTTCGATGGAATATCAACGATAAATATAGTACTGAGCTGCATTTTGGAAAGAGGCTGCCGCCATTTTCATTTCCCCAATGTTGTCATGGAGGCCGTTCATGCATGTGGCGAAAGCCGTTTTCGACCGCCACATGGCCGCCCATCCTGGGCCCTGAGCATTCGGGACTTTATGGGGAACCGGCCATTTGCTCGTTGAGCGCGGCGGGACACCAGATAGCGGACTGCCGATTTACAAGGCGATGAACACGGCAGACGCACCTTTATCTAGATACTTTCTGCCCATCAGCCACGCGCGGTTCAGAATTACGCCTTCGGCCCGCTTAATAGCTAGGCAAGGGGTCTCCGAACTGCTGTCCGGAGCATGACAATCAAGCGGGATATTTTCCCTCGATATAATCCTTCAGATAGTTGATCTGGACTTCATGCACGGTCAGCTGAGCCTTGACTGCATCGCCGATGGAAACAATACCGGCCAATCTCCCTTCGTCAATGATCGGAATATGCCGAATCCGGTTTTCGGTCATGATGGCCATCAAGGTGTCAACCGATTCCTCGGGGTCGGCAATAATGACATTTTCGCTCATCACCTCTTCGACCGTCATGGCGGATATGTTTATCGGATCCTTATGTACCGCCTCCAGCACATCGACCGGGGCGACGATACCCTTGATCTTGTCATACTTGTCGACCACCACCAGCGAGCCGACCCGGTTGACCAGGAAATGCGACATCACGTCAACCAGCTTGTTATCTTTATGGATGGTGACGACTCTCGTACCTTTGTCACCAAGAATGTCTCTGGCTTTCATTGCCTGACTCCCTTATGCACGCACGTATTGGGTATGGATCAGCAGGGCCCAGCCTAGATTGCCACGGGAATGAAGCTGATGGCAAAAACCGCCAGCGCCAGTACGAAGGTTCCCAGCGGCGCGAGGGTCAGCTCCCCCACCTCGAAATCTTCTTCGGGTTCCCTGAAGTACATGGCTATTATCAAGCGCAGGTAATACCACATGGACAGAATGGAGCTGACAATACCCAGTGCACCAAGAGTGATGTGGCCGCCCTTGAAGGCCCCGGCGATAATATAGAATTTGCCCATGAAGCCGGCCGTGGGCGGAATACCTGCCATGCTCAAAAGAAAAATGGCAATGCAGGCCGCCGAGTAGGGCCTGACCTTGGCCAGGCCGTTGAAATCATCGAACGAATGTCGCTTCTCCCCCTCACCCCCGAGGTAGGAAAGCGCCGCAAAAATGCCCAGGGTCGAGACCGCATAGGCGGCCAGGTAAAAGAGAATGGTCGAGCCGTTGAATTGCTCGCTGTTGATCGCCACCAGGGCGATAATCAGGTAACCGCTGTGAACTATGCCGGAGGCGGCAAGCATGCGCTTGAGGCTGTTCTGGCCGATGGCGATCAGGTTGCCGACAAACATGGTCAGCACGGAAATGTAGAACAAATAGCTCATCCACCCTTCCTGCAATTGGCCGTTGATCACCAGAAAATTAGCAAAGACGGCGAATACCGCGGTTTTTACCGCGGTGGCCATGAATCCCGTCACCGGCACCGGGGCGCCGTCATAGACATCGACCACCCAGGCATGGAAAGGAAAAGCCGCCGCCTTGAACAGCAGGGCCACGACGATCAGCAGCGAGCCGCCCACCAGAGACGGATTGGTGAGAAACCCGCCGGCCTCGATCACCCGGCCGATGTCGGCAAATCTAGTACTTTGTGCCCCGGCATAGATAAAGACGCTGCCCATGACGAAAAAGGCGCCGGCAAAGGCACCGAGCATCAGATATTTAAGCACCGCTTCAGAGCGCAGCACCGAACGGCGATCAGCAGCGATCAGCGTGTAGATGGCCAGCGACATGATTTCCAGGGCAATGAACAGGGTGATCAGTTCAGCGGCCATGGTCAGCAGCAGCATACCGCTGGCGGCAAACAGCATCATTCAGTAAAGCTCGAGCACGAACCCTTCGTTCTGGATGAAATAGGTTTGACCAGCATGCCGTTGAACATGGTCTCGTAAGGTGCGATCGGAGGTCCGTTCTCCACCGTGAGTTGAACGAAAAACGCAAACGCGAAAAGGCCGATGCCGAGAACAGAAATCCCTTCCTTCCTGAAACTCTCAAACGCCGCCGCCAGCATTACCAGAATGGCGCCTGTAATGGTTGCAACAAGCGGCAGGATCGCCATGATATCTTGCATTACCGGTCTCCCGTTTTCAATTCTTGGCCTGGTTTTTGTGCTTCGAGCCGATACTCAGCAACATGCTGAACTTTTTCGATAATCGCCATCTGACGCTGCGCCGAAGGTTCTATCTTGGCGAGGAAAGGCTGCGGATAGATGCCCATGACTACGATCAGAACAACTATCGGCAGGATGGTGAGGACCTCAATTGCCGACAGATCGCCAAAGCCGGCCAGCTTGCTGTTCGGTTTTTCGAAAAAGACCCGCTGAAAAAGCCACAACATATAACACACCCCAATGATAAGGGTGGTTCCGGCACCCACGGCAATGAGCGGGTTGAACTTGACCGCCCCGAGAATGATCAGAAACTCGCCAATGAACCCCGAAGTGCCTGGCAGACCAACCGAGGCCAGCATGGCCACTGCGAAAAAGAAGGCAAAGATCGGCGCCCTGGCCGCCAGGCCACCGAAATCGTCAATATTTCTGGTGTCGGTGCGCTCCTCGATGATGCCCAGCAGCAGGAAAAGCACCCCGGTACTGGTGGCGTGGGCGACGATCTGATAGAGCGTTCCGGTGAGTGCCTGAATATTCATGCAGAAAATACCCAGGGCGATGATACCCATGTGCGAGGCCGAGGAAAAAGCCAGCATCCGTTTGAAATCTTTCTGGGCCAGGGCGGCGATGCCGCAATACATCATGCCGATCACCCCCGAGCAGGCAAGAATCAGGGCGTAGCGCGCGAAACTCTCATCGAACACCGGCACCACAAAACGAATCACCCCGTAGACGCCGATCTTGGCCATCACCGCGGAGAGAACAAAGGTCGTCGCCGTGGGGGCCTCGGTATAGGCATCGGGCAGCCAGGTGTGAAAGGGGAACAGGGGAATCTTGATGGCAAAGGCGATCATGAAGCCGACAAAGGCCAGGGTCGCCGTGGCGCCGCTGAGGGACAAGCCGACCAGATTGGTCATCGCAAAGCTCCATTCGCCGCTCTGGGCCTGATGGGCTATCCCCAGGTAAATGATGGAAGCCAGCATGAGCAGCGAACCGGCAATGGTGTAGATGGTAATTTTGATGGTCGCCGGCAGCCGATTCGGCCCACCGTAGAGACCGATCATGAAGAAAACCGGCAGCAGCATGACCTCCCAGAATGCATAAAAAAGGACCATATCGGTGGCCGCCACCGCACCGATCATGGCTCCCTGGACGATCAGCAGGTTGGCGTAGTACCCTTTCTCCTTGGTCTGAAAAAGCAGGTAGACCATCGGAAACAGGGTTGCCGCCGCGGCCAGCACCAGGATGGAAATGCCATCGACTCCAAGACTGTAGGAGATGCCCAGAGACTCGTTGATCGGGATGTGTTCGACAAACTCGAAGGCGCCGCTGGCCCCGCTGAAAGACAGGAATACTTTTAGTCCCAGCAGCACCACGATCACCGAAACCGCCAGTCCAATTATCCTGGCCGCTTCTTTGCTTAACGGCAGGACAAAGGTCGCCAGCCCTGCGATGATGGGGACAAAGATCATGATTGAAAGAAAATTTTCAAACATTGAATCACCCTTAGAAGTTCAATGACCGAGAGAGCAGCAAACTCAAAATAGACACTCCGATAACCATATAGACCGCATAGATACGGACATAGCCGACCTGGACGACCTTAAAAGCCAGACCGAACATGCGGTAGAGCCAGCCGCTCGCCTGCACCGGGGCGTCGGTGACATAGGGCTCTATGACCCTGCTGATCGCTTTGCCCGCAAATTGGTACGGCGCCACAATGATCTTGTGATAGAGCTCATCGACATAGAATTTATGATAGGCAAACTTTTTCACGCCACTGTAGTCAGGCTCGTCCACCTGGACGGTAAATTTCCGGTAGGCGATGCTGATGCCGATCACAAAGGCCAGGATAGAAGCCGCGATGGCCAGTATTTCCAGGCCTACCCCGCTGTGGGGGTGATGCTCCACCAGGCTCGGCGCCAGCCAGTGTGAAACCCTTTGATGACCGCCGAAAATGGCGGGGATATTGGCGTAGCCGGCGAACATGGAACCGGCCGCCAGGATCAGCAGGGGGATGAGCATGACCCTGGGCGACTCAACGGCATGGTCATAGGCCTCCTGATCACGGGGACTGCCGTGAAAGACGACAAAAATCATCCGGAAGGTGTAATAGGCGGTAATGCCGGCCACCAGCACACCGATCAGCCAGATACCGACGTGTCCGTTGGCCAGAGCCGAATAGAGGATTTCGTCCTTGGAGATAAAGCCGGCAAAGGGTGGACAGCCGGCCAGAGCAAGTCCGCCTATGAGCATGGTCCAGTAGGTGACCGGCAGCTTGGAGCGCAGGCCGCCCATCTTCCAGATGTCCTGCTGGTGATGCAGGGCGATGATTACCGAACCGGCTCCGAGAAAGAGCAGGGCCTTGAAAAAGGCGTGGGTGAAGACGTGGAAAATACCGGCTGAATAGGCCGCCACCCCGACTCCGGCGAACATATAGCCGAGTTGGGAGACGGTCGAATAGGCCAGAATCTTCTTGATGTCGCTCTGGAACATGCCGAATATCGCCGCCAGCAGGGCGGTCAGTATACCGATCCAGGCCACCACCTCCCCGGCAGCGGGGACATGTGCATAGATGAAGCTGAAGCGGGCCACCATGTAGACCCCGGCGGTGACCATGGTGGCCGCGTGGATCAGGGCGGACACCGGTGTCGGGCCGGCCATTGCATCCGGCAGCCAGACGTAGAGCGGAATCTGGGCTGACTTACCC
>JARRLH010000026.1:0-15679 GCA_037387205.1 Desulfofustis sp.
CTGCGTTATGCTCAAAATTTTATCCTCGGAATATCAATCATATGCCTGTGGTAAAATTTCTCGCATGTTTTGATTTTGAACGAAAATCTTAGTTTTGCATAAGGTTCACTCGATAAGCGAAATATTTTCTCGATCTGTTGCTGTCACCCATAAAATAGTTTGACTGGTCGAAACGAGGTAAACCTGCACTGCGGTTTTGCGCAATGTCATTCGTTATAAAATCGTTAAAACTGCGTAACTGACCGAATTGTTGTTGTTAAAAGCCTATTTAAATTCTGCAGTCTTGTCCTGGGGTTAGCTCAGTTTTTAAGTAAAATTACCTACAAAGTGGTAGGCCATCGGCCGATTGCCGGGAGATGATCGGTAAATTATAAGATGATGGCACGCATCTTGATAGAAAATGTTTACTGGCGAGCATGTCCTTGTTCCTGCAAAAAACTTCGACACGCTGCCTGTGCAGAGACCGGTTGAGCCTGGGTACCTCCGCCGGTCTCTGTCGCCGATCAGGCCCCAGTTTGCTCAGTATTGATCTGGAAATACATTTGTAATCATAAATTATTCATTCATTTTCAGTAACCTAACGACATCACATTCAAGTTACCCAAACGCCGGCAGAGTTCTGGCACGTTCCTGGCAATCAGATGCTCATATGAGGATGATCGGGCACGGGGGTGCGCGATTTCCGGCCACATTGCCGGTCAGGACCATCGATGACTCAAGAAAGAGGGGGAAGAAAATGAAAAAACACTTATGGAGAAAAAGTCGGTGCGAGGAGGCGATTCTTTTTCACCATCCGGCTCACCCAACGCAGCTAAAAATGGGTTCATTTTCTATTAAAGCTAAGGCGCGCCCCGCTCTTCCGGGCAGGTTTCCGCACGACCTTTTCATAGTCAGCGCGGCCTATCAGGAATCGGGGGGCTGCGATTACATCGAAGAAATTCTGATGCAGAGAGACTACATTATTGACTGACCAGTTCCTGGTCTCCTGGTCTTGGATTGACTGTTTTCTTCAATCGGGTTCACACCAGATTTCGAAAATAGTGAGATCATCGTTGGCCAGCGCTTCCCCGCGCCACTTCCGGACAGCCTCCAGAAGTCCCTCACCGCGTGGCAAGGATCTGCTGGCTGACAAATGTTCGAGCACACGCTGATAGCCGAATTGCTCGACTTTTTCGTTTTCGGCTTCGCTAACACCGTCTGAAAACAGCAGCAGCGACTCACCGGGATTCAATACCAGTCTGTCTATTTGGTAATCCACCTCCTCCATCACCCCAAGCGAAATACCTTTCAGGTGGGAAATCTCCCTGACTTCGGTTGCGCCGGCCAGGACCGGATTTATATGACCAGCCCTGACCATCTCCACGTCCCTTCTCTCCGGCCAGTACTTGAGCAGCAGCATGGTGGTAAAATAGCCTTCGGTCGAGGCCAGCTCATACATGGCTTCATTTACCGCCTGAAGGATGAGGTTGAGGTTCTGGTGAAGTGAGGCTTCGGCCCTTATTTTAGTTGACACCGCCGCCATGATCAGGGCCGCCGGCACCCCTTTGCCGGAGACATCGGCTACATAGGCGAGCACGCTTTTGTCGGCAAAGGTGATCACGTCATAGAAGTCTCCTCCAACGTAGGCTGCCGGCTGGGAGACCGCCCAGGTATGGATACCGCCCTCCGGTTTCGGCAGTTCAGGCCAGAACAGTGTCTGGATTTTCGAGGCGGTTTTCAGCTGGTTCTCCATTAGCTCCGATTGGTCGAGAACGGTATCGTGAAGTTCCTTGATGCGCAGCATCGACTTGACTCGGGCGACCAGCGAACCATGGTCAACCGGTTTGGTCAGATATTCATCCCCTCCAGCTTCGAGTCCGGCTATGACATCTTTGGTATCGGTTTTGGCGGTGACCATAATGATCGGCATGAAGGGCAACCGTTCATTTTCCTTGAGCCGTCTGCAGACTTCCAGTCCATCCATCCTGGGCATCATCAGATCGAGCAAAATCAGATCAGGCAATGACGATTCAGCCAGGTGGAGCCCCGCTTCGCCATCGGTTGCGGTAATTACCCGGTAACCACTGGCCTCGAGACGTACCTGCATGATCTCCAGGCTCGCCGGGTTATCTTCTACTATCAGAATTAAGGGGTGCGTTCTCACCGGGCACTCTCAGGAGGTTTTGTCATTGCTCAGATACTGCTCTATCTTGGCCAGCAGTTTCCGGGGGCTGAAGGGTTTGGCCACGTAATCGTCGCAGCCGGCCTCCAACGCCTTCTGCTCATCACCGCTCAAGGCATAGGATGTCACCGCTATTATCACCACCCCGGCCAGATCCGGCTCCGTTTTTATTCTTCTGGTCGCCTCATAGCCGTCAATACCAGGCAATTGAATGTCCATCAGGATCAAGTCAGGCTTTTCCCGCCTGGCCGCTTCAACTCCGGCCAGCCCGTCGGTTACCTCGATGATGTCGTAGCCCCTGCTTGTCAGTAAATCTCTTAAAATACGGCGGTTGTCTTCCTGATCTTCGACCACAAGAATTGATTTGGACATGTGTTACCCTCTAACTTTTCTCAACCCGCACCGGGATGGAGAAAGTGAATGTGGAACCTGCACCGACCGAAGAGCTTACCCAGATTCTCCCCCCATGCATCTCGACAATTTTTTTGCTGATGGCGAGGCCGAGGCCGGTGCCGCCTTTCTGTTTGGTGCTCGAGCCGTCAACTTGATGAAATTCCCTGAATACGGTATGCAGATTTTCTTCTGAGATGCCCGGTCCAGTGTCAACGACGGAAACAATGAAACACTCAACCTCCGCCTGGGCCTCGACACATATCTCCCCCTCCTCGGTGAACTTTATGGCGTTGCACACCAGGTTCAAAAGCACCTGGGTCAGTCTCTGGTCGTCGCCTTTGCCGATAGGCAGTTTTTCAGGCAGGTTCACCTTCAGTGCCAGGTTTTTTTCGGCAGCCAGCGACTCCAGTGAGGAGTGCACCGACTCGATCAGCTCCGTGAGCGAATAGTCGCCCAGGGTCAAGGTGAAGCGTCCGGCCTCGATCTTGGAAAGATCGAGTACATCGTTGATCAGGTTCAGCAGGTGGCGGCCGTTCTTCTCCAGTCTGGTGAGGACCTCGACAATCTTGTCCGGCACGGTGCCGTATATTTCATCGAGGATCAGCTCGGTATACCCCAAGATAGCGTTGAGCGGGGTTCTCAGTTCGTGGCTCATATTGGCAAGAAATTCAGATTTGTGCTTGTCTGCCCGGGCCAGCTGCCGCCCTTTTTCTTCGATTTCCTCAAAGAGCCGGGCATTGCGGATGGCGAGAATAGACTGGGCGGCGAAGGTGTGCAGTAAATTGACCCCCCGTTCCGGGAAAGTACCGGCCTTTTTGCTCAGTACCACAAGACCGCCGACCAGTTCATTTTCGTCTATCAGAGGGACTGCCAGCACCGCACGGTAGCCTTCCTGCTGGACACAGGCGAGGGGATACTCGCCCAGGACCTGAATATCAGCGATCTGGACCGGCTCGCGCCGTACTGAGGCCTGGCCTATAACACTGGCGTCTCCCTTGCTGATCCGAGAGCGGCGAAGTTCTTCTTCGAAGCTCTGGTTTACGCCGTAACTTGTTTTGAGCAGGAAAATCTGCTTGTCTCTGTCAAAGGTGAAGACTGTCCCGCCGTCAGCCTCGGATAGCTGCACTGCATGGCGGACTATGCTGCTCAGGACCTTGTCAAGATCAAGTGATGAACCGACCACCTGGCTGACCTCGCCCAGTGCTTCCAATTCTTCAACCGACTGCGCCAGTTCCCTGGTGCGCTCGTCTACCTTCTGCTCAAGGGTTCTGCTATACTCTTCGATCTGCTCTTTGCTGGCATGCACCTCGGAGAAAAGATCTTTGATCGAGCGGCGCATTTGGTCGAGGTGCAGGGCGAGCTGTCCTATCTCGTCATTGGTTGTCCTGTCCACCGGTGTGTCCAGGTTTCCGCGGGCGATCGAAGAGGCGGATTGACTGAGTTTTGCCAGCGGCCGGGCAATGTATTTTCTGGTGATCAGCAGGGAGGTAAAGAAAATGGCGGCAACAATAAAAACGATCAGCGAGATGATTTTGATCATGGTCACGACCAACTCACGCTTGACGCTCTCCCGCGACATGACCAGCCTGATGGTCCCTACCTTGTTGCCTTCAAAAAGAATGTCGCCGCTTTTGTCTATGAACTTGTCGACATCACCAAAATCAGATGGCTGGTCACCTTGGTAATTTTCAGCCCTTCTGCTTGAAATGAGCTGCTCCCCCCAGACCACTTCTGCGTAGACAATGGCACTGTCGAGAAAGAGCGCGGCGATGAAATCGTCCACCACGGTGTTGTCGAGATTCCAGAGCGGGGTGGGCAGGCTCACGGTGGAGAGTTTCAAGGCGTTGTCCAGCCTTGTTTCCAGTTCCGAGCTGACCTTTTTGCTGTCGACAATAATCGCCAGTACGGCGAACACGAGCAGTGCTGAGGTAACCACGCCGACAAAGGCAGAACTCAATCGCCTGCTGACGCTTTTGTAGGAATTAGGATCGTTCATCCTCAATCAACCAGTTCGGCATCGGCAGACAACGATCTGTCCACTTGGATACTCAGCTGCTCGGCAGTCTCACGGTTAATGAGCAGCTTCAGGCTGTGAAAATGTGCCACGGGGATCTGTTCGAAGGCCATACCGTTCTGGTGACGATCAACAATGGTGGCAACTGATCTTCCCAGTTCGTAATAGTCTCCCGCGACGCCCATCAGGACGCCCTGTTCAATGAGAGAGCGTATTTGGGTGATACTTGCTATTTTTGCTTTGCGCAGGTGCGCACCGATGAGTGCGGCTTCGGAGCTCAGATAGCTGTCGGGAGCAAGATAGACGGCATCGACGAGAGCAGGATTGTCGCCGAGCATTTTAAGGTTCTGCAAAAGTATTTGATCTACTGGCGGCGAACGGAAGTCGATCACCTCGAACCCGCGTTCCCGGGCATAGCCATGCACCTCATCCCTGATAATCAAGGAATTTTTTTCACGCGGATTAAAAAACAATCCCAGTTTTTTGAAGCTGATCAGCCGCTGCGCCTGATCGAGTTGCTGGCTGATGCCGATCTTGTCGCTCCCGCCGCCTACCGTAGGGCCAGGTGAATCGAGGCTGGCGACGATCCCGGCGGCAACAGGGTCGGTGACGATATTGAAAATCTGCGGCAGTTTGGTGCCGATCACCACGCTGGCTCTTCTGGAAACGGTAGTACCAAAGGTATAGATGTAGTCGTAGGCCGGCAATTTACCATTGATGGAGTGCAAAATAGCGCCCAGCTTTGCAAGGTCCTGGGCCGCGTCATGGATTTCAAAGGTGGTCTGATAACCCAATTCCTGCAAACCTTCCTTGAAGCCGGTCTCGGCTTCGGTTTTCCCCCGCCACAGCACCATGGCTATCCGCAACTCCTGGTCGGCGGCCGAGACTGAACCGCCATAGATAAGAACAAGGATGATCAGCCACCATTTAGCCTGCATAATTCTGGTCCGCTCAAGAGGAGAAGAATAGTAGGTTCACCACCACATTCGCCGTTGCCGGCTCAGTCAATATTCCATTTATCTTTGATTCGCTGAACGGTTCCGTCCTGCACCATATCAGCAAACGCCTTTTGCCACCGGCTGACGATGGCATCTGAAGTTTTTTTCGAAAAGGCGATTTTCAGCTCACTTTCTTTCAGATGCGCTACCTCAACGAACAACTCGGGGTCAACCTCGGCCAGTTTGCAGACTGTCCTGAATCCTGGCTTCTTATAGGCCCAGAGATCGATGCGTCCCAGCGCCAGCTTCTGGGCATTTTTCTGCTCGTCTGACACCGGTTCGAGATTGGTGAAGCCCATCTTTTCCAGGAGTTTGCCCCGTACATCATCTCTTAGCGTACCGATGCGCTCCACCTTCTTGGCATCTTCCAGACTGGTGATGGAAAACAGTGCGTCTCTGCGGGCCAGCAATATGTCTCTTTTGGTGGCAAGAGGCCCTACCCATTTGAAGAGCTGGCTTCGATCGTCGGTGTAAGTCATGCCGAAAAGCACGATGTTTTCCTCCTCGAGAGCCATCTTATAGGCCCTGGCCCACGGATACACCTGGATAGGCTCAAGCGAGCCGGTCCTTTTCTGAATTTCCTCCACAATCTCGACAGAGGACCCGACCAGTTCACCGTTTTCCACATAGTTGAGCGGCGGCAGATTCTCAGTCAGGATGGTGAGTTGTTCGGCGGCCGGAGATTGACCGCCAAAGAAGCATAACGAGACGATCAACAATAGGATTTTCTTCATGGCAGAACCCCCTGGAGTTATTCAAAGCAGCTGTGCGCAAGCGCTGTCCACAGGCATTGAATCACTGATTCATGCTCATCGTTTTCCTGCAATCGTTCAAGAATGGAATGTATCACATTTTACTATAATCATGAATTACCCGGGTACATAGTATAGGCCCCCGTACCCTTGAGCGGGGTCGATCCTCAATATGGCTAGAACAATGCGACGTCCAGGTTGGCAGAAAGCAATTATTGGTGATTTTTTGTGCGCACGACGAAGGACGAGGGAGCGCGAGGACCTATAAAAGTGCTATGCAATTAAAATTATTATTAATAACTTTGAGTGGAAGGGAGGGTCACTGCTTAAAGAGTAGAGATTCGTGCGTTAATTTGGAGGCACAGAATTCATCGGCCAGATATTCAGCCCAATCTCCTGCACTGCCGCTGCTTAACTGATCCAGATACTTTTTAATCAAAGTCGACTGTACATCGACTGTACAGGTAACCCAGAGATCAGAGAGTTTCTGGATGGTATCGGGATGAATATTCATCGTTTTCTCTTTGCTTAGCTGAACATCTTCTGCTCAATCGCTCTGGCGAGGGAACTGCTCATTGTGGAATTACCTTCGCTCAGGAACAGTTTCTTCTCTTTTGAAGGGGATCTGACCCGCAGATAGTTGGCGAGTGCCGCGGCGGTGCCATGTGATATTTTGGCATAGCCCGGCATCGACGCCATGGCAGGTTTTATCGTAATCCTTTTGTTATGCACATCGATATCACTCAAGGTGATTTCCATAACCTGGTTCAGCTCTAGATCATGCTCAAGCATGAGTGTCAGGATTGCCTTGTTGCGGATTTTGGCGATTTCCCGGGATAACTGATCGATATAATTATTCGTTTCTGCTTTCACTTGGATACCTCTGCGTTAGTGAGCAAAAGGCTTCAGATTGTAGTGAGTAACTGCCCTGATCTCATACGTTCAGCGCTTGATGGCTGTAAAAACACTGACTCACTCCAGGAATCGTAAGTTTTGAAAACACTACGCAAAAAGCGTGCCTGGATCGTTCGGTAAAGAGTAATTTTTTTGTTAGGAAGCGCGGCGCCTTGGTTAGCGGCAATTCGGTGGGCGGGTGCTGAATGATCAGGACTCCATGGGTTAGTGGATGGGCTCAGAGGTGTAAACTAAGTGGACAATTCACTGCCCGGGCCTGACCGCATACGATCCTTGATTCACATGAACCACTATATCACCGTTCCGGTCGGTACGCAGGTAAGCAACGTTCATGTCATCGAGCCGGGCCAGCACCGCACTGTCAGGAGAGCCGATCCGGTTGTCTGCTGCGGTACTGATCAAGGCAAGATCAGGAGATACCCGTTCGAGCAGCTCCCGGGAGGCGGCGTCGGCGGCGCCGTGATGGGCTATTTTAATGACATCAGCCTCGAGTTCAAGCGGGTTGTGCAGGAATTCCGCGGCCCCGTCTCCGGCCAGATCCCCCATATGGAGCAGGCGAAAGGCCCCAAACCTGATCATCATTACCAAGGAGGTGGCGTTGAGGTTGTCTTCCGGGGTCTGGTTGGGGGCCGGGTACAATACCTCGATCTGGACTGCACCGCATTGTATTTCAGTACCGCGAGCTGCAACTTCATAGGGCTGGGCTTGGCGCAGGGTCCGGTAATCATCAAAGTATTCCCACTTGTTATTGGCCAGGCCGTTATCGTACAACCGTTTTGTCTTTATCCGCGGCAGCAGATCGAACAATCCGCCGAAGTGGTCGAGGTGCGGGTGGGTGATGATGACCAGGTCAAGGGTGTCGACCCCCATCTCCGTGAGTCGGCCGGTGACCAGGTGGCCGGTGATCAGCGGGCCCGCATCGATCAGGGCGGTACAACCACCCGGTTGGTGGAGGATCATGGCGTCCCCCTGACCCACATCCAGCAATCGGATGTGGAGCTCATCTGAACCATGCAGTGGCGTTGAAGCGATCATGGCGGCAGCAAGTAAGAGTAGGAGTGCACCAGCAGCTCTGGCCGGGCGACGAAGAGGACGGCCGGGGGCAATTTCGGTGCTGATGGTCGCCATACATCCTCAACTGAATTTATGCCGCAGGGGCGGAACGGAACAGCCGATAAGCTCCGCCTGGCGCAGGAAATAGTCATCGGTCATGCCGGCAATAAAATCACGCACCCGGGCGGCGGCCGGCTGACTTTCAATGTAGGAGCGGTCGAGGTCGTCAAGGAGATCGACCTCCAGCGACTCACTGGTGCCCTGTTCCAGGTGCCCGAGGTAGAACCTGAACAGCTCCCGGTAGCAGGTGCGTATCTGCGGCATAAACTCCTGGGTTTCGGGGGCCATATAAATGTGACGGTAGTTGAATTGTTTGAGTTCTCTGAGGGCTACGGCTACTTCATCGCTGAAGCCAATCGAGCCGGTTTCCCCCGCTCCGTCGTCACCCGGCGCGGGCACCCGGCTGTGACGAATCAGGTCGGTGACCAGGGAGTAGACAATGGAGCCGTTGGTCTCGCCAAGCAAGGAACCGCACTTCTCAGGCAGGTCGCTGCGCTCTATCAGCCCGAGGATTATCGCATCTTCGATATCCCGGCCGATATAGGCGACGGTATCCGCCATCCGCACCGCGCAGCCCTCAAGCGTCATGGGCTGCAGGTCGAGGGCCGGGTTGGCCGATTTGAGCTCGACCTTAAGGTCGAATTCGCTGAATTCATTGAGCGGCGCCGGACCCAAGCGGTCCTGGTGCACCTCGCCGTCATGGCATAAGATGCCGTCCAGCGTCTGCAGGCAGAGATTCCAGCCCCTGCCCTTGCGCTCCAGTTTTTCCAGGGCCCGGATCGATTGTATGTTGTGTTGGAAGGCGGGCAAGCCGTGTTCAGCGCAGAGCTCGGAAAGAAACGACTCGCCGGCGTGGCCGAAGGGCGGGTGACCGATATCGTGGCCCAGGCTCACCGCTTCGATCAGGTCTTCGTTGAGAAACAGGTAGCGTCCTATGGTTCTTGCTATCCGGGAGACGAGCTGGACATGCAGCACCCGGTGGGTGATGTGATCGTTTCTGATCAGGCAGAATACCTGGGTTTTATCGATATAGCGGGTGTAGGCACGGGAGTGCAGTATGCGGTCGGCGTCCTGGGCATAGTTCTGCCGGTAGCCCTGCAGCTGCTCTTCCCTGCGCCGCATGCCTGCGCCTGACCGGGCCGCGAGGGGAGAGAGATGCGTCTCCTCCCGCTGCCTCAGATCTTCGGCGACAACAATTTCTCGATGGGTGCCTGGGGGTTCGGTCATGACCTTGTTCTTTATGCTGGATATTCCCATTCAGGTTCTTATAATAATGCTCGTTGCCTGAAGCAGCCAGGATCATTTTGAACGGCTGACCAATCCAGGAGATAATGATGAAAATATCCATCGAATACTGTGCCGCATGAAATTACCGGCCGCGTGCTTCCGGGCTGGAAGCCGAACTGAAGAAAAAATACGACGCCGATGTCGAATTGATCGCCTCCTCCGGCGGGGTATATGAAATCAGGGTCGATGACAGGCTGATATTTTCCAAGAAACGCCTCGGCAGGTTTCCCGAACATGGTGAGGTGGAGAAGCTGATCGGCTGACCCCGGCACGGTGATCCTGCTGCTCGTGCGTTCAATGCGCTGCCCCCGATAATCCCATACCTTTTGCATGCTACTCGAACTCAAAGTAGAAAATCTGGCCCTGATCGACACCCTGCACCTGAAATTCGACCGTGCCCACGGCGATTCCCTGCTGGTGATGACCGGTGAAACCGGAGCAGGCAAGTCGATCATGATGCGTGCCATCGGGCTGCTCAGCGGTGGTCGGGGATCGGCCCAGTGGATCAGGAGCGGGTCCGAGAGCTGCACGGTGGAAGCCCTGTTCGAAATTGGCGATCACTATCGCCAGTTGCGTGATATTCTGCTCGACAGCGGCTTCGGCGACTCGAACCAGGTCCTATTCAAACGGGTGATTTCCCGAAACGGACGGAGCCGCTTCTATATCAACGGTTCCATGGCCACCGCCAAAATCGTCCAGGATATCTGTTTTCGGCTTCTGTCGATTGGCAGCCAGCATGAACATCAGCAGCTCCTGCAGCCTGCCATGCACCTTGAGTTTATTGATATCCTGGGTGATCATTTGGCGCTGCGGGACCAGTTTCGCGCCCGCTACGAGGCCTGGCGCCTGGCCCGGCAGCAGCTGCAGGATTTGCTCGACAGGCAGCGGGAACGGGAACAGCGCCGGGATTTCCTGTCGTTTCAGATCCGCGAAATAGCTGAAACAGGACCTGAAATCGGGGAGGATGAGCGGCTCGGGGCGGAGCGCAGCCGGCTGAAAAACGGAGAAACCCTTATCCGTCTGAGTCAGGAGTGTTTTGAGCTGCTGGCCGGAGCGGTGACTGACAATCTCGCAGTCATTCGCAAAAACCTGGAACAGCTCACCCAGCTTGACCCGGGGCTGGAAAAACTGGCCGAGGAACTGGTCTCCTATTCATTTCTGGCGGAAGATTTCAGTGAAAAGCTTCGGTCATACTCTGATGCGCTCGACAACGATCCCGCCCGCCTGGAAACAATCAATAGCCGGCTCGACAAACTGACGGGGTTGAAGCGCAAATACGGAGATAGTCTGGCCGACGTCCTCAGCCATTTGCGCAAGGCGGAAAATGAGCTTGAAGCCCTTGACAATCTTGACGCAGAAATCGAGCAGCAGCGCAACACCACTGCCGCACTCGAAGAGGAAATAATCGCGGCCGCAGAAAATTTATCCGCTGCCAGGCGCCGGACCGCGGCAGATCTGGAACAGGCGATGTCCAGGGAGCTGGAGTCGCTGGCCTTTGAGCAGTCGGGGGTCGAGGTACGGTTTCAAGCGGTGGAGAGAACCAGCGAGCAGCTGCGGGCCACGGGATTCGATCGGCTCGAGTTTTTCTTCGCTCCCAATCCCGGCGAGCCGCCGCGGCCGCTGGCCCAGGTCGCCTCGGGCGGAGAACTGTCGCGGCTGATGCTGGCCTTCAAATGTCTCCTGGCCCGCAAGGATATGGTGGAGACCGTAATTTTCGACGAGGTCGATGCCGGGGTCGGTGGCGAGGCGGCAGAATCGGTGGCCCGCAAGATACAGGAGCTGGCAAACCATCACCAAGTCATCTGTATTACCCACCTGCCGCAGATCGCTGCCCGGGGCAGTTCCCATTTCAGGGTGGAAAAGAAGCAAAAGGACGGACGGACCATTACCAGCGTCAGCCGGCTTCAGGAGGCTGAACGGGTGGAGGAACTGGCCCGCATGCTGGCCGGGGAGTCGGCCAGCCGGCAGACGGCAGCCTGGGCCCGTGAGCTGCTCGATAAAGGCAGGGTCGCCGCATGAGCCGGGTGAAGGCGATCAGTCTTTTTTCCGGCGGCCTCGATTCGATCTGTGCCACCAGGCTGGTGATGGAACAGGACATTGAAGTGCTGGCGGTAAAATTCGTCAGCCCCTTTTTCGGTTATGACATCCTGCGAGACTCTGAAGGCTACCGTAGATCGATAAGGGAGAAATACGGAATCGAGGCGACCGTCTATGACATAAGCGAAGAGTACCTGCAGATGCTGCGCAGCCCCGCCCATGGCTTCGGCAAATATTTCAATCCCTGCATCGATTGCAAAATTTTCATGCTCGAACGGGCCCGGGCGATGCTCGATGAAGTGGGAGCATCTTTTCTTATAACCGGCGAGGTGCTGGGCCAGCGCCCCATGTCCCAGAGGCGCGACACCCTCAATGTCATCGAGCGCGACTCCGCTACCCGCAGCCTGCTGCTCAGGCCGCTCAGCGCCAAATTGATGAACCCCACCGAAGCGGAATTGCGCGGCTGGGTAGACCGCAAACGACTGCTTGATTTCAGCGGCCGAGGGCGCTCCCGTCAGATCGCCCTGGCCAAAACCTTCGGTATCACCGATTTTCCCTCCCCGGCCGGCGGCTGTATTCTGGCCGACCCTATTCTAAGCACCAGGATCGCCCGGGTCTATCGTAATGATTTTGTTGTTACCCCGCAGAACATGAACCTGGCCGATATACTGCTGATGCTGATCGGCAGACAGTTCCTGCTGCCCAATAGGGGCTGGCTGGTACTGGGCCGGGACGAAAAAGAAAACAACCGGCTCGAGGAACTCATGGAAGCTGGTGACATCAAGCTCTTCATCGAGGAGCGCCCGGGACCGGTGGCGTTGCTCAGACGGGCGGCCCAACTCTATGACAGTCAGCAAGGCAGAGCTGCCGACCTCGGAGCGGCGGCCGGCCTGGTAACCCGCTACGCCAAGAAATCCGGGGGGCGACCAAGGGGCGGCACGGTTGTCATTATCGAAGATGACAGCCGCATCGAGTCCTATCATGAGCCGCTCGCTGATGACGCCTTCAAGGGGTGGATCATCTGACCAACGGTTTTGCCGTGCTTCACGGTCAATCACTATCGGCCAGGGCTTTTTCGATTCTTTGCAGTCCTTCCTCCAGGCGGCTTCGCGGGCAGGCGATATTGATTCTCTGAAAGCCCGAGCCGCCCGAGCCGAAAATAAACCCATCGTCCAGCCCGACCTTGGCCTTCTTTCTCATGAAGGTTCTAAGTCTCCGGTCGTCCATACCCAGGCCGCGGCAGTCGAGCCAGACCAGATAGGTCCCTTCAATCGGCATGACGCGAATTGCGGGCAGGCGACCGCTGATGAACTTTCTCAGAAAACGCAGGTTGCCCTCCAGATACTCGAGCAGTTCCCTGAGCCAGGGATCACCATGGGTGAAGGCTGCTTCCATCGCCGCCATGCCAAACGGGCACGGAGTACAGAGAAATCCGGCGGTTCGCTCCCGAAAGATGCTTCTCAGTTTGGGATTGGGTATGATCAGCACCGAGGCTTTGAGCCCGGCCAGGTTGAAGGTCTTGCTCGGGGCGAAGCAGGTAATGGTCTGGAGTGCCACCTCACCTCCGAGGATTGCCGTCGGGATGTGGCGGTGCCCGCCCAGCAAAAGCTCCTCATGGATTTCGTCCGAGATGATGATACCGTTGTTGCCGACCACGATGCGCGCCGCTTCAGTCAGCTCTTCTTTTCTCCAGACTCTGCCGACCGGATTGTGGGGACTGCAGAGCAGCACCATCCGGGCCCGGCTCGGTTCCGGTCTGAGTCCTGAGTAATCGGGCCGGAACCCGCGTTCGAGCCCCTCGAAATCCATACGATAGGACCCGTCCTGGAGGATGAGCTGATTCTCGATCACCCGGCAGCCGTTGTGGGTGATCGCCGAGAAAAAGGGGTAGTAGACCGGGGGCTGTAAAATCACGCCGTCTCCCGGTTTGGTGAAGGCCATGATGATCATATGCAGGGCGTGGACGATGCCGGCGGAAAAGACCAGCCACTGCTTTTCGACCCGCCATTTATATTTCGTCCAGAGCCGGTCGACCACCGCTTTTTTTACCGAATCGCTCTCCGTCTCATAACCGTAGACAGGATGCGCCGCTCGCTTCATAATCGCCTCGGTGATCGGTTCGGCCACCGGAAAATCCATATCGGCGACCCACATGGGCAGAATATCGGCCTCGCCGAAAATAACGGGTGCCCCGTCCCATTTGGCGGAGCCGCTCCCTATCCTGTCAATCACTGTATCAAACATATCCACCCCTCGGTTCCGTGTTATCCATGAATCAAAGCTCCACTACACTAGCAACAGCGTTCAGATAGTGCTGTTCCGATGAGGCCCGGGTAATTTTTTTCAGCAGCTTTTGTTTTCCGGGAAAGGCGCCGATAAAATAGATCCACACCTGCTTCATGCGGCCCAGCAGATGACCGGGACCGCTGAGCCGCTCTTTCAGGGCCTGGTAGAGGTCGTGGTGAAAAAGCTGCAATTTCTTCCTGCGTTCCTCAGCGCCCAACTGGATGCCTTTAATTTCGGCCGGCAGGAACGGATTGATCAGCAGCCCCCTGCCTATCATCCAGCGGTCGATGGCGGCAAATTTTGTTGCCAGACCGGTGAAATCCTCCAGACTGACGAGATCACCGTTGTAGACCAGCCTGTGGGAGGTCTGCGCTCGGCAGAGATCGAAATGATCCAGGTGCACCGGCCCCCGGTAGAGCTGGACTCCCAAACGGGCATGGAGGATGATTTCGGTCAGCGGCAAAGGTTCAAGCCGGGGAAGCAGGGCGAGCGCTTCCTTATGACTGTGGTAGCCCAGCCGCATTTTTATGGACAGGGCGGGCCGCAGCCTCGGCAGCACCTGCTCGAGCAGGCCGATGATCAACTCGGGGTGGGGAAGAAGACCGGAGCCCCTTTTCTTCCCGGCCACCATCTTCACCGGGCAGCCCAGGTTCCAGTTGATCTCAGTGTAGCCCAGCTCGTGGAGCCGGTTGCCGAGGGCGATGAAGCCCTCCGCGTCGGTATTCAGCACCTGCGGCACCAGCTCCAGGTCTATATTTTTTTCGGGGAGCAGGTCGACTATCAGTTTTTCCGGGTAGCGAGGACTTTTCTGGGGATTGACAAAGGGAGCCACAGCCCGGTCGAGCCCAGGGAAATGGCGCTGGTACACCTGTCTGAAAAGACTGTCGGTGATACCCGTGAGCGGCGCCATATAGAGGCAGGCAGGATGGCTGCTGTTCATGCTGGCGACGCTTCCGGCGCCGGTCCTGCGAGGTGGTGCATGTCGCACCCGGACGGGCTCTGCAATGGACGCAGGTCAAATACCGGCAGAACCTCTGAGGAGACTCCGGTGAGAACGTTCTTCCGCAGCACTTCATAAAGCCGGTTGCCTTCCATGATATCCCCAATTAAAGTAAGGCTAACTTGTATCGTTGAATCTCTTCGCTGCTCGAGATACCAGCGCGCGTGTCTTGATCTTGACCTGAATTTACAGGGTACCAAAAGAGACGACCAGTCCGGGAACAGCAGTCACGGAGTTATTTTCGAATGTATACACTGCAGTGTGCCAGCGTCAAGAAACCTCAGGGATAAAAAAGGACAGCCGTGCAGAAATCAGCCTTGGATGCATTTATTTCGCACTATCCTGAATCTGTTCTCAAGACCCTCAACGATTGTGCCCGATCGCGGGGGCACGATATCTATCTGGTCGGGGGGGCCCTGCGCGATCTGCTGATCAACGTCGTTTCAGTGGATCTCGACTTTGCGGTGACTGAGGGGGCGATTGAGTTCATGCGTGAGATGCGCCGCCGGCTGGGCAAAGGTTCGGTGGTGATCCTCGACGAGGAGAACGACACGGCTCGACTGGTGCTCGAGGGTTTGTCACTGGATGTTGCCGGCTTCCGTAAAGGCGCCCGCACCATCGAGGAAGATCTGGTCAAACGTGATTTTACCATCAACAGCATGGCAGTGCAGCTTGATGATCTAGTGCAGCCGCACAGGGAGGTGGAGATCGTCGACCCGCTCG
>JARRLH010000027.1:0-16386 GCA_037387205.1 Desulfofustis sp.
AGAAGTGTGAAGGCTGCGAGACCCACGCCTGTGTCGAGGCGTGCAAGACATACGCCCGCGGCATCCTGGTCCTTAAAGATGGCAAACCGGCCGTAGATGGGACCCCAGACGAAATAGAAAGAAAGGGCACCGAGTGTCTGGCCTGCGAATACGCCTGCTGGTTCAGGGGCAATTCGGCGATCACCATCGAGGCCCCCATCGAGGGATTGGATGCCTACAGAAAAAAACATGGTACTGACTAAGCAGGGGGAGACATGTCAATCATATTGGATGAAAACAGCACAGTGATAGTTCAAGGTATGACCGGGAGGGAAGGCTCCCTGCGTACCAAATACATGCAGGATTACGGCACCAAGGTCGTAGCCGGGGTTACCCCGGGCAAAGGCGGGACCGAAGTACACGGCATCCCGGTCTATAACACGGTTAAGGAGGCCATCAGGGCCCAGGGGCACATCGATGCGGCAGTTACCTTTGTCCCAGGCCCCCTGCTGCGTGGTGCCGTCTATGAAGCCATCGACGCCGGCATTAAGTTTGTCTGTTCACCGGTCGAGCGCATCCCGGTCCATGACGTCATCGACATGGTGACCTATGCCCGTAAACACGACGTGAAACTGCTCGGCCCGGGCAGTCTCGGGATGATCAGCCCGGGCAAGGCGGTGGTCGGCTGGCTCGGCGGCAGCGTCGACTGGGCCAACACGCTTTTCGATCCGGGCCCCATCGGGGTCATCTCCCGTTCCGGGGGCCAGTCTGGTACGGTGCCCTGGGCCCTTAAGGTGGCTGGTCTGGGTATTTCCACCGCTCTGCATATCGGTACTGAGCCGGTGCTCGGCCTGACCATGGCAGACGTGTTGAAAAATTTCGAGGAAGACGAGCAGACCAAGGCGGTGGCCGTTTTCGGTGAAATCGGCGGAACCCTCGAGGAAGAGGCCGCCGAGGCCGTCGCCAACGGTGAGTTCACCAAACCGCTCGTTGTCTTTATCGCCGGTGCCTGGGCACCGGAGGGAATGCGTTTTTCCCATGCCAGCAGTATTGTCGAAAAAGGCCGCGGCACGGCCCAGGGGAAAATGAAAGCGTTGACCGAAGCAGGAGCCTACGTAGTCGACAGTCCAGAAGAAATTGCACCAAAAATCAAGGAACTAATTGCAGTATAACCGAGAGAAAAAGGAGGAAGTGCCATGCCTGTAATGAGATCAGTTTTTTATGTGCCGAGCAACAACGACAAAATGGTCGCCAAAGCACCCACCATCGCCGCCGATGTCCTGACCCTGGATCTTGAGGATTCCGTACCCCCGGCGGAAAAGGCCAAGGGCCGGGAGATGATCCAGAAGTATCTGAAGAGTGAGCGGGCCAACCAGCATGCACCGTATCTTTACGTGCGCATCAACAACTGGGAAACCGAGATGACCAACGATGACCTGGAGGCCATTGTGCATCCGGGGCTGGATGGCGTCTGCCTGGCTAAATGCGGTGAAGCTGCAAATGTGCAGCGACTCGATTGGAAACTCGAGGAACTCGAGCAGCGCCGGGGTATGGAAGTGGGCAGCGTGGCCATTCAGTTGCCCATTGAAACCGCCAAGGGCTGCATCAACGCCTATCCCGCGGCCACCGCCAGTCCGCGTGTCAACTCGCTGATTTTCGGTGCGGTCGACTATACCAAGGACATGCGCGTGGAATTGACCTCTGAAGGTGTGGAGCAGATGTATGCCCGCTATCATACCGCCGTGGCCGCCCGGGCTGCCGGTTGTGTGGCCATCGACTGTCCGTTCGTGGCGTTTAAGGACACTGAGGCCTTTGACAAATCCACCAGGGAAGGCCGCCAGATGGGTTACGAGGGACGTATGCTGATCCATCCCAGCCAGATCGAACCTTCCCATGTGATCTATACTCCGTCTGCGGAAAGCGTGGAATGGGCCGAATGCGTCAAGAAGGTGTTCGAGGAGGAAGGAATCGCCAAAGGTACGGCAGCGGTTACCTACCTTGGCAAGATGGTTGATACGCCGGTCTATGAGAATGCGCTGCAGATCCTGCGCACCATGGAAGAGATCAAAGCGGCGGAGGCCAAGGCGGCAAAATAGCCACCCCTGGCCCTAAAGATGGGAGCGGCCGTAAACGGCCGCTCCCTGCATGTTGACGAGGACTAATCATGCTGCTTGCACAATTGTCAGTCTATCCCATCGGGACCGGCGTGAGCCTGGGAAAGTACGTCAAAAAAGGCGTCAGAATTATTGAAGAATCAGGCTATACTTATCAGGTTGGGGGAATGTCCACCTCCGTCGAGGTGCCGGATTTGCAGCAGTTGTTTGATTTGATTGAAAAAATTCGTCAGGCCCAGGTTGATGAAGGGGCTGAACGGATTATCATCGAAGTTAAAGTCGATGATCGCAGGGACAAGGATGCAACGTTACAAAAAAAGATTGACTCGGTAACATCCTAGGCCGAATCCGGAATCTCAGTGCCACGATTCGGCAGCACCATACAAGGATGAGAATGCAGGCTGATGCGATCAAGGGCGGGCGACTCTTTGATGAGTGGCCGGAGCGCTACGACCAATGGTTCGAAACACCCATCGGCCAGCTTGTCCGAGAATATGAAACGGAACTGCTGCATGAGTTGCTTGCCCCACGCCCCGGCGATTTTCTTCTCGATGTCGGCTGCGGTACAGGCATATTTACCGGTTCGATTTTATCTTCAGGCGCCGAAGTCGTCGGGCTCGACATCTCGATTCCCATGGTTGCCAGGGCACAAAGCCGTTACCACCGGGAGCGGTTTATGCCCCTGGCCGGCGACATGTTAGCACTGCCCTTTGCCAGCGGGTCGTTTGACAAGGTATACTCAATGACGGCGCTGGAATTCGTCGTCAACGCGCAGGCGGCAATCGCTGAACTGGAGCGGGTGACAAGAGCTGGGGGGGTGATCTTCATGGCCACTCTGAACAGGCTCAGTCCCTGGGCCGAGAGACGCCTGAAGGCCGCTGACGAGGGGCACGAGCTTTTCCAGTCCATGGTATTCAGATCGCCCGCCGAGATCAGGAGGCTGACCCCCCCTGGGGCGGCGCTGAAGACGGCCATACATTTCCAGAAAAACGAAGATCCTGTCCGGGCCCGGCAGATAGAGGCGCGTTCTCAGGCAGAGAACTCTGAGACCGGTGCGTTCCTGGCCGTTTCCTGGACGAAAAGTCATTAATGAACGACACATCAAAGTACCCACACCCAAAGGTCCGAGGAGGAACGAAATGATTACCGAAAGCTTCGTGAAGAAGATGGAGGAAATTGTCGGCAAGGAATATGTGCGATCATCCGCTGCCGATCTGGAACTGTATTCCTACGATGCGTCCCTGGTAGGCGGCAAGCCGGGGTTGGTAGTTTTTCCCGGATCTACGGAAGAGGTTTCAAAGGTTATGAGAGCGGCCCACCAGGAGGGGATTCCCAATGTCGGTCGAGGCTTCGCCACTAACCTCTCCGGCGGCACCATCATCAGATTCGAAGGACTGGTAATCGTTCTCTCCCGTTTCAATCAGATTCTTGAAATTCATCCGGAGAGCAAGTATGCCGTGGTGCAGACCGGGGTTACCAATCTCGAGCTGCAGGAAGCGGTCGCCCCCCTGGGCATGTTTTACGCCCCCGATCCGGCCAGCCAAAAGGTGGCGACGCTCGGCGGAAATATCGGTGAGAATTCGGGCGGGCCTCGCTGCCTCAAATACGGGGTCACCTCCAACCATATCCTGGGGATGAAAACAGTGTTAGCCGACGGCGAGATTGTTGACATAGCGGGTCCCGCACTGGACCCCCCAGGGTACGACGTGCGCGGTTTGCTGGTGGGCAGCGAGGGCTGTCTGGGGGTGGCCACTGAAATCACCGTCCGGATCACCCCCAAGACCGAGTCGGTTATCACCATGCTGGCCATCTACGACGATGTCTCCAATGCGGCCACCTCGGTAGCCGAAATCATGCGGGCCGGCATCGTTCCGTTGACCCTCGAGATGATGGACAACACCATCATTCAGGCGGTGGAGAAGGGCGGACCGTGCGGTTACCCGATCGACGCGGCGGCGGTGCTGATCATCGAGGTCGAAGGTATCAGCACCGGTCTGAAGGAACAGGCCGAGCAGGTGGATAAGATCTGTATGGAAACCGGCTGCCGCGAAGTGCGAACGGCCAAGAATCAAGACGAGCGGGAGCTGCTTTGGAAAGGTCGTAAAGGCGCCTTCGGGGCGATCTGCAACCTGTCGCCCAATTACCTGGTTAACGACGGCTGCGTGCTGCGCAGCGATCTGCCGGAAGTGCTCAAGCGAGTCAAAGAGGTTTCCGATCAGTACGGTTGTCCGGTGGGTAATGTGTTCCACGCCGGCGACGGCAATCTTCATCCCCTGCTCATGTTCGATTCAAGAAACGAAAAAGAGTTGGAACAGGTGCATAAGGCTGGTTGGGACATCATGAAGATCTGTGCCGAATTCGGCGGTACGATTTCCGGTGAGCACGGAATCGGCGAAGAGAAACGCGAGGCCATGAAAATGGTTTTTTCCGGGCATGATCTCAATACCCAGCAGAGCGTGAAAAGCGCCTTTGATCCCAAGAATCTGCTCAACCCGACCAAGATCATTCCGCTGCCTCCTGAAGGCTCCGACAAACTTCCCGACAGCCCGCCGACAGTGCTCAAGCGTTTGGGCGGTGCCCAGGCCGAAGGCGTCGTCGAGGCCATGCAGGCGGTGAGGGCTGCGGTGGCCGAAAATAAATCGATCAGGATCGCAGGCAAAAACACGTTCAATGGCCTGGGTAATCGGCTCACCAGGGAGAGCGTAGTGATCGACAGTCTGAAAATGACAGATTTCATCGAATACGATCAGGATAATCAGTTCATTACCGTCGGCTCCGGTGTAACCCTCTCTGCTCTGCAGGACAAACTCGGTCAACAAAATCAGTGGCTGCCCATAAGGCCTCCTTTCGGGACCACGGAAACCACAATCGGAGCGCTTGTGGCCACCGCCGAAGTGGGACCTGAACGGCTGGCCTATGGAGCTCCCCGGGATATGCTTCTCGGTCTGCAATACATCGACAGCAGCGGCAGCATGGTCTCCGCGGGGGGCAAGGTGGTCAAGAATGTGGCGGGTTACGACATGACCAGGTTGCTGACCGGATCCATGGGTACCCTGGGATTCATTACCGAGGCAACCTGGAGAATAAGTACTCGGCCCGAAACCAGCAAAAAGCTCACTGCCACCGGCACTATGGATAGCTGCTTCGAGGCGGCAATGAAGATCGTCAACTCCAACCTGCTAGCCGCTCTGGTGACCATTGTTCCGGAAGCCGGCCAGGCAACTCTGCAGGTGGGCTTCGAAGGGTTGGAACTGGTGGTTGACTCTCAGCTGGAACGCTGCACCGAGTTGATGGGCGGCAGCGGCCTGAATGTGGTCGGGGCGGAACCTTACCCGCTGGTTGAAGGTTTCCTGGCACCGGCATTCGGTTCGATATGGGAGGCTCCGTTTGTACTGCAGGCCGATGTCGTTATTGAACATGGGGCCGAGTTTGCCACCCAGCTGTCCCAGGCTGCCGCGCCCACCGGGATGGTGCTCGATGTTGCCGGAGGCAGAATTTATGCCGGTTTTGACGCACTTACCGGCGGCCAGTGGTCGGCCATAGACGGCCTGACAATTAAATACAAAGGACACTGCAAGCTGCTCAAAGCCCCCGATGAATTTGCCAAGGAACATGATCTGTTCGGGGCTTCACGGCCGGATTGGCGGCTCAGTCATCTGATTAAGAACGCCCTCGACCCCGATAATGTATTTGCGCCTGGTGCGCTGCCGGGCCGGGTATGACAGTGGATGAGGATACGTTCCCAATATTTTCTTGAAATTTACACTGAGGATTAAACTATGACTGTGTCATCCAATTATGATGCCATTGCACAATGTAACAAATGCGGGTTTTGCCATGTCGCCTGTCCGATTTTCAGGGCCACCGGACATGAGTCAGGGGTAGCACGGGGGCGTTTGGCCCTGCTCCGCGGAATCATCGAAGAGCGCGTCGAGTGGAACGAGGAGATGGAAGACCCGCTGTTCACCTGCCTCGGCTGCGGCGCCTGTACCACCAATTGTTTCGGCTCGGTACCGACGGCTGACCTGGTGCTCAATGCCCGGGCTGAATATTTTGAAAAAGTAGGCAAGAAACCGGCCCACCGGCTCCTTTTCGAGCACCTGCTGCCCTATCCCAAAAGACTGCACCTGGCGGCCAGGGCAGCGGCTCTCGGGAAAAACAGCGGCGCCTCCAAACTGGCAAACGCCCTTGGCCTGCTGCGCATTTTCGGCCGTGACCTGCCCAAGGCAGAAGGTATTGTCGACAAGTTGCCGATGGTTTCTTTTCGGGGAACTATCAAGCCGGAAACCTATGAGGGGCAGGGCAGCGATCTGAAGATAGGTTATTTCGTAGGCTGTGGTGTCGATGTGATTCAGGTGGAAGCCGGCAAAGCTACCTTCGAGTCGCTTAAAAAAATCGGTAAATCGGTGACGGTGCTCAATAACTGCTGCTGCGGCCTGCCGCCCTGGAGCTATGGGGATATTGAAAATACCGTGGTGCTGGCCGAGAAAAACCTGAAAATCTTCGCCGAAGTTGATGTCGATGTGATTGTCACCGACTGCTCCAGCTGCGCCTCTTTTCTCAAGGAATACAAGAAGGTGTTCAGCGACGATCCCCAGAAGCTCGAGTTGATCGAGCAGACCAGATCGAAAATCAGAGACGTGGTTGAATTTCTCTATGCCTCACAGTTCGGTGGTGATGAAGATAAGCAGCAGGAGGTGATGGACAGCTATCATGATTCCCATGCCGGCACCGAGGCGGTACAGCAGGTGGTGCCCAAAGACGGCAAAGCGGTGGTCACCTATCATGATCCCTGTCATGCGGTGCGGGGGCAGGGCATCAAATCGGAGAGCCGGGAGATCCTCAAGAGCCTGGCCAATGTGGAGTTTCGGGAAATGGCCGAAGCCGACTGGTGCTGCGGCGGCGCCGGGTCATATGCCCTGACTCACTACGATTTGTCCCAGAAAGTGCTCGATCGCAAGATAGGCAACCTGAAAAAAACAGAGGCTGATATTCTGGTCACCAGCTGTCCCGCGTGCATGATTCAACTCGCCTGGGGAATACGAAAACACGGTCTGAAGACCCGTGTGTTCCATATTTCCGAAATGACCGCTTACAAGGAGAAAGTCGGCGTCTGAGCCGGGTGCGGGCGGAGCGCTGGCGTCGGGGAACTGTTGTTTCAGGATCATTGATGTAAACAATAAATATTTATCGTGACCACCATTATGGATCATCTTGATGTCTCGGCCGTTATCTAATAATTGGCGCGCGAAATGGTCTGTCCAGTGTGCACAGCGGGCAATCAGGCAGGTCGGACGCTGGCAAAACGGTTTGGCATCTCACGCTTGTGGGAGGTTCCGTAAGGCGTCCATAGATCGGATGCAGCCTGGGACAGGGTAAAAATATTAGTTTTTTGATTGGCCGCATGTTACGTTGTCACACTGATTTTTTGTGACCAGTAGACAAGATCGTGTGTTGTGCAGACCACTGGCCTTCTTATCAATGGAGCCGGCGGGTCTGCGTTTTGATATTGAGTTAGGTATGCGTATCACTGGTTCTTGTCTGGCGGCCAGGACGGAGACGAGCGTCCTCCATGTGCGGGCTGGAGCAGACAATGCGGTGATGGAAGACAACTAATCAAGTTGAGGTGAATTCATGAACGGTAAAATGCAGACTATTGATGGTAATACCGCAGCATGTCATGTGGCGTACGGCATGAGTGAGGTAGCAACCATTTACCCGATTACTCCATCGAGTCCGTTGGGGGAAATTGCCGATGCCTGGGCAGTGGCGGGTAGAAAGAACATATTTGGGGAAACCCTGAATGTGAAGCAGATGCAATCCGAGGCGGGCGCCGCCGGCGCGGTGCACGGCTCACTCGTCGGTGGTGCGGTTACCTGCACATTTACCGCCTCCCAGGGACTGCTCTTGAAGATCCCCAACATGTACAAAATTGCCGGTGAACTACTTCCTTCGGTGTTCCACGTCACAGCCCGTTCCCTCTCTGCCCACGCGCTCTCGATTTTCGGCGATCAGGCGGATGTTATGGCCACCCGTCAGACCGGTTTCGCTCAGATAGTTTCAAGCTCCGTCCAGGAAGTAATGGACCTGGCCCTGGTCGCCCATCTCGCTACTATCGAGGCCTCGGTGCCGTTTCTACATTTCTACGACGGATTCAGAACTTCACACGAGATTCAGAAGATTGAAGTCATCGATTACGACGACATGGCCAAGTTGTTCAACTGGGATGCCTACTGGGCATTTAAAAACAGGGCCATCAATCCCGAGCGTCCCGATACCAGGGGAACCGCCCAGAATCCCGATATCTATTTCCAAAGCCGTGAGGCATGCAACAAATACTATATGGCAACCCCGGCTATCGTGGCCAAGTACATGGAACAGGTAGGGCAGTTGACCGGCCGCACCTACAACCTTTTCGACTACGTCGGGGATCCCCAGGCGGACCGGGTGATCGTTGCCATGGGCTCGGGCTGTGAGGCCATTGAGGAGACGGTCAATGCCATGAACAGCCAGGGCGAAAAAGTGGGACTGGTCAAAGTACGCCTGTATCGGCCCTTTGACGTCGATGCCTTTATCGCGGCAGTACCCGATTCTGCCAAGGCCGTTACCATTCTCGACCGTACCAAGGAGCCAGGTTCGGTTGGTGAACCTCTCTACACCGATGTCTGTGCAGCCTATATCGATAAGGGTATTGCCCCCCCGAAAATCCTGGGCGGACGTTACGGGCTTAGTTCCAAAGAGTTCAATCCGTCAATGATCAAGGCAGTATATGACAATATGGCTGCCAGTGAGCCCCAAAAGCGATTCACGGTGGGCATCAACGACGATGTTACCAACCTGTCTCTGCCGGTAAGCGAAGATTTCAAGGCCGAACCCGAAGGCAACATCAGAGCCAAATTCTGGGGACTCGGCTCGGACGGTACGGTCGGCGCCAATCAGAGCGCCATCAAGATCATCGGCGACAACACCGAAAAATACGCCCAGGGCTATTTTGCCTATGACTCGAAAAAATCGGGCGGTATCACCATTTCCCATCTTCGGTTCGGCGACGTGCCGATCAAGTCGACTTACCTGATCAACGAGGCCGATTTCGTGGCCTGCCACAACCCGACCTATGTAAATATTTATGATATTCTCGAGGGGATAAGAGAGGGCGGCACCTTCCTGCTCAACTGCCCGTGGTCGGTCGAGGAAATGGAAGAGAAGATGCCGGGCGACCTGAGAAAGACGATCTACGATAAAAAACTCAAATTCTACACCGTAGATGCGATTAAACTGGCCCAGGATGTAGGTCTCGGCGGCCGCATCAACATGATAATGCAGACCTGCTTCTTCAAACTGGCCAATGTCCTGCCCATTGAAGAAGCTATTGACCTGCTGAAGAAGGACATCCAGAAGACCTTCGGCAAGAAGGGTGACCACATCGTTGCCATGAACATCAATGCGGTAGACAACACCCTCGACAACCTCATCGAGGTCGATGTGCCCGAGTCCTGGGGACAGGCTGCCGGCGGTATTCCGCCGATGCCCGAAGCCACAGAGTATGTCGACAAGGTGATGCGTCCAGTGCAGGCCCTCAAGGGTGATGATCTGCCGGTCAGCGCTTTCCCGCCGGATGGGGTCTTCCCGACCTCCACCGCCCGCTATGAGAAACGCGGCGTAGCCGTCAGCGTGCCCGAGTGGATCGCCGAGGAGTGCATTCAGTGTAACCAGTGTTCGTTTATCTGCCCGCATTCGGCGATCATTCCGATCCTGGCCACCGATGATGAACTCAAAGGGGCTCCGGACACCTTCGAGACCATTGATGCCGTGGGCAAGGCGGTCAAGGGACATCAGTTCCGCATCCAGGTAAATGCGCTGGATTGTCAGGGCTGCGGCAACTGTGCTGACATCTGTCCGGCCAAGAACAAAGCGCTGGAAATGAAGCCCACGGTTACCCAGACAGAGAGGGAAGTGCCCAACTTCGATTTTTCGCTGACCATACCGTACAAAGGCGGCATCATGAGTCGTGACTCGATCAAGGGCAGCCAGTTCTATCAACCGCTGCTCGAGTTCTCCGGCGCCTGTGCAGGCTGCGGTGAGACCCCCTATGTGAAGGTTCTGACCCAACTTTTTGGTGAACGCATGACCATTGCCAACGCCACCGGCTGCAGTTCAATCTGGGGCGGTTCGGCACCTTCTTCGCCTTATTGCGTCAACGCCGACGGCCACGGTCCCGGCTGGGCCAGCTCATTGTTCGAGGATGCCGCTGAATACGGCTACGGCATGGCACTGGCCTACGGTACCAGAAGAAAGGCCCTGGCCACTAAGGTAGAACAGGCCATCGAATCTGATATTTCTGCCGAGCTCAAGGAGGCTTTCACGGCCGGGCTCGGGGCGATGAACGATGCCGAGCGGTCCAGGGAAACCGGCGACAAGCTCAAAGAACTCTTGAAAGACACACCTGGTAACGACCTGCTCACCGAGATTGCCAGGTGCACTGACCTGTTCACCAAAAAATCGCACTGGATCGTCGGCGGCGACGGCTGGGCCTATGATATCGGCTACAGTGGTCTCGATCACGTTATGGCCCAGAGCGAGGATATCAATATCCTGGTGATGGACACCGAAGTCTACTCCAACACCGGCGGCCAGTCATCCAAGGCGACCCAGACCGGGGCCGTGGCCAAGTACTCGGCCTCCGGGAAGAAGGTCTCCAAGAAGGACCTGGCCCGGATGATAATCACCTATGGCCATGCGTATGTCGCCTCGGTATCCATGGGCGCCAACAAGCAGCAGATGATGAAGGCCTTCACGGAAGCTGAACGCTACCCAGGACCGTCTCTGATCGTCTGCTATGCGCCCTGTATCGCCCACGGTCTCCGGGCGGGGATGGGCAAAACTCAGAACGAGGCTAAACTTGCCGTCGAATCAGGCTACTGGCCGATGTTCCGTTACAACCCCGATCTCATCGCTGAAGGCAAGAATCCGTTTAGCCTTGATTACAAGGAGCCCAACGGAACCCTGCAGGAGTTCCTTGCCAACGAAGTCCGGTTTGCGGCGCTCGAGAAGAGTCATCCGGAAGAGTCGAAACGACTGCGGGCCAAGATTGAAGAGGAAGTTAACGATCGTTATAAACTGTTGAAAGCAATGGCCGATCACGGCATCGGCGTTTAGGCAGGTCAAACCGGCCGGGGTGAAAGGAGTATCCTCTCACCCCGGTACCATGCAGAAGACTATGGAAGACAACGTATTTCGAGCCATTGAGCAGAGGAAGGTCTCGGCCCAGATTGTCGATCAGGTCAAGAGCCTGATTGCCAACGGCAGACTCAAGCCGGGTGACGCCCTGCCCCCTGAGCGCGAGCTCATGAAGGTGTTCAATGTCAGCCGCCCGACCTTGAGGGAGGCACTCAATACTCTGTCCACCATGGGTTTTGTGCAGATGGCCCAGCGCCGTCGCACCCGGGTAAAATCCCTGGTTCCCAGCAACATTACAGAGCCGCTGCATCATCTTCTCAAAGACGATATCAAGGTTTCACTGGAGTTGATCGAGGCGCGCACCATTATCGAGACAGGAAACGTACGACTGGCGGCAAAACGAGCCACTGAGGCCGATATTCAGCGGTTGGAGAAATGTCTCGAGCAGATGGGGCAGAAGCTCAAAGACAACACCTCTTTTACCGAGGAGGATGCGGCCTTTCACCTGGCCATCGCCGAGGCGACGCACAACAAGATCCAGACGCACCTGATGTTTTCCATCTACGATCTTCTCAGGGAGAAGGTCGGTCTCTGCTATTACGATGATGAAACCGAGTACATGTATCAACAGCACCGCGACATCGTCGAGGCAATCAAGGCGGGGGACGAAGTGCTGTCCCAGAGCAGGATGGAAACTCATCTGAGCTATGTGGAATCGTTGCTCAACCGGCTGATTGCCGGAGAAACAGCCAGCTCCCAAAGCTCACCCTAAGCTTGCAGAGATATCTGAGCCTTTGGCAAAACGATCTTTGCGCTCAAACTCTGCGTTATGCTCAAAATTTTATCCTCGGAATATCAATCATATGCCTGTGGTAAAATTTCTCGCATGCCTTGATTTTGAACGAAAATCTTAGATTGCAAAAGGCTCATCAGTTAGAAATTATTGTTTCCTCCTTGACGGCGGATCCCTCCGCCAGCGACTCGTCCGAGGCGTCCGAAAGGCCCGCACCATTTTCTTTCACCTCTGTTTCCTGCACCACCGTTTCATCGCTGAAGTGCGGTTCGCCGATGTAATTCCAGTGCCAGGCCTCCCAGGGCATGCGGAAGCGGTTATTTCTGGAATAGGTTTCCTCGAAACCGAACCGCTGACCATTTTCCTGCAGCCAACGGTACTGTTCAGTTTCCGCGAACTCCCAATTGCTCGGGTAAAAATCCATCGCCGTACCCAGCATATGCTGTGAGTAACCGGGAGGCGCCACATAGCGGATGATGTCATCGAAGTTTCTACCCTGCTTGAGCATACGAACGAATATGCGGGTATGGTAGTGGATCGACCGATAGGCGGATTCGACTTTCAGATCGATTCCATCGAGGTGAGCCTGGTCGAGCATCCTCACCAGGGCAGGATAAGCTTCCGCCAGGATGTATATCTCACTTTCCTGATAGGTGTATTGTTTGGGAATCGGCAGGAGTTCATCAAGATTCCGGTAGAGAGGAAACTGCCGGTTGCCGGCCCAGGGTTCCGGGACCTGGTAGCGCTCGTTGTCGATAATCACCGTTTCGACCACGTTGTCATACTTGATTGGCAGGGCCACCGGAGAAATGGAAGGCGGCTCTTCGAACTGGCCGGAGGCGATAACGGTGTGAGCGGTAGCTATGAAAGCCGAGAGGAGGAGAAAAACGATATACTGCATGATTATCTGAACGCGTGGGTGGACTCTTTTCGGTACTGGTGGTTGTTTTTTGTGGGTATCAGGGTGCTATTAATAACAGACCTGGCTCCGCTGAGCAACAGTAGTTGTATCGCCCCCCTCTTCATTCCTCTGCTGGCGGTACTGTCGACGGGTAAATTTTTTACATTTTTTAGCAGAGATAGAGACGATGTTCTGTTATACTTGTCCAGCCGTTCTTTAGAAATGAAAAATAATTAAATAAATACAGAATGTTACGTATTTTTTCTCTCTGTTTTGTCTGCTTCCTCACGGTGCTGCTGTCTGTTCCGGAGCCTCTTTTTTCCAAACCCGTTCAATACGACATCGCCTATATCTGGGATGACGATCTCAACAACGTTCTCGATTACCAGAATCAACTCGAGGAAACCCTGGGACCGGAAGCGTCGCCCCATCTGCGTATTGTCGGGAGGAAAGACGGCGGCTACGGTATCGTCTACGACCACAATGGCACCGCCCTAAGTTCGGCCAAGCTGATGGTGAAGCACAGTGAACTGCTGCGCAGTCAAGGGCTGTCGGAATGCTTTGCCGTGGAAGACAACGGCTATTTCGAGCTTTACAACGTCAGTTACGGCCTGGGCCCCAACCTGGAGGACATGAAGAAGCGCTATGCCAGGGTCTACAACTACCTCGGCGACGAGGTTGGCAAGAACCTCTACATCGAACAGACCGACAAAAATAATTACACCTTGATCTACCGGCGCCGCAGCGATCGCTCCTCCACCTACAGGGTGGCCAGAAAACATGCCAAACTGCTCAAGCGCAAAAAAATATCGACCACCATCATCGCCGAAAAGAATAACCCGGTGGTGTTCGGGGAATCGTCTCATCTCGACGAGGAGCAGGACAAATCACCTGCCGACCAGGTAGCCGCCACCACGCCGCCTCCGCGGCTGCGCACCCTCCCCAAAGTAGTGGAGGAAACAGCCAAGAGCAAACCGACCGCAACCCCGGCACTTCCTCGACCCGAAGAAGTGGCGTTGGCTCCGGCCAGGGGCGATTTTGAGGCCTCGATTGAACGATTTATCAAGGAACAGCGGCGCGCGGGTAAACTGTCCAGCAATGAAAAGACCGGCTGGATGGTCTATGACCTGACCAGCGGCAAGAGCCTGGTCGATATTAACGCCAATCAGGTGTTTCAGGCCGCCTCGATGATCAAGCCATTTGTGGCCCTTGCTTTTTTTCACCGGGTAAATGAGGGAACCCTTAAGTATGGCCCCAAGAGCCGCCACAACATGGAGTTGATGATCCAGCGCTCAAACAACCCCGCCACCAACTGGGTCATGCGCATGGCCGGCGGGCCTGCCGAAGTGGACAGGCTGCTGCGCAGCCACTATGGCTCCATTTTCAAGAACACCAGGATCGTCGAATATATTCCCGCCGGCGGCAGGACCTATAAAAACAGCGCCCTGCCGTCCGACTATATCCGCTTCCTCCAGGCCCTGTGGAGCAACAAGCTGCCCTATGGCAAGGAAATCAGGCGACTGATGTCGTTGCCGGGGCGCGATCGCCTCTACAACGGCACCCCCATTCCCCGTGGCACACTGGTCTACAATAAAACCGGTTCAACGGCTCGTCTCTGCGGCGACATGGGGATCCTGGTCGCCAAGGACCGGAAGGGCAATCGTTATCCTTACGCCCTGGTGGGCATCATCGAACGCGATACCCGGGCATCAAATTACGGCAACTGGATGCTCACCAGGGGGAATGTGATTCGGCAGGTCTCCACGCTGGTCTACAAGGAATTGAAAAAGCAGTACCAACTCCTGTAGGGCAGACTGAAAAATTATCTTTTGCCCCGATCTCTGCGTTGTGCGAAACAATTTTATCCTCGAAATATCATTCATATGCCTGCGGCAAAATTTTCCCGCGCGCCTCGGCCCTGAGCCTGATTTTGCACGCTAGCCAGTATTTCTGGTACAATCTGGAAACCCCAAAGCCGTGGAAAACGGGAGACAACCCCCGGGTGCTTTCTCCCTGACGATGTGATGATTGCAGAGAAGCTTTATCGATACTCAATTGACCGGCTCAACGGTCGCTTCATTTCGGGCTGGTGTTTCAACAGGTTCAGTAAGTCGAGACCGGTGAACATCTCAGCCGTGGTCGACGGCAGAGTGTTGGGCCGTTTCACCAACGACGGCTATCGCCCGGATCTGGTCGAGAAGAGAGTGCACCCCAGCGGCGTTTGTGGCTTTGACTTCAGTTTTCCCGCTGATTTCAATCCTCGCTCCTGCGGCCAGTTTCATCTGCATTTCGACTCCTTCAAAAGCCCAGTGGTCAGTGTCGACTGCAGCTGTTTCAGCGGAGAAAGATTTTTAACCCATATCGAGCGGCTTGATGACAATGAACTGCATCGTGGCCTCGAGCGCGCCCACTACCTGGCAGGGCACCTGCCCCTTTATGAACTCCAGAGGCTGGTTGATCTCTCCACATTCCAGCTCATCTCCATTATACGAGAGCCTTACGCCCACCTGCATTCACATTTGAACTATGTGAAAGGGGTTAGGCCCGGGAGCAGGCTCGAGGCCTATTACGGTTTTCGCCACAACGAAACGGTCAAGACCCTCTCCGATGTACTCAACCGGGTTGATTTTTCCAAGCTGGGTGAAATACGCGGGCTGGTGGCCGGGCTGCGCGATTATCAGGTTGATTTCTTTGATAATATCCAGACCAGATATTTTCTCGATTACCGGCCCGAAAGGGTGGCGGCAGAGGACCTCCACAGGGCCTGCACCAATATTTCCCGATTCAGTTCAGTCGGCCTGACCGAGGCCTATGAACGCTTCAAAAAGCGGTTTTGCGACTCGGTCGGCATCACCCCTGCAGAGCAGAAGCTGCAGTCGAACAAAGCGGAACACTACCGGTTATTCGATCTGGCCGATTCAAAAGTTCGGAGTGCCTTGCGGCCCCTGGTCGAATTTGATCTCCAGCTCTACGAGACCGTCTCTGCAAATTTCTGGCAAAATGTGAAGTAAATCTGCAGATAGTAGGAGGTTGGCTTTACAAATTCCGACTAAGTCCCATAGTTCAATGGAAGGTATCCTTTCGGCCCACCAGCTTTTGAAAAACCACACGAGGAGAGAAAAATGGTTGAGGAAAATGGCATTGAGCTATTCATCACCGAGGCTGAATCATTGATTCTGGAGACGCTTGCCCAGGGCGATGTACCCTACAGCCAGCGTGCCCAGGCACTGCTCGCCATCGATGCGGGCTCAACAATCGAGCAGGCCGCCCAGGTGGCGCAGCTCAAGGTGACCCAGGTACGCTACTGGATAGGCCGGTTTAGAAACGACCGTCTGGAAGTGTTTCCCGATTCGTTGATCGAGGAGACGGAGGCCTCGGCCCTGGCTGCGCAGAAGGCGGTTTCACCTGAAAAGAAGATAAAA
>JARRLH010000027.1:16447-17498 GCA_037387205.1 Desulfofustis sp.
AAAAAAGCCAAGAAGAAACCAGGGGGTGCCAAGAAAGCCGAAAAGAAGGCGAAGAAAGTCAAGGCCAAGGGAAAAAAGAAAGCCGAAAGCGCCAAAGCAGCAAAAGCAAAGAAGAAAAAAGGCGCCAAGAAGGGTACCAAGAAGAGCACCAAGAAGAAAAAGTAACTTCACCCTGACCGAGCCTCGAGACCCATGGAAATAAACAAACTGGAACCGGAAAAGAAGCATGGACTGGTGGTGGTACTGACCGGCAACGGCAAAGGCAAAACCACCAGCGCCATGGGGATGGCGCTGAGGGCGGCGGGCCACCAGATGAGGGTGTGCATCATTCAGTTCATGAAAGGAGATATTTATTCGGGAGAGTGGGACGGGGTAAAACTGTTGGGCGACCTGGTCGAACTGCATTCCACCGGCAAGGGCTTCTGCGGTATTCAGGGCAACCCCTACCCCCATTCAGAGCATCGGGAAAATGCCCAGCAGGCGCTTAAGCTTGTCGATCAGAAGATGCTGTCCGGAGAATACGATATGCTCATACTCGATGAGATAAATAACGCCTTGCAGCTGAAACTGATTGATCTCGATCAGGTCCTGGCCATTCTCGATAACAAGCCAGAGCTGCTTCATCTGGTCATCACCGGCCGCGATGCCCATGAGGAAGTACTCAGCCGGGCCGACACTGCCAGCCGCGTCGACGAGATCACCCATGCCTACCGCAAGGACATCGAGCCGCAGCCTGGAATAGATTATTGATTTCAACCATTCAGAGCCGTTGGACCCGCCGCTGGCTGATGAACACGCCCAACAGTACAAGTGCAGAGGCCACATACTGGGATGGGAGAAAGCGCTCTCCCAGTATTATGAAACCCAGGATGACCGTGAATACGGGGATCAGGTTGACAAAGGCCGAGGCCTGGCTGGCCGGAATCTTGCTCACCCCGTAATTATAAGAAAGATAGGCCCCCAGGGTCACGAAGCTGCCGAGATAGATGACCGCCAGGGCCGGCGCCGGGTACCATACCCGCGGCACAGAAATGTCGGGATGGAGCAGAAA
>JARRLH010000027.1:17537-25314 GCA_037387205.1 Desulfofustis sp.
CCCCGACCAAGGACTGGACCGCGGTCAGAAACAAGGCACTGTAGCGAACCGAGAGGTGTTTCATCGACAGGGTATACCCGGTGGCCGCCACCATGGCCAGAAATTCGAGAAAATTTCCCAGGAGAGGGTTGGGGGCCGAGGCTGATTTTTCGCCCGCGATACTGAGCCAGCAGGCCCCGAAAATGGCGATGATGAACCCGGCCAGGGTCTGGCGGGTAATCCGTTCCTTGAGGAAAATAGTCGCCCCCAGGGCCACCATGAGGGGCAGCATGGCGGTGATCAAGCCGGCCTGGGAGGCGGAGGTAAGTTCCAGGGCCTTGGCCTCGAAGATGAAGTATATGCAGGGCTCGCAGACTGCCATGAAAAGGAGGTATTTTAGATCCTCCCTTTTTATTACGCTGCGGCGGAGTTGCCTGTAAAACAATAGAAAGCAGGCGCTACCCACCACCATCCGACCGAAAATGACAATCATCGGGTGATATCCCTGGAAGGCTATTTTCAGGGCAATGAAAGAACTGGCCCAGAGAATCATCGCCGTCACCAGGCTTAGAACAGGCAGCCAGGATTTCTGATTTTCCAAAAGGATTCCTTAACGAGCAGAAGCTGATAGATTGCCGAATTTTCTACAATGGCCCACAGAGGGCGGGAGTCTAGCACATTGACCGGGTAATTGCCAGATCTTGCTCGGGCTGGATAGGAACGGGAGAAATACGGAGATCAGAGAGTATTTTCGAGGAACTGATTTATTTCTGCCTGCCAGGCATTTCGAAATCGCTCGATTTCGACGTTCCAGACCTCGTCGGCCTGGCGCAGGTTCTGAAAATCCCTGCGGGCCGCTTCTTTTTCGCCCAGATAGTGATTACAGACACCACGGTAGTAGAGGCTTCGGCTGTCCGCAGGCTGAAGTTCCAGTACCCTGGTGAAGGGTTGTCGCTGTCGATTGCCTGGCTGTAGTAAATTCTCGCTTTTTCGTAGTTCTGTTCATGTTCGAAATAGAGTCTGCCGAGATGGTGATAGGCGCTGCTGGCGGCAGGGTTTTGCTTTATTGCTTTGAGAAAGGAGACTTTGGCGGCGGCGACGTCGCCTTCAAGCAACTGCTGCCGTCCCCTCTCGATCAATTCTACCGCTGCAGCTTTTCGGGGCGGGCTCGCTGAAGAGATGGCGAGGGGGGAGATTTTTAACCGGGAGACCGGTGAGGGATTAATTTTCGGGCCGTGATCCCTGATGAACAGCGCTGCGGCTTTGAGATCGGGGTCACGGTCCCAGGCCTGCTGCATGTCTTCAAGCGCTGCGGGGATCAGTCCCGACTCCTCCAGGCAAAGCCCCCTGAGAAAGTAGATTTGCGCCATTATCTTGTCGTCAGTTAGGAGGGCGCTCTGGGTGTCGATAAAGTCCGAGAGCAGATTGATCGAGTCTGAAAAACGGTGTTCCCGATAGAGACACCGGGACAGCTCGATCAGGTAATCGGGAGTTTGAGGGGACAGCCGGTACGCTTCCTTGAAGAACAGACAGGCCTTGACCTGATTGACATCATGCAGGGCGGCGATTTTTCCAAGCATGAAATAGGCCTTGGCGTTGGTCGGCTCGCGGCTGATTACCCGGTAGAAATCTCTGCGGGCCGCCTCAAGCTGGTTTTCATAGAAGTAGCGCAGTCCCCTGACCAGAAATTCACGATGATCGTTATTCGGGCTGATGGTGCTTTTGATGACCACTAAATCGGCGAGGGCCCCCTCGAGGTCACCCTGGGCGTAGCGCGACTGGGCCCGGCCAAAATAGCCCTCTTCGAAAAGAATATCTTCATTTATAGCAGCGCTGTAGTCAGAAACTGCCTCAGGATGGCGCCCACGCTGTCGGTAGAACTCCGCGCGCCGGTAATAATAATTTTTTCGTCGATAACCTGAGCTTTCAAGCAGTAGAGCCTCGTCAATGAGTTCATGCGCGCCACTGATGTTCTGTCCGGATTGAAAAGCTATGGTGCCGAGGTAAAAGCGGCTGAATGAGGTTTCCCCCTGGAGCCGCTCCAGATAGTTCAGGTCGGCTTCGGCTTCTCGAAATTGTCTGTTGCTGAGATAGGCGCGCATCCTGCCTTTTCTTGACTCCACGTTCTCGGCGTCACGGTCGAGGGTTTCCGTGAAAGCGGCGATGGCCACATAACCATCGGCAAGAGCCCGTTCTCTTAGAGAAATATAGGCACCGATATATGGCGAATAAGGATATTCGACCACATAGCGGTCCAGACCTGAGCTCATCATGCGGTAGATGTCGGGGTCGAGAAGAAAGCGTTCTGCCTGCAGCCCTTTGCCCAAGCGATTGGTTTTCAGCCTCAAATAGTCAAGGGCGACTGCATAGGTGTTTGCAGCGGTCGACCCGGAAGCGAAGCACTGGCGTGCGAACTGGGCCATCATCTGGTCGGATCCATAGCGCCACGGACTCAGGTAGAGCAGCTTGGCCCGATAGGCTCCCAGCCAGCCCGGATCGATTGCCAGGGATCGCTGGAACCATTTCTCCATTTCTGCACGGGGAAGCTTCAGGTGAATCGACAGCGAAGTCAACGCGGCTGGAGGGCCTGGGGCAGAACTGTTGAGCTCTGCTGCTTTTTCCAGATCGGCCCGTCCGCTTCTTAGGAAGTGGTCGAAATCCCGCCGCTGTCTCTCGCTCAACAGCAGGGTAGTGTTGGCCCCGTCCAGGAATCGGGCCCGTTCAAGAAAATACATTCCCCTGACGGTAAAGGGAAAGTGAGACATCGGCCGGGCGCTGCACCACCGATTCCAGACCCTGAGCTGCTCCATGGTGGATAGCCGCATATATACTTTCTCCAGCACTCGGTTTCCGTCGAGGCTGAGAGGTTTTTCACGGAGCAGGCCTGCCAGGATTTTTTCGGCCTCTTCGTAGGTGCCGCTGGCCGCCAGGCGCACAACCCGGGAGGCAATCTCAGCCGTCTCGTAGCGTTTCTGCAGGGCTGCACTGAATTCTTTTTGCTGGTCAAATTGGGGATCACCGTCCGCAGCGCAGATGCTGTCTGCCAGGAAGACAGTCAGCAGGGCCAGGAGCCAGATCGGCACGCGGCGGGGGTCTGACAGGCGCACCATCATTTCAATCGGGTCTCGATCTCATGAAGAACGTGATGGGAGAGCGGTTCGTCACCGAACACACCGACCCTGATGGTGACATTGGTCAGATCCCTGGTCGCCCTAGAAACGGTCAGTTGGATTTTATCGTCCTGAAGAGTTCGGAGTTCGTACACCACATCGTACGGGCTTTCTTCTCGTGCCACCTGGGTGATGGAATTATCGTTGATGGCCCTGTCGGTAGCCTGGACAACATCCTGGAACCCCCCATTGAGTGTTGCTTTGAGATCCCCGCTGACGTAGCCGACGGTTCCTGCGGCAGCTCCTCCGAGTATCAGGACACCGCAGCCGGAGAGGAGGAAAAGCAAAAGCGGCAGCAACAAAAACCTCATCAAGGAGATTAGCGATGAAGGTGTCATGAGGGTGTGGTCTTATGGGTAGATGGGGTCAGTCAACTTCACTTCGGGGCCTGTTCATCCTTTGCTGACGGGGGGAGTTTGAAACGATGAATCTTGCTCACCATGGTTCGCTCGATGGTTGTCTCGGTCCCGCCTTCGGACACCAGTATCACTGCATCCGGTTCGATGGTCAGTTCAATTCCTTCCAAATCTCCACCGCTCACCAGTTCAACCACATAGAAAAATCGATCGGTAGGGATGGTCGAGTCCCCGGCCTCGAACTCCATCACTTTCTGCACCTGGACTTCCTGCATAGCTTTTGAGAGCATTTCCTGGTCGACAACCAGATGATTCTCTTCAGTCTTGTTGCCTTTTCCGGGTGCGATCTCAGTTTTCTGCTGCGCAGCGTGTTTCAGACTGGTCAAAAGGGACGCTAATTCCTCGCGGTTCACTGCTGCCAGCACAATAGCGATGAACAGCAGCAGGGTGATGATAGTCTTGATCCTGATGCCGAAGATCGCCAGCGGTGCAGATTCTTCTCTCTTCATAGACAGCTTGAGCTTTTGGTTGTTGCGGAGACCCATGGGGAACCTGCTGCTTGCCCCGTGAAGCCTGTATAAGCTCTCCAATTATATCGTTTTTAGTGAGTACGCGCCAGTTCGGTGTTGGCCGGGTGAATTTTATTCGCGAGAAAGAGGGTGGGGAAGCGGATAGCAGCGGGTCGACTAAATTTCTTGACAGCGGTGGCTCACTCTGCTACGTTCTGTGCATATGCTGTTTAACTAATCAATTAATTAGATTAACTGTACGCACTTGCACACAAAATGGACATTTGTAGTACTTTCGGTGACGTGTATTTTCGGGTACTTTTGTCCTGCATTGCTGATGGCCGAACAAACTGCCGGCTGCCCGTTTTCATGGTGCACCGGTTTTTCTCGTTTGAGCAGTTGGCCAATGCTGGCACCCCTGAGCTGAAAGGCAGGCGTGTGGTATTCCATAATCCAGCGTGAGAGTAAGACATGAAAATTGCAGAAATCGAAAAAACCAAATCTGAGAGCCCACACAGTCTGCCTTCCCGAGAGCGACGCAATCTGCTGAAAATAGGGTTGGCGGTGACCGGCGTCTATCTCGGCGGCAAGGTGTTGTCGCTTACCTCAGTGACCAATGCGCTGGCCGAAGGGGTCGTACCCGAACGGGGCAAATATCCGTATAATCCCCATTACGCAATGGTACTTCGTGAACATCTCTGCATTGGTTGTGAACTTTGCAAGGAAGCGTGTGTCGAGACCAACAATGTTCCAGAATACGGCTTCCGCACCACAATTCTCGAACGCCGCAGAGATATCGTCGATGGGGGACAAGAGACCATCTTCATGCCGGTTCTCTGCAATCAGTGCAATCGCCCCCCCTGCGTCAGGGTATGCCCGACCACGGCCACCTGGAAAGACAAAACCACAGGCATCATCGTTATGAAGAACAGCCGCTGTATCGGCTGTAAGACCTGTATGGCAGCCTGCCCTTATAACGCCCGCTATTTCGACGAGGAGACCAGGGCGGTGGATAAGTGCGACTTCTGCTGGGAGGCGCGTTTGTCCAAAGGAAAGAAGAATACTGCCTGCTCCGATATCTGCCCTGCCGATGTAAGGGTGTTCGGCGATCTGGCCAACGTCAAGAGCAGGGTCTATCAACTCGTCCACGAACCTGCAAAAATTGTCTGGGTACTGAGGCCCGAAGCGGGGGCCCTGCCCAACGTGTTTTACACCAATGCCTGATGGTCGGATCGGCAAGGATGGTAAACAGTATTTACCTTTGGGTGTCAATGTTCTGAGAGAGCGGAGAGCGTAATGAAGAATTTTTTTGCAGTGCTCGGTCTAATAAGTTTCGTCCTGTTGAGCGCCGTGATCATCTCGGCTTCAAACCAGCCAGCCGAACAGGAGGAACCCTACGATGAGGACACCTATGGTCCAGAGGCCCCGATAGTCTGGACCAGGCCGATGAAGTCGGTGCAGTTCAGTCACAAGGAACACACCCTGGCTGCGGACCTGTCCTGTGATGACTGCCATGACGATTTATTTGAAATGGAGTCCGGCGCGGCTGAGGAGTATGATGACTTCAATCATGCAGCAATGGACGAAGGCAACTATTGCGGCGCCTGTCACGATGACAGTATGGCCTTTTCCGCCGCATCCTATTGCGGTTCGTGTCACCTCTCTCCGGATGAGCCGGTTGTCTGGACCAAACCGGTGAAAGCGGTCCTCTTCAGTCATGACAACCACTCTGAGGATATGGGCATGGACTGCGAATCCTGCCACAACGAACTGTTCAGCATGGAGGCCGGTGCTGCCCAGGAAAATGAAGACTTCAATCATGCGTCAATGGACGAAGGCAACTACTGCGGCGCCTGCCACGACGGCTCCACCGCCTTTACCTACGAGACCAGATGCACGTCCTGTCATATCGGGGTCCGGGGATATGCCCGCTTGGCCGGGGAGAGTGGGGGGACCGAGGGCCACGGTTCAGGCCACTGACGTTGTAGATAGGCCCGCATCATCCCTTCAAGCAGCGTTGTTTACTGCGCTGGTTGCTCAACGCCTCAACGCCTCCGCCAGCTTTTTGTTCACGATGGGGATCAAAAGGCTCATAGTACGTCATCTCAATTACGGGAGAAGCGCCAGTAGCGCTGGCCTCTCCCGTTTTTTCTTGAACGCATTCCTAAAAAGCAGATAAGCGCCCTGGCGGGGCGCATCCTGCGCCCACCCCTCCGTTTTTTCCTCATGCGATTGTCAGGTGTTTTGTCAGGTTTCTCTGGGATTCATCTAAATTGCTGGAAATACATAAATAAATTCCATAAAGATGGTGGGCGAATAGTGCGCCTTATGGATAATGGAGAACGACGCAAAATGCGTCCTCCGGGATAAATGATTCCGGAAAATGGTCTCTCAAAAATAGTGTTCCTGCCTCTTTTGATCTCAAATAAATATAAATAAAACAATAACATATAAATAATTTAAGTTTTTTGTTGAGAACCTTCCAAAGGTTGGCATGTCGCTTGCTCATATGAGGGCAAGAAAGGCAACAACACCAGGATAGGAGGCCACCATGGCAGCATACATTAACGCCCACACCGACACCACGATCGTCAGTCCAGCCATTTCCAGAGCATGGCTCGAGAAAGCCAGTGAATCCTTCTGGGCTTTGCTCTGCCTGATTCTGTTTATGGCGCTTGGACCGTTTTCAGCTCCGATCGTACTTGGTTACATCTTTTTTGGGAAAATTCATGATCAGGAGGCCGTTGAGCCTGATCCCGTTTCAGGTAACTATAAAATATATAATAAATGAATAAATCAGGAGGAATCATGTCATTACAGTCACAGACTGCGGTAATTGAGCAGAGAACTTTCAGAAAACCCCAGTTCAATCTTTTATTGTGGGCCATGCTCGCCCTTGTCGCAATCGGCATTTCAGCAGGCATCTATGCGCTATTCGCTGGCCACCATCAAACCCTTGGGGTGACCCGCAACGTCCCCTGGGGTATAGGTATTTCCACCTACGCCTATCTGGCCATTATCTCCACCGGCCTGTGTGGACTGGCGGCCCTCAGCCACCTGTTTGGCGGCAACAATCTGGCCCCGCTGGCCAATCGCATGGTCTGGCTTTCCATTGCCGCAATATTCGGGGCCTTTCTGGTAATTGGCCTGGAGCTTGAGAATGTCTGGCGCATGCCACTGGGCGTTATTCTCGCTCCAAACCCGACCTCGAATATCTGGTGGATGGGAACACTCTACGGTATGGCGGTCGGCATCATGATGGTTGAGCTCTATCTAATTATTACCAGACGCTTCAAACTGGCGGTCATTCTTGGCGTCTGCGCGGCGGTCACCGAATTGTTCGCCAACTCCAACCTGGGTTCCGTTTTTGCCTCCTTAAACGCCCGTCCTTTCTGGTACGGCTCGCAGCTGCCTATCTTCTTTCTGGCCTCGGCTTTCTTGTCGGGAGCGGCGGCCATCGTCATCTTCACGCACGCTTCCTATGCGCTGCGGAGCAAAAAGGTCAGTGCAGAGAGTTTCGCCGCTCTGCAGACCGCCGGAAAAACGATGCTCCTGCTCATCTTTATGATCGCTCTGGCCACTGGCTGGAAGTTCCTCAACTCCTTCGTCGGCTCAGAGGCAATGGGGGCTGCTGCACGACTGCTTACCGAGGGTCCTCTGTCGACTTCGTTCTGGGTGTTCGAGCTCGGTATCGGACTGGCGCTGCCCTTTGTTCTTCTCCTGGTAACCAGGCTGAAGTCGATCGAGGCCCTGTCGCTGGCCG
>JARRLH010000028.1:0-15248 GCA_037387205.1 Desulfofustis sp.
AAACGTTTGTCCCAGCGCTTGAGCAGGACCAGGGAATCGTTCACCCTCAGAATGGATGAGCTTTTCCTCGGCAAAAAGGAGATAGACGGCGAGCTGTTCGACGAGCTCGAGGAAATCCTGATCACCGCGGACCTCGGCATAGGCACTACCCAGGATCTGCTGGAAGAGGCCAGAAAAAGGATACAAAGGGACAACCTGTCCGATCCGCAGGCGCTCAAAGAGATTATCAAAGATCAGCTCAAACGCTACATCAGCGGTGACGGTAATCAGAAGGAACTGTCGCTGCCTGAAAACGAACCCTTCGTGATCATGGTGGTCGGCGTCAACGGGGTCGGCAAGACGACCACGATCGGCAAAATTACCAGGAAATTTTTATTGGCCGATCGTTCGGTGCTGCTGGTGGCCGCTGACACCTTCAGGGCCGCCGCTACTTCCCAATTGAAAATCTGGGGTGAACGAAACGATGTCAGGGTCGTCGCCCAGCAGGAAGGAGCCGATCCATCAGCAGTCGTCTATGACGCCATGAGCGTGGCCTTAAGCAGGCACTACGATGTGGTGCTGGTGGATACCGCCGGACGGCTGCACACCAAGGTCAACCTGATGGAGGAGCTCAAGAAGATTAAAAGAGTGATGAACAAGCAGCTCGAGGGCGCCCCCCATGAGGTCCTGCTGGTCATCGACGCGACCACCGGTCAGAACGGAATCTCCCAGGCCAAACTATTCAACGATGCGGTTGGCGTCACCGGGGTGGCGCTCACCAAGCTCGACGGCACCGCCAAGGGAGGCATCGTGGCCACCATCACCAGAGAATTGAACCTGCCGATCCGTTTCATCGGCGTTGGCGAACAGGTTGACGATCTGCGGGATTTTGACGCCGACGAATTTATCGAAGCGCTGTTCACCACTGACTGAGGAGCCATACACTCCACTCAACCCAACGACCACACACTATGAGATATCAATACCAGCAGCAGGGGCCTGGATGCGGCGGCTGTCTTGTCATCGGCTGTCTCATCGCCCTGGTCACCGGCGGCTTTTCCGGACTCGGCAACTTTCTGGGCTTTATCTTATACGCCGGCCTGATGTTCATATTGCTTGGACTGGCAATCTTCTTCGGCTTCCAGTTCTGGCTCCAGCGCCAGGTCGCCAGCTATGCCGCCACCCAGTCCGAGAGTCATAACCGTTTTGTCTGGCTGCTGGTGCACATCCTGGTAAAGTTCGCCCAGCTCGATGACCACGTGTCCAGAGACGAAGTGCAGACCATTCAGCGCTTTTTCCAATACAACCTGCACTACAACCAGACCAAGATGGCCTGGGTCAAAAACCTTATCAAGGAGGCCACCGAATCCACCGAGACGCTGGAATCCATGCTCGAGGAATTCAAGCGCACGTTTGCCTATGAGCCGCGCCTGATCCTCCTGGAGCTGATTTACCAGATTGTCTACACCAAGGATCCGGTTCCCCAGAATGAGCTGGAGAAGGCTCGGCAGATCGCCGTTTTTCTGGAAATTTCCCAGTATGACCTGCGCACCATCGAGGCAAAATACACCTATCACCGGCAACGCCAGGCCACCGAAACACGCGTCAACGACGCCCACTACTATGCGGTGCTGGGTCTCGAGCCCGGTGCTGATATGGAGACCATCAAGAAATCCTATCGACAGCTCAGCATGAAGTACCACCCTGACAAGGTCAGCCATTTAGGTGATGAATTCAAACAGGTCGCCGAGGAAAAAATGAAGGAGATCAACTCCGCCTACGACTTCTTCAAACGAAAGTTCAACGGTTAGCCGCACCCATAAGATCGATCGGGCAAGCGTTGAAATACACCAGAGCACACACACCACCATTGAGAGGATAGCAACATGGCAGTTTCAGAGAAGATGAAAAATTTCAGTGAGAAATCCTCCTGGATCAGAAAAATGTTCGAAGAAGGGGCCCGGCTGAAAGCCGAGTATGGCAATGATCAGGTGTTCGACTTCAGTCTCGGCAATCCCGACGTACCGCCGCCGCCGGAATTTCGCAAAATTCTCATGGCTGCGGCGGCCGAGACGCGCCCCGGCCAGCATGCCTACATGCCCAACGGCGGTTTGCCCTGGGTGCGCGAAGCGATCGCCGCCCGCATGTCGGCCGAACAGAACATCGAAGTCAACCCGGGCGACATGCTCATGAGCTGCGGCGCCGCCGGGGCCATAAACGTGGTGATGAAGGCCCTGCTGAACCCGGGCGAAGAGGTCATTCTTCTTGCTCCCTACTTTGTCGAGTACAACTTTTATGTGGACAACCACGGCGGGGTCGGCAAGGTCGTCAAGACAGATGAGCAGTTCAACATCGATCTCGCGGCCATCGAAGAGGTGCTCAGCGAAAAAACCAAGGCGGTACTCATCAACTCGCCGAACAACCCCACCGGACAACTCTATTCGGCGGACTCGATCGCTGCCCTGGGCGACCTCCTGGACAGCGCGTCCCAACGCTTCGAAACGACCATTTACCTGATCTCCGACGAACCCTACCGGAAAATTATCTATGATGACCACGAGGTGCCGTCAATTTTCGAATTCGTGCGCAATTCCATTGTCCTCTCCTCCTTTTCCAAGGACCTGAGCCTGCCCGGAGAACGGATCGGCTACCTGGCCGTTCATCCTGAAGCCGACGACAAGGCGGCCCTGCTCGACGCCATGACGCTGGCCACCCGCATTCTCGGCTTCGTCAACGCCCCCGCCCTTATCCAGCGGGTGGTGGCCGAACTCCAGGATGCCGTCGTCGACAATTCAATCTACGCCGGAAGGCGGGAATTGTTCTGCACCATTCTCGAAGAAGCGGGCTATGACTTCATCAGACCCAAAGGAGCCTTCTATCTGTTCCCCAAATCACCGATCGACGACGATGTCGCATTCTGTGCGATCCTGCAGCAGCAGAAAATACTCGCCGTTCCCGGGCGCGGGTTTGGCGCTCCCGGCTACTTCAGGCTGGCCTTCTGCATCGACGAGGACTACATCGGGCGCTCAGCCGCCGGGTTTAGAGCGGCATTGGCTGAAGCCACAGGTTGATTGCCGGTTCAGGATGATCTGCGGCTGCGCTGCTCTTTTTTATCCTTGAAAAGCAGCCGGATCGGCACCCGGTCCAGGTCGAGTCCGTCCCGATAGCGGTTGACCAGGTAGCGTTTGTAGGAAAAGTGCACCCCCTTGTAGCTGTTGGTCATGATGACGAAGGTGGGGGGAGCGGTGCTGATTTGCGAGGTGTAGTAGAGTTTCAACCGCTTATTCTTATAAATCGGCGGTGAGTGATTTTCGGTGGCGTCGGCCAGCAGGCGGTTGAGAGCCGAGGTCGGGAAGGTGGCGGTGAACTGGCGGTAGACCGACCCCACCGCCGGGAACAGCCTCTTGAAGCCGTAACCGGTGAGCGCCGAGACGGTGATCAGCGGTGCAAAACCGACGAAGGGTACGGCCCGGGCGATTTCCTCCATGATCTGCTGCTGGCGTTTCTTGTCCTCGGCCACCAGATCCCATTTGTTGACCAGCAGGATAAGTCCCCTGCCCTGGTCCTGGGTATAGCCGATGACCTTGGCGTCCTGTTCGGTAATGCCTTCCCCCGCATCGAGCAGCACCACGGCGATATCGCACCGCCCAAGCGCTGCCAGGGCCTTGAGGATGCTGAATTTCTCCAGCTTCTCCCGGGTCTTTCCTTTGCGGCGAATGCCGGCGGTATCGATCAGCAGGTAATTTCTGTCTTTGTGGCTCAACAGAGTGTCCACCGAGTCCCTGGTGGTGCCGGAAATCTCGGAGACCACCATTCTCTGTTCACCGACGATGCGGTTGATCATCGACGACTTGCCGACGTTGGGACGACCGAGAAAGGCCAGTCTGATGGTATTGTCGGGAAGCTCCTCGCCGCTGCTGTCATCGGGCAGCGCCTCGCACAAGCCCTCCATCAGGGTGGCGAAGCCATAGCTGTGCTCGGCCGAGACGCTCCAGAGCTGATCAACACCCAACTCATAGAATGGAATCAGCAGCTCCTCCTCCTGCTCGGGGCCGTCGATTTTGTTGACCACGAAGAAAATCTTTTTGTCCACCCTGCGCAGCAGACGGATCACTTCGTGATCGGCGGGCATCAGACCCTCCTTGCCGTCCATCAGGAAAAAAATGATGCCCGCTTCCGCGATGGCGGCCATGGCCTGGGTACGGATATCCTCGACCATCGCGTCTGTGGGATTGTCGTCGATGCCGCCCGTATCGACCAGCATGAAGAAATGATCCTTCCAGGCGACCCGTTCGTACTGCCTGTCCCTGGTGACCCCCGGGGTCGGGTCGACGATGGCCTTGCGTGACCTGGTGATGCGGTTGAAGAGGGTCGATTTGCCCACATTGGGCCGGCCCACCAGTGCCACGATCGCGGTTGACCGGTTACGCATCGGAACGGTCCCTGATGTTAAATGCAGCCTGCAGCTTCATGCAATTTTCTTTGTTGAGGGCGCTCGGGCGGAAAACCGGCTGCCAAACAGCCGGATTGACTCGGCCACCGTCCTGCGCAGCACGGGGAAATCATCAAATAGCGGATCAGCCACGCGGTTCTGCAGCATGACCAGGGACGGCATCAGGAACTGGCTGAAAAACTGTTTTCGTTTCTTTCCCGACAGAAATGCGAAAGCGCCGATGATCTGCAGATTTCTCTGCACCGCGAGATAGGGATAGGAATTCTTCACCCGGCCGACGTCGAGGCCGTTGCAGCGACCCAGCCTTTGCAGATAGTAGTCAAGCAATTCCTCCTGCAGCGATCCCGACAGACCGGCATAGGGATCGATCAACAGAGAAGCGATGTCGTAGCCCGGCGGACCGATGCGGCCGGCCAGGAAATCTATAATCCGCCCCTGCCCGTCTTTGAGCATGATATTGCGGGATTGAAAATCACGGTGCAGAAAAAGCGGCTCGAAATGATCCATGGCCAGATGCGCCAGCTGGGTGAACTCCGACTTCAGGCCATCGACTTCCTCACCAAAGAGCGTGTCTTTCCAGAAGGCCTCGTAGAAATAGCCCGACTCGCGCTCGATCATCACCGACAGATCGTAAGTTTCGGTATCGTAGCACCAGTTCTGATCGAAATCTTCGGCCCCATCAATCTGCATCTTTATAAGTGTATCAATTACGTCGTGGTAGAGCGGTCTGAGGCTGCTCTCCGTCTCGCCCTTGAGTTGGCCGTGCAGGCGAAGATCTCCAAGATCCTCAAAGAGGATCAAGCGGAGCCGGCTGTCCGCCGCCAGCACCTCAGGTACCGGGATCCCTTTCCTGCCCAGGTGGCGCCCAATCGCCAAGGCTGAGCGAAACTCATCGAAATCCCGGGCGCTCGCTGAAGCAGGCACCACTCCCAGGCAGCATGGATTCAGATCACAAAAGACCCTGATAAAACGGCGGGAGGAGCCGTCCGCAATCAGTGGCTGAAATTCGACCCTGTCGTGAAAATTGTCCCCGCTCAGGCCCTCGACGAGGCCGCCATCGCTGAGCAGGGCAAGGATGGCCTGCTGAATTTCTTGCTCTAGCATCTCTATCTGTACGTTAGTGAGTACTTAGCCGAGCCATTTGCAAAACGATCTTTTCGCCCACACTCTGCGTTATGCTCAAAATTTTATCCTCGGAATATCAATTATATGCCTGTGGTAAAATTTCGCGCATGCTTTGATTTTGAACGAAAATCTTAGTTTTGCAAAAGGCACAGCCTACTCAATTTTCAATATTGAGGGAGGACGATTTCATCCGACAGAACCCTGCCGGGCTCTATTACCGCTCCATCCCAGACAACACATCGGCACAGTTTTACCCGCGCTCCGATCCGGGCCCTGCCGATGCATGCCCACTCTTGGATGTGCAGATCGTCAGCACACTCGGCCCGGCCATCGATACAGTGCTGCGTTGTCCCGCAGTCCAGTTCCGGCCAGATTGGTACCCGGCCGCTCAGCAGGTCGCCGTGCAGTCTCAGATAATCTTCGGGCGTACCCATATCGGTCCAGCTGCAGCGTTGGTACTCCCGGGCGAAAATCACCTGATTCTGTGCCAGTATTTTACGATAATACTCAATGATGCAGGATGCCGTGTCTTTTTTTATGGGGGTGAGCAGATCGGGGTTGATCACCTGGATGCCGGTGAAGGCCCGCTGCCTGGCGCCTGCCGTTGAGCCGTCGAAGTCCAGGACATGGTCATCGCTGAGGCTGAGCTTGTTGAAGCGCGGGTAGTCGTGGACTGCCATGGTGATTCCATGTCCATTGCGCAGATGGAAGTGGTACAGCTCCCGAACATCGATGGAGTGGTAAATATCGCCGTTTACCACCAGCAGAGGCTCGTCATTCAGGGTATCGAGTGCTCGCCGCAGCCCTCCGCCGGTGCCGAGAATCAGCTCCTCGTGCTGAATGAAGACTTCATCGATACCTTCGAGGCAGGCGGCAATCTGTTCGCCAAGGTGGTGGCAGTTGACAATGATCCTGGAAAAGCCGCTGTTTTTCAGACGGCGAACAGCGGCCAGCAGAAGTGGGGCGTTGAGCACGGGGAAAAGCGGCTTGGGGCGGTATTTCGTATAAGGCAGAAGCCTGGTGCCAAAGCCGGCGGCGAGAATCATGGCCTGCATGGTTCTGTCGACAGCTCAGGGAATCCGGCAGCAGCCAGACTTAATAATCGAGAGTCCCATCGGCCAACTCCTCGATTCCGACCACCACTATACCGCTGCGGTTAGCGGCCTCGATCATCTGGGCACGGTCAAAAAGCAGCGATTGACCGGCTTCAACGGCAAGTACCGCACCTTTCACCTGGCGGATGGTCTCGATGGTGGTGGTGCCGGTTGCCGGCAGGTCGAACCTGAAATCCTGGTTGGGTTTGCGCAGCTTGACGACTACCGCCTCCTCTTTGGCCAGTGCACCGCCGCGCATTATGGCCGCGTCAGTACCCTCGATGGCCTCGACCGCCACCACCGAACAGTCTCTTACCACTACGCACTGACCGATGTCGAGCTTACCGATGGCTCTGGCATTGCGCCAGCCGAATTCGATATCCCGGCGCTGGGCTTTGCTTGGTTTTTTCCTGGTCAGCACCCCCTTGGGGAAGAGCAGGTGTTCGAGATAGAGGGTTGATTCGAGCACCTTGACGCCTTCCTCTTCAAGAGCCCTGGCCACCGCCCGCAGGATCGCATCGTCCTGCTTGGTATCGATCTTGTTCCACAGGGTCAGGGCCTTGATATCGGGCATCACATCGCGAAATATCTGGGTTTTGGTGATAGTTCCCAGAAAGACCGTCTCCCCGACTAGATTCTGCTTGAAAAACTTGATTATTTTGCCGAGCTGCCCGAGTTTTACCCAGCAGGCCTCATCGGCGGCCTGGGCGACCAGCTCATCGGTTTCACTGCGATGCGCGACTACGTAGATTTTACGTCCGGCCTTGCGCGCCGCCTCGATAAAGAGCAGAGGAAACTGTCCGCCGCCGGCTATGATTCCTATTCGATTTTCTTCCATCCAGGGGAACAGCAGGGTCCAGTCAATTACACTTCGGTACGGCGGATGACGCCGCGCTTGGAGGTTTCGAAAAACTCGATCATGTGCTGAACTTCTGCACAGTCACCAAACTCCTTTCTGGCCAGTTCGAGGGCATCCTTGAGCAGCAGGTTGGGGGAACGGTAGATGGTTCTGAAGACCGAGTCCAGGTTGCCGATCACTTCTCTGGAAAAACCGTTGCGCCGCAGCCCGACTTTGTTGATTCCAGACACCCTGGTGGCGTCGCGAATTCCGGCCACGATCACATAGGGCGGAACATCGAGTCCCACCCCCGAAACCCCGCCGATATAGGAAAAGGCGCCGATCCGGCAGAACTGATGGATGGCCACCAGCCCGCCGATGGCCGCCTTCTCGCCGACCTGGACATGGCCGGCAAGGGTGGCCAGGTTGGCCATCACCACGTTGTCGCCGATCTGGCAGTCGTGGGCGATATGGATGTAGGCCATCAACAGACATTGATTGCCAATTACCGTCTTTTGCCTGCCACTCGGAGTTCCCCGATGGATGGAGGCATATTCCCGTATCTGATTGTCGTCACCGATGATCAGCTCGGTGGGTTCGCCCTTGTAGTTCACGTCCTGGGGTGCGCCGCCGACCGTGGCGAAACTGCCGATCAGGTTTCTTTCCCCGATCACTGTTGGCCCGCTGACCACGGAATGAGCCTCAATCTTGGTGTGAGCGCCGATCTTTACATCGGCGCCTATTACCGCGTAGGGACCGATATCGACGCGGGAGTCCAGCTCTGCAGTTTTATCAACCACTGCGGTTTCATGTACGGCCATTATTACCTCTTCTTAAGTGTGCCAGCCAGTGTTGTTTAGACGAAGCTGGCCATTAATTCTGCTTCGGCGACCAGTTGGTCGCCGACGAAGGCCTGCCCCTTCATTACCATTATCAACCGCTTATGCTTGCTCAGTTCCAGGCGATATTCGAGCTGATCGCCGGGCACCACCGGCTTGCGGAACCGGGCCTTGTCGATCCCGGCAAAATAGACCAGTCGTTCACCGATCATTTCAGGAACCGAGCAAAATGCCATGCAGCCGCCGGTCTGGGCCATGCCCTCGAGGATAAGCACCCCGGGGAATATCGGCTGTCCGGGGAAATGCCCCTGAAAACAGGGCTCGTTGACCGTCACGTTTTTTATTCCCTTGACGCTTTGCCTGGGTATCAGGGAGGTGATGCGGTCGACCATCAGGAATGGATAGCGGTGCGGCAGCAGCCGCATGATTTCCTGAATATCGATCTCTTGTGTCTGGACCATATCTTCCATACATCAGCCCTCCTTGTGGGTTGATTCGTCTTGTTCCTGGAGATGGGCAATCTCTTTTTTCAATCTTTTGACATCTTTGAGCAGGTCCGGCAGTCTGGAAAACACGGTTGCGCATTTGAACCATTGTTTGCCGTCGATGGCCGGTACCCCGCACAACCGTGCGCCTGCCGGCTGATTGCCGTGAACGGCTGACTTGCCGGCCACCATGGTCCCATCGCCGATACTTATGTGGCCGACCGTTCCTGTCTGCCCCCCCAGAACCACATTGCGGCCGAGGGTCGTCGACCCTGATATTCCCACCTGGGCCACGAGAAGCGAATTTTCTCCCACCACCACATTGTGAGCAACCTGTACCAGATTATCTATTTTTGTGCCAGATTTGATCCAGGTCACGCCGAAAGTAGCGCGGTCAACGCAGCTGTTGGCCCCGATCTCGACATTGTCGCCGATTCTCACGGTGCCAAGCTGCGGCCTCTTGACATGGACCCCTTTTTTATCGGTGGCATAGCCGTAGCCGTCGCTGCCAATGACGCACCCGGGATGGATTATAACCCGCTCGCCCAGTTCGCAGCCCCGCTCGATTGTGACGTTGGCTCGTATGGTGCAGCCGGCGCCGATGGTGACGTCGTCACCAATTACCGTACCGGCGCAGATCTCCACCTGCTCGCCCAGGGTGACCCGGTCACCTATAACCACCTGGGCGCCAATTGTTATTTCCCTGCCCAAGCTGCAATTCTTCCCAATAACCGCACTGGCATGAATACCGCCGGCTTTGAACGGCTGTTTAAGAAAATAGTTCTGGATGATGGCCGCGGCCAGATAGGCATCATCGACCCGGACGACATTGTCTGCCTCGATGTCTATGTTTTTGCCGACCAGGATCGCCGTTGCGCCGGACCCCATGGCCTGTTTGATGTAGGCGGCGTTGACCAGAAAGGTAATGTCGCCGGGTCCTGCACTATCGAGTGGACCAAATCCGAAAATTTCCAGAGCGGGATCACCAGAGAACTCCCCCTCCACCATACGGGCCAGGGCTTTAAGTGTGAGTTTTTTCTCCATAATTCAGCTACGTGTTTCTATTTTCTAATCATCATAAAGCAGATAAGGGGCCCGCAATTCGAGGAAATCATCCAGCCCCGCCTGCCACTGCCGCTCGAGTTCGGTGATCGACTCACCCGCCTCCACCTGCTCACGAAGGGTGCGGTCGCCTAAAATAAGATCCATGGGCAACTTCTCAAACTCATATTCGTAGGGTGGCTCCTTGTAGTTGAACTTCCCGGGATAGAGCCTGAATATCGCCTGATAGAGCGCCAGGCTGGTGCGATAGGGCTTGTAGGTGCTGCGCTCCAGGACATGGAGCTGGAACCCGCCACACGGGTGCCCCGCCCATTTTCCCGAAGTTGGCTCAAAGAGCACCGGACGCAGCAGACAGCCCTCGAGTTCATCCTCTGCAAGGACGCCTTGAACTGCCTCTATCTCCCAATAGGGCGCCCCCACCAGCTCGAACGGCAGCGTTGTTCCCCTGCCCTCCGAGACATTGGTTCCCTCCCAGATTACCTGGCCCGGATAGACCATCGCGGTGGCAGGGGTCGGCATGTTGGGCGAGGGGAACACCCAGGTGAGTCCGGTATCATCAAAATACATCGATCGCCGCCAGCGCTCCATCTTTACGACCTGCAGATCGGCACCGATGCCAAATCCGTCATTGAAGAGCAGCGCCAGCTCAGCAATCGTCATGCCGTGCCTCATGGGCAGGGGGTAGCGCCCCACAAAGGAAGCACACTCGGCTTGCAGCAGGTTGCCTTCCACCGCCAGACCGCCGATCGGATTGGGGCGATCGAGGACAATCACCTTTGTGCCGTATTCGGCCGCGGCTTCGAGGCAATAGGCCATGGTGTAGATGAAGGTGTAGACCCTGGTGCCCACATCGTTAAGGTCGACAAACAGTACATCAATCCCTGCGAACATCTCGGCCGTGGGCCGACGGTGGTCGCCATAAAGGCTGTAGACGGTAAGCCCCGTGGCCTGATCGACTCCATGATCCGACTCGATCATATTGTCCTGTTTTTCGGCCGCAAATCCGTGCTGGGGGGAAAACAGGCAGCATAAGCTGAGTGCGGGGACGGCGGCGAGCACAAACCGGCTGTGCACAAGTTCCGCGTTCACCGAGGCCTGGTTGCAGAGCAGTCCGCACCGCGCTCCTTTTAGAGGCGCGATCACCTCGTCGCTCAGGGCGTCGATACCGAGTACGGTCAGCTGCTGTGCTCCCATCGCCGGCTCCGCGGTCTATTCCACCGTCACACTTTTGGCCAGGTTGCGCGGTTGATCCACGTCGCAGCCCCGGCGGGCCGCTATCTCGTAAGAGAGAAGCTGGGCCGGAATGGTATAGAGGATGGGGTTGATGTCCTCATGCACGATCGGCAGGTAGATGACATCGTCGGTGATAGTCTGCAAATGGTCATCGCCCTCGCTGCCGAGCAGAATGATTCTGCCCTGCCGAGCCTTGATTTCTTCGACATTGGATATCGTTTTCTGATAGACCGTATCCTGCGGGGTAATCGCAAACACGGGCATATCCTTATCGATCAGGGCGATGGGCCCATGCTTGAGCTCCCCGGCGGCATATCCCTCGGCGTGGATATAAGAGATCTCCTTGAGCTTCAGGGCGCCCTCCAGGGCAATGGGAAAATTAACCCCCCGGCCGATGAAGAGAAAATCCCTGCAGTCGTAGAACGATTCTATCAAGCCCCGTATCTGCTCCTGAACTATGGGAAGCTGCTCTTCCACGGTCTGGGCGCTGTCAATCAGATGCTGCCCGAGCTGCGCCCGCGTCTCCTGCGAGATGGAGTTTCTCATCTGCGCGAGATAGAGGGTAAACAGATACAGCGCCGCAAGCTGCGAAATAAATGCCTTGGTCGAGGCCACGCCGATTTCGGGTCCGGCGTGGGTGTAGATGGTGCCGTCGGCCTCCCGGGTCATGGTGGAGCCGACCACGTTGCAGACGGTCAACACCTTGGAACCCATTTCCGCGGCGCGGCGGATGCCGGCAAGCGTATCGGCGGTTTCTCCCGACTGTGAAATCGAGATGGTCAGCACCCGCTCGTCAACCAGCAGGTGACGATATCTGAACTCGGAGGCGATGTCGACTTCCACCGGAATCTTCACGTATTTTTCCAGCCAGTACTTGGCTACCAGCGCGGCATGCCAGGAAGTGCCGCAGGCCACCAGAAAAATACGCTCGATACGGTCGAACTCTTCCCTGTCGAGATTGATTTCAGGCAGTACGATATTGCCGGTCTCGGGGTTTATCCTGCCGCTCACCGTATTGGTAATCGCCTGGGGCTGCTCAAAAATTTCCTTGAGCATGAAATGCTTGTAGCCGGCCTTTTCCGCCATCGCCGCATTCCACTCGATGGTGGTGGTTTCCCTCTGGATTGGTTCGCCTGTTTCCAGTGAGATCAGCCTGCGATCGCCTTCGGAAAGTATGGCCATTTCCATGTCTTCCAAGAAAATGACCTGATCGGTGTAAGGCAGCAGCGCGGGAATGTCGGAGGCAAGGTAGGCGCTGCCTCGCTCATCGGTTCCCAAAACCAGCGGGCTGTGATTTCTCGCGGCGATCAGAGTCCCGGGAAAATCAGCCGACATCACGCCCAAGGCATAGGAGCCTTCGACACGGGTGAGCGCTTCACTCACGGCTGCAGCCAGATCGCCGTTCAGATTCTCCTCGATCAGATGGGCCAGCACTTCGGTGTCGGTCTCGGAACTGAACCGATGCCCCAACTGCTTGAGCTCTTCCCGCAGGCTGTGATAATTCTCGATGATGCCGTTGTGTACCACCACGAGCCTGCCGCTGCAGTCACGGTGAGGGTGGGCGTTCTGCTCGGTCGGTGCGCCATGGGTCGCCCACCTGGTGTGTCCGAGACCGCAATAGGCCTTCTCCCCATAGGCTTCCTCGACGAGCGCTTCCAGCCTTGACAACTTACCTTCGCAGCGATAGGTCTTCAGTTCTCCATCCTTGAGATAGACGATGCCGGCCGAATCATAGCCCCGGTATTCAAGCTTCTTCAGACCTTCCAGCAATATCGGAACCACCCGCCTCTTGCCGATATAACCAACAATTCCGCACATTATCCGCTCCTGGTCAATTTTGGGTTCAAGGAAGTGTGCAGGGTACCCTTCCGGCGCGGAGCAATAAGCCTTTGGCAGGCGCCCTATAAATCATAAAAAATTCAATAATAATATAGCCTAACATTAGTTTACAAACTATTACGAGTTTTTTCTTTTCTCGCTGCTTTAAAATGGTTACTTTCACACGAATCTGAAAGACCTCATGAAAAGCTTAAAACTGCGGTTATTCCATGGACGATTTAAAACGTTTGAAAGAAATTCTATTGCAAAAATCTTACCGGAAAGGCACGTTCACCTTGACCTCCGGAAAAACCTCGGATTTTTATATCGACGGTAAACAGACCACCCTGCATGCCGAAGGTGCCTATCTGTGCGGCAAGCTCCTGTTCGAAATGATCAGAAAGGAGCCCGAAGCGATAGACGCGGTGGGCGGCATGACACTGGGCGCCGACCCTTTGGTGTCGGCCGTGTCCATCGTCAGCCATCTTGAACAAGCGCCAATTCCGGCCTTTATCGTCCGCAAGCACGCAAAAGGTCACGGCACTGAAAACTACATAGAAGGGTTGAAAAACCTCCCGGAAGGCGGACGGGTGGCGCTGGTCGAGGATGTGGTCACCACCGGCGGCACCCTGCTGCAAGTTATTGACAGGGTTGAGGCGGCCGGCTTTCGCGTCGGGCTGGTGGTCACCGTTGTGGACCGCCAGGAAGGAGGAGCGGAAATTCTCGCCGGCAAGGGCTATCCTCTTAAGGCGTTGTTTACCCGGGAATCATTGTTGAGCTGCTGATGAAATGTAAAACATGCGGCAGTGCACTTGAGATAGCGAGATCGTGCGGTTCGGTGAAGATGCGCTGCACCGGTTGTGATCGTCGTTTCGCCATTCACGAAGTGGTCGATCAACTTGATGAAAAGACCGAATCCAAGCTGGCCGGCTACCCGGTGATTATCTACGATTAATAGTGGCCGCCGTGGAGAATCAGGGCAGGTCTTCCTCGCAGAAAAAGTATTTCTAACCCCTGGACTTTCAATCGAAAATACATAAAATAGTAGCAGGATAGCAAACCCAATCGGGGGAGGCCAGCAATGCGTTCTGATGAAGCCCTGCACCAAGCGGACCGGGTTCGGACGAGAGCTTTTGTCACCGAGGAAGGCACTGCCGCCATTGTCTGTCCGAACTGTGGAATGACAAAGCACATCCCTGTAGCGAACTATCGCGGCAATAAGCATTCGCTGAACATACGCTGCCGCTGTCAACAGACCTTCACTATCAATCTCGAATTTCGTCAGTCCCACCGCAAACCCACCAGTCTCAATGGTTTTTTCGAATTATCAGCAGGCGGCGGCGGTAGAGCGGTTATTCAGGATCTCTCGAGAAACGGCCTCGGTCTCATGGTTTCAGGGGTACACAACGTCAGCGTGGGGCAGAAAATCCAGGTCAATTTCGCCCTTGACGACAAGAATAACACGCCTCTGAAAAAACAGGCCGTCGTCCGCTCGGTACAGCAGAACCGGATCGGTTGCGAGTTCAAGAAAGACCAGGCTTTTGAGAAAGACCTGGGGTTCTACTTGAGAACCTGATCAGAGAGCTCCACTTGCAGCGATCAACTTTTTCATCAACTGCTGCGCTTTGTCCAGAAAAGGGCCGAAGGTTTCCCGGTCCAGGGCGCTAATTCCCACCCCCTCTCGACCAATCACCTCCAGCAGCGGTGCGTCCGGATCGATCTGATCCGTTTTATTGAACACTTTCAAACAGGGAATCCTGTCCAGACCGAGTTCTTCGAGAAGTCCTTCGACCACTTCCATCTGGTGACGAAAAGAAGGGTTTGCTACATCGATCACATGCACCAGCAGATCGGCCTCTTCCAATTCCTCGAGAGTCGCTTTGAAGGCCTGCAGAAGATCTTTGGGAAGGTGGTTGATAAAGCCCACGGTGTCGGTGATGATCACCTCGATCTCCTGGGGAAATCGAAGCCGCCGGCTGGTTGGGTCCAGGGTGGCGAAGAGTTTGTCCTCGGCGACAATCCGGCTGTCGGTAAGTGAATTCAGCAGGGTAGATTTCCCGGCGTTGGTGTAACCTACCAGCGAGATGACCGGCAGATCTTTTTTCCTGCGCTTGGCCCGGCGGCGGTAGCGCTCCCTGCCCACCGCCTTCAGCTCTTTGGCCAGTTTCGCCAGACGATCGTTGATCCGTCTCCGGTCGATCTCCAGTTTGGTCTCACCCGGCCCCCTGGCGCCTATCCCGCCGGTCAATCGAGAGAGGGCGTCGTCACGGGAACTCAGGCGCGGCAGCATATACTTCAATTGGGCCATCTCGACCTGCAGTT
>JARRLH010000029.1:0-2253 GCA_037387205.1 Desulfofustis sp.
CCCCCCATCATAATTCGTGAGTTTTGTCCGGCCGCCCAAAGCGGTCGTGGAAAGTTCACCACAGTCATGGTTGCTATGCCGAGGACAGGTTCCCGTTTTCAGTATAGCGTAGCCTTGGGAAACAACCACCCAGGGTGCCTTTACGCCGCCTCCACGGTGGTTGTGGGCAAGGTCGAGAAAACCGCCCTCACCTCTTTGACTTCTGTAGCACGGTGCATATCTTTGGACTAACATTTTTTGCAGACCATCCATATCCATTTAGACGTATCGACAATTCTTATTTCAGCCGTGTGGCTGAGCAAGGAGGAAGACACTATGGCATCAAGAATCAGTGCGGTTGACGCTTTGGAAATACTCGATTCCCGGGGCAACCCGACGGTCAGGGTGTTCGTCGAGCTCGAAGACGGGACCCGGGCGGGTGCGTCGGTACCGTCGGGAGCCAGTACCGGAGAAAACGAGGCGATCGAATTGCGGGACAACAATTCGGCGCGCTACCTCGGCAAGGGCGTCCTCACTGCGGTCGACAACGTTACCAACATCATCGCCCCGGAGATCATCGGTTTCGATGCCCGCAACCAGGCGGCAATCGACCGCATGATGATCGACCTGGACGGCACCGACAACAAGGCCAACCTCGGAGCCAACGCCATTCTCGGTGTCTCCATGGCGGTTGCCCGGGCCGCTGCCAAGTCACAGAACGCGCCGCTTTACCGCTACTTAGGCGGCAGCGGCTCGTGTCGGCTGCCGGTACCGATGATGAATATTCTCAACGGCGGCGAGCATGCCGACAACAGTGTTGATTTTCAGGAGTTCATGGCAGTGCCGCTGGGCTTTGAGACCTTCAATGCCGGTTTGAGAGCCGTCGCCGAGACCTTCCATGCGCTGAAGAAACTGCTCAACAGCCGGAACCTGGCCACCGGTGTCGGAGACGAGGGCGGATTCGCCCCTAATCTGGATAGTAACGAAGAGGCCATGGACATCATCCTGGAGGCCATCCGCAAGGCTGGGTATCGACCCGGCGTGGATATCGCGCTGGCCCTGGACAGTGCTGCCAGTTCATTTTCCACTGACCTGAAATCGGAATACGAGCTCAAATGGTCCGGCGGGGGCTCCATGTCAAGTGTCTCCTGGGAAGATCCGCTGGCCGAGGGAGATTGGGACGGATTCAGTATGCTGACCAGCCAGGTCGGCGAAAAAGTCCAGATCGTCGGTGACGACGTTTTCGTCACCAACACCCGCTACATCGAACGCGGCATCGACTGGAAAACGGCAAATTCGGTGCTGATCAAGCTCAATCAGATCGGTACGGTCACGGAGACGGTGGAAGCCATCAGGCTCTGCCGGGACGCTGGCTGGACCTATGTCATCTCGCATCGCTCAGGCGAAACCGAAGATACCTTCATCGCCGATTTCGCGGTGGCCATGGACGGCGGCCAGATCAAAACCGGTTCTGCCTCGCGCTCCGATCGGATCGCCAAATACAACAGGCTGCTTGAAATCGAGCACGAACTCGGCCGGGAAGCACGCTACTACTGGAAGCGCTAAGCTGTCGTTGACGAAGATACTGGAAGTGTTCTCCTTGCACCATTTTTTGAACGTCAGACACTGATTTAATGGCAACCGAAGAATCAAACATAATTGTCAGGTACTTTGAGGACGACGGCAGGTTTCCGAACAACGCCACCCTGCCGCTTGTCATCATAACCGCCGCTCTTGACCGCACCAGCGTGAGCCCGGAAAAGTTTGAAAGGGCCTTCACGCAGAACCGCTGGCCTGCTGCCTGGCGCAACGGTCTCTATGATTTTCACCATTATCACTCACTGGCCCACGAGGTGCTCGGCGTTTACTCAGGCTGGGTCAGGGCCTGTTTTGGAGGCCCCTCGGGAGAGACGCTGAAAGCCGAAGCGGGAGACATCATTATAATCCCCGCCGGCGTCTCGCACTGCAACAAGGGACAGTCAGATGATTTTCGGGTGGTCGGCGGGTATCCGGCCGGCCAGCAGTGGGATATGATGTACGGCAAGGAAGGCGAGCGTCCCGCAGCCGACGAAATCATCAGCAGCGTGGCCAGGCCGCTCTCCGATCCGGTCTTCGGGCCCACCGGTCCGCTGATGAAACTCTGGGCCTGAACCCATCAATTTGACCGCAGGTAAAGCAGATGGAACACAAAGCACCGCTCGATAAAGAGAAGATTATCCCGGAGCGAATGGCGGTTCTCAAATCGCTGCCGGTCGAACTCAAGCAGCAGCTCAC
>JARRLH010000029.1:2307-23129 GCA_037387205.1 Desulfofustis sp.
CCGAAAAACTCAAGGACTACCTGGTTGACGAGGACTGAGAGGTGCCTAACCGCCATCCCTGTGATGGCTAGCGGGTGATTGTTCCCCGCTTCGCGTCGGGCAGACCTGGCCCCCGGAGCAGCCGCTCCTATCTGACCTGAAGTGGTATGACAACCGGCCGGGGATCAACTGCCGAAGTAGGGTGGTTCATTGCCCGCTTTCCACTTGATGTTGCAGCCCATACTGGGTTGCTGGACGACCTTGATCTCTCTATCTTCCAGCATCTGGGTCACGGCAGCGGTCAAATCAGCGCCGCTCACCGGGGTGGTATTACCCGGTCGGGCAGAATCGAACTGGCCCCGATAGACCAGCTTCTTGTCTTTGTCGAACAGGTAGATATCCGGGGTGCAGGCTGCTTCGTAGGCCCTGGCAACCAGCTGATCCTCGTCGACCAGGTAGGGAAAAGAGTAGCCGAATTCCTGCATATCCTGGGCCATGCGTTCCGGACTGTCATCGGGGTGAGCGGCGTAGTCGTTGCTGTTAATGGCAACAACGGTGATGCCCTGGGCCTGGTATTCCTTGATGCGCTGCACCAGCGTCTCCCTGATATGGATAACATAGGGACAGTGATTGCACATGAAAATAACCAGCAATCCCTTATCGATCGGCTGGGTGCTGAGATCAAAGGAAGTGCCGTGGGGATCGGCCAGGGTGAAATTGGGGGCTTCGGTGCCCAAATCAAGCATGGTTGAAGGAGTGAGTACCATCAGCTAACCTCCATGGTGGTGGTGTTCTGGATATAGTTCGGTGCCTGTTTCGGCACCTTGGGGTCACTAACATTTTATGTATGCATCTCCGCTGCTCAAATCAAGCGGTGGCGAGGGGGAGAGGCGGCATGAAATCGCCGGTTAGTGAGGCAAAGAATGAGCGAGGAGCCGATTCAGCGATAGATGTGGTCGCCGATGGCTCTCATCCGCTCAAGTTCATCAGGCGTCATGGGCCCCGACTCGATCGCCTTCATATTGGCTTCGAACATGGGCAGATCCTTGACTCCCATCATGCAGACATCGACCTCGTCCCGGGCCAGCACGAATCGATAGCAGTCCCCTTCTCTTTGAGAAGCTGGCCCCAACTCGTTGCGGTAAATGAAACGATACCCGGCCGGCCCTCGCCGAGATGGGGGAAGATATCCTGCTCAGCCCCGCGATGCACCGCATTGTAGCGGATGTGGAAATAATCTATGATCCCCTCTTCCACAAGGGGCGCGACCACGGCCCGGTTGTGGGTGGTCAGGCCGATGGCCCTAACCTGTCCGCTCTTTTTTGCCCTGCCTGCCCACTCCATTACCCGCTCGGGCGGCCTCTTCGGATAGTAGCCAAGTATCAGGCCGTCAACGTAATCCGTTCCCATCTGGGTCAGGGCCGATTTCAGGAAGCGGTCTCCCAGCAGTGCCGAATGGGAATAGCTCAACAGTCCGATCGCCAGCTCCTGGCGCCGTCCCTCGCGGCAAAGCTGCCTGACAAAATCTCTGAATGCGGAACTGCGGCCTTTGATAAAGGTTCCCCAGGTAAAGTAGTTGCAGCCCCTTTCCAGGGCCGCCCTGAAGACATCTGTGGGTGCTCCGAAACTCGACGAAATGCCGATACGGGCCACCTCGATACCGGTGTTGCCCAGCCTGCGTTTTTCAATCATCGCTCACTCCGTTCCAGCCCCCTTGTCAGGGCATTTAGGCGACACAATACCTACCATATCCCGCGGGCACACGATAAATATTGTGTCCACCCTGCCCTCGCAGCCCCTCATATGCTCATGGAGAAGCCGGCATAACCCTGGACAACCTCACAACGCAAATGTGCTGCCAGGTAGGCGAACGACTCGTCGCCGGTGCAGTGGCAGGCCACAAGCTGATGGAGGTCGAAGTTATTCAAGGCTTCTGTCGTTTTTTCAAGCCGCTCTGCTGAAGCATTGATCAGGTGCAGGCCGCCAATGACTGAGCGGATCCTTGTTTCGCCGGTGATCTTTTTAATCGTCTGCAGGGTATTGACGATACCGGCATGGCTGCAGCCGACGCAGACAACCAGCCCCTCGGGGCCGCGCAGCCAGAGCGCATTGTCATCCTCGATGGGATCAGGCCGGGTGCCCCAGGGATCGTAGTAAAAAGCGCCGCCCGTATCTTCGTACTCGGTCAGCCGGGAAATCGGACCGGTAATTCCTATGTGCTCAACCAGATTAATCGGATGGGTGAGCCAGTGAATCGAGTCATCCGGCAGCTCCCAGAGCGACCGCATTGAAGCGGCCGGCATCCTCACCGACCTCGCCTCATCCTCGCCATTGGCGTAGCGCGGCTGCATGGCTGCCTGATGCAGATAAACCTGGATAGAGCCCGCTTCACTCACTACCGAATCCACCCCTCCGGTATGGTCATAGTGGCCGTGGCTGAGAACCAGGTCGGTCAGGCTGGTGAAACTTAGATCCATTCTCCTGCAGTTCGGCAGCAGGGCCTCCTGGTTGCCCGTATCGAAAAGGATGGTGCGTCCCCCCTCTTCAATCCACAGCGCAAAACCGTGTTCAGCCACGAACCCCTCTCCGGCCTTGTTGTCGACGACGATCGTTATGCTTCCCATCTCAGTTGCTCGCGGCTTTGCAGGCTTCGCTAATGCGCTGCTGCAGATATTCTATCAGGCCGGCATCCTCCGACTCGACATCGAAACAGAGTCCGTCTTCTCCCAGCAGACCGCCTGGTATTGAATCGCCCCGACCTTCGGGATCGGTGACCATCTGCTGGTAAAAACAGACCGACAGCCAACGGGGCTGATCCTCGATAACGTCAATCATGACAAAAAGCGGGATATCGGAATCTTCCGCAGGCAGTCCGCGCAATGAATAGGTAATCCCCGGCCGGGAATGAAACTCGATCTCTGCCCCTGCCAATCCGACCAAAAAAGTAAAGAGCCTGCTGAAAATGTTGCGGCAGCCATCAGAACTCTCCGGCCACTGGTCGATAAAGGTCTCTATCTCCTGGTTGTGGTCCATATCGGTGGTGTCCATCTTTCTATTGAGTGTCTCAGGTGTTTTCATCCTTATCCTTTTCTGCAGAGAATCTATTATCCGAACGATGCGCCTCCACCTCGAGGCGCGCCGCTTCCATCCAGCCCGAACGGCACTCCTCGACTCCATCAAATGCCTTGATATACGGCTTTATGTCCAGCAACGGCGTACCATCAATGATATCGATATTTTTGATCTTCACCCGGCGGCCCTCGATCCCGATCAGTTCAACCACGGACAGACCAATGTGATTGGGACGAACCGGCGCGCGGGTGGCAAACACTCCCCGCGGTTTATCATCCAGAAAAGGGATCACCCGCATTCTGGTAACGGTTGTGCGGTGAAAAAAATAGAGCAGATGGATATGGCTGAAACCTTCAAGGTCAGCTAATCCAGCAGAGTAGTGCGGTTTGATGATCAGTTCCCCCAGCTCATCTTTGCCACCGCCGGGTTGGATTGGCATATCCTCGAGGCTGGTATAGGGCGTTCTGATCACGCCGATGGGGTCAAACTTTAGTTGTCGCATGCCAATTTATGGTGCTGCGGTAAATAAGGGAATCTCACAAAAATCAGAATGGCGCTTCACGATCAAAAGGCGGTGCGCCCGAGAAGAAAATTTTCGCGCCCGCCCCAGGCATTGAGCGGCAAGACAATTTTTCAAGGTTCCCATCAGAATTCCGGGTCAGTGACCTTGATCATCGCATACCCGCCCTGGATGTGCAAGGTGTCGGTGATCCCTTTAGTATTCAGAAATACCTGCGCTTCGTAAGATCTGGATCCGGTATCGCAGATGACGAACAGCGGTTCATCGGCAGGGATTTCCGGGTAGCGGTTCCGCAATTCTCTCTGGGGTATGTTAATCCAGCGGGAGCCGAATTTTTCCACGAAGGGCCGGGCCTCGAGCTCCCCTCGTATATCCAGTACCCGGCGGGAGTACCGGGAAAATTCAACCAGAAAATCGGCGGCGTCGATGGGCCGGTTCATGCCGGCCAGAATATTGTCGAGACTGTTGCCGGCGTTGTTGATCACGTCCATAGCCGAGGCAAACGGGGGGGCATAGCCGGTCTCGAGGCAGCATACCTCATCGACGTCGATACCGTTTTTCAGCATGACGGCCACCGTATCAACCCGCGCCTTGACACCTTCCCCATGCTTTCCCGCGGCTTCGATACCGAGAATTTTCCTGGTCTTTCTGTCAGCCACCAGCGACACGTAGATGAATTCGGCGTTGGGATAGAAATGGGCATGGTCGGGTTGGGCGACCACCGAATAAACCGGGTCGTAGCCGGTCTCTTTGGCCTGGCGATAGGTCAAACCCGCCTTGCATACCCCGATATCAAAGACCTTGACGCAAAATGTACCCACCGTGCCGGTGAAATGGCTGGAACCGCCGCTTAAATTGGTGGCGATTACCCTTCCCTGCCTGTTGGCCAGTGAACCCAGCGCCATCAGACTGTTTTCTCCGCTGACCAGGTTTCTGAGTTCGATGCAGTCGCCGCCGGCATAGATATCGGGATCGTTGGTCCGCAGCCTGCGATCCACCAGTATCCCCCCGCTGCGCCCCAGAGCAATGCCAGCGTTGGCTGCCAGATCGGTATTGGGTTTGACTCCCGCGGCGAGGATGACCACATCGGTCTCCAATATTTCCGCAGTGGTATGGACTTCCAGCCCCTTCCCCCGGGCGTGCCCGTTGATCTTCATGACTCGCTCGGCCAGCATGAGGTTGACTCCGTTGCGCCGCAGCTCGGTCGCAACTGCCCGGGCGATACATTTGCCCAGCAGAGTCGGCAGCACCTGATCTTCCATCTCGATCAGGGTGGTTTCAATGCCCCACAGATCGCTGAGCGCCTCGCTGATCTCCAGACCTATGGCCCCGCCGCCGATGACCACGGCATTACCTATTTTGCCCTGGGTCATCAACCGCTTTATCTGTTCGGCATCGTGCAGGTTGGAGACGGTCAGCACACCGGCAAGATCAGCACCCGGAAAGGGCGGACGGATTGCCCGGGCGCCGGTGGCCAGTACCAGCTTGTCATAATCAAGCTGCCGGGTCGTCCCGCTTCCAAGCTCCTGGATCAGCACCTGATGGTTTTTCCGGTCGATACCAATTGCTTCAACGCAGGTAAGAACCTCGACCCCTTTAATTTCCCGAAAAAAGGTCTCATCCCTCAGGGCATGGGAGGTGGTTTTGTAAAGATCCTCCAGGTCATTGACATCACCGCCGACATAATAGGGTATTCCACAACCCCCGTAAGAGATCAGGTCATCCCGGTCGATGAGCGTTATCTGCGCCTCCGGGTCCAACCTTCGCAGTCGACATGCGACCTTGGGGCCCAGGGCCACTGCCCCGATAATCACTATCTTCTTTGCCATGGTGCTCGCCTGGTAGCGGGTTGATCCCTGCAGCATCCCGGCCTATTCCAGGGTACTACAATTTTTGTTACTAATTACAATAAGTACACCATCTTGCTGACAAATTCAGCCTTTATTTGCAGATGCACAAAATATGGTCTAAGCTATCGATCAGCTTGAAAAAAGATGACATCCGCCAAATTCGAGGTAATATCTGTTTCTAAGATATTTCGGTCTCACCGGGCCACAATACTCATAAAGGAGGGGGATATGCAGGAGTCCATCCAGAGGGAAATCATTCTTTTCACTCCGAACAAAAAATACACTGGCAAGGTTGATCTGAAAAATGACGGCATTCGCACCATCGACCAGTTAAACAGTTCCACCATCTACTGGAAGAATCCTGCCGAGAAAAGCTTTGATGACGCGATACTGATGTATGACGTTGATGTCTCCGTACACGGTGCAGACAAACTCACGTCCTTCAAAAAGCTTCAAGTCCGTCTCTCGGATATCATCTTCTTTACTGATCGACTCGTGGAATCCGGCAGTTCCGCAGAAAAAATGAGGGCCCAGACCCTTTCAGCCAAAGCCAAAGATGAGCGTGCCAAGGCCAAGATTATCACCGAGATGAGAGGCGATTCTTTTTTCTTTATCTTCGGGACCTTCCACGGCCTTTTTAAAAACAAGACCAAGCAGCGTTACTTCGCACTGACCGAGGTAAGAGTGTACGAGGTGCTCCGGACAGGTGATAAATGGGAAAGGTTCGAGATTGATCTGGGCAATAGTTTCATAGGTCTCTCCAGCAATCATATAGAGTCCTGCACCCTGAGCGACTATGAGTAACAACCCGGGAAAGCTGCCCAGCTGGATCTGTTGCTTCGTTCACGATAATCGACGCCTGAACGATTGTATTCAACCTAACCTGCATCATTTCTGAGCGGCACCCAATGCCGTATCTTCTGCTCGTTCTCACCACTCTTTTCTGGTCGGGCAACTTCGTGCTCAGCCGAGGAATGCACGCCGACATTCCGCCGCTGGCCCTGTCATTCTGGCGCTGGGCGCTGGCGCTGGCAATCATGCTGGCTTTCAGCTGGCGTACCTTCCTGGGCCAGCGCGGCATCGTCTACCGCGAACGCAGATTCATCATCATCCAGGGACTGCTCGGAGTCACCGGTTTCAATTCCCTGATTTACCTGGCCGTTCAATCCACCACCGCGGTCAATGCGGTGTTGATTAACTCCTGCGTCCCGATCCTGATCGCCCTCTGCTCGCTATTCATCAACAAGGAACCGCTGAGACTGAGGCAATGGGCGGGCATCCTTGTCTCGCTGTCGGGCGTGGCCCTGATCATAGTCGGCGGCAAGCTCGGTTCGCTGGTCGAACTGGACTTCAACCAAGGCGATTTGCTGGTGCTCTGTGCCGGGCTGTTCTGGGCCCTGTATTCAGTGAACCTGAAACGCTTTCCCGAGGAGCTGCACCCCTTCTCCTACCTGCTCGGGATCATGATCGCCGGCGTAATAGGCATCCTGCCGTTCTATTTTCTGGAACTGGCCATGGGCTATGGGCTGACAGCCAATCTACCGACGCTGACGACCATTGTCTACGTGGCAATCTTTCCGTCGTTGCTTGCCTTTATTTTCTGGAACCGTGCGGTGCGAGATATCGGCGCCAACCGGGCCGGCGTCTTCATCCACCTGATGCCGGTGTTCAGCTCGATAATGGCAATCATGTTCCTGGGTGAGTCGATAGAACTATTTCACCTGCAGGGCATCGCTCTGGTGTTCGCGGGGATTTTCCTGGCAACCTACAGCGGTGGCAAGAGGGCTGACTAATTTCCTGATCATCCTCTATCATCTGCGCCAAAAATATTGTCGTTAGCCCGTGTCAGGCGCGTTGCCTCCCCGGCATTCTGTCGCTCAAACCCGTCACCGATAGAGCGGTCACCAGGAGGATAGCAGTTGTCTGTTGACAGGCCCGTCTATTCGAGATACAAATCGATTACCAGGTGTCCGTTGGACGTAAAAGGGAATCCCGTGCAAATCGGGAACGGGCCCGCCGCTGTTACCGGGGACCTGCATCGCCAGTGCCGACCAGGCACCGCCACTGATCTTTGATTGGGAAGGCGCGATGCACGGGACGATCCGGAAGTCAGAAGACCTGCCTTGGGAAGCAGTCCAATCAATCCCCGCGGATCAGGGATTGGGCGGAACCCGTCTGAGGTGACAGGGCCCCCAGACCAATCATGGTCCGGGGGCCCTTTTTCATGGCCCCCGGCCTCCCCGGAAGCCAAGGAGGAAGTCATGCACAACACCGAAATCACCTTTGCCAAAAACGGCGCGCTGACCACCAGAGACTGGGATACCTTTCAGGCAATCCTGAGAAAATGTCTGCGGCGCAAAAAACCAGCCAGAAAGCAACCGTCAAAAAACAAATCCTGATCGATCCCTATCGGGACCATGCACTTCTCCCTGCTGGCCTTTACCGGCAGGGGGAAGCGCGCCTAATCTTCGGTTCAGCCTGGATTTTTTAAAATCAACTAAGTATACATAACGACATGAGTTCAAGGCACCCGGCCGGGCAAGGCGCGAGCGAAGAGCCGGCAGAGCAGCCTGGCAGCGCTGTAAGCAACCACCACAGCAAGCAGCGCTGCATGATGGGATGAATTGAACTCATGTCGCTATGTATGGAATAATCGATACGGCAGATAATGATGCAAACCAGGACCGAATCCGATGCCCAATGAATACTCCGTTCAATTTCACGATTTCATTACCGCGAAGATAGAGAAGGCCAGCCAACGGTTGGCCGCAGCCGAGCACGCCGGAAATGAGCCGAAGCAGTCCTATTGGCAGGGCCAACTCGAAGAGCTGGCCTGGCTGCGCACCTATCTCAAAGCGCATGTAGATCTGCAGAATTTTGTTTATTATCAGTGACGCACTCCGTAAGCGAATTTACTACCCCGATTCACCCTCGTCATGTCTTACACCTATCTTCTCGATCTCTATAAAGTTCTCGCTGCGCGAACGGCTGACATCGCCACCACCATCGAGGAGGCCCCGCAGCTTTCCGCCAGCCAGCGGCAGCGCCTCGCCGGCCGCCGGGACTGTCTCGAGTCGATCCATCGCTTTCTGGAGGAGCACTATGATCACAAACTTCCACGACGGCTGCAGCGTCAGTCACAAACGAGGAGGTAGTCCCTGTCCATGATCAGCAACTTTCTCATCTACGGCGCCGGCGCTCTCGGGCAAGCTCTCGGCTGCATGCTGGCCAGCAACGGTCACCAGGTTACGCTGGTGCTGCGGGAACGATTCGTCCAACCAATCAAGACCCACGGTCTGTCGGTGACCGGCATCTTCGGCGACTTTCACGTCGAGGCCGGCGCTCTGTCACTGACCACCTCGATTACCGGCACTGAGGGGAGTCGCTACGACGCCATTCTGCTCACCACCAAATCCTACAACACCCGGACCGCGGTTCAGGATCTGGCCACGCTGCAGAACTGTCACTGTCCCGTGGTTTCCATGCAGAACGGGTGCGGCAACATCGAGCAGCTGATTGAGGTGTTCGGGGCCGAGAGGAGCTTCGGCTCCCGGGTCATCACCGGATTCGAAATAGCCCGTCCGGCCCAGGTACGCATCACCGTGTCTGCCGACGATGTGCACCTCGGCGCTGGCATCAGCGGTACAATTCCCGAACCGGCCTCGTCAATCGCCAAGGCGATCGCCCAAGCCGGCCTGCCCTGTATCGCCGTCGAGGACGTCCATCAGTCGCTGTTCGCCAAACTGCTCTACAATTGCGCCTTTAATCCGCTCGGCGCCGTTCTCGGGGTGAGTTACGGCACCCTGGCCGACGCCCCTGAGACCAGAGCCATCATGGATGCCGTAATCGACGAAACGTTTGCGGTGGTCAGTGCCATCGGGGCCCGGCTGCCCTGGCAGAACGGGGACCGGTACAAGAGCTTCTTCTATGAGACGCTCATCCCGGCAACCTATGATCATCGGCCCTCGATGCTGCAGGATCTGGAACAGCACAAGCCCACCGAAGTGGATGGATTGGTGGGCTACGTCTCCACCCACGGCAGGGCCCACAATATCGCCACACCTTACTGCGATCTGCTGGGAGCGCTGATCCGCTTCAAGGAACAGCAGTCGGGCTCGGGCTAGCCAGCCATAGGTGGGGGCACCATCTCCCAGAGCAGACAGAGGCGAACGTCGAAGATGTCGCTGCGCCGCGGTTTGATGGCGAAGGTCTCGGTCTCTGCCAGGGCCGGGTTATAAGAGTCGGCCAATTCCTCCAGTGCCTGGCTCTGCTCGGACTCGAGTTCTTCGAGTTCCTGCTCGAGCCTGGCGACCAGTTCCTGAGCCCGCCTTACATCATCTTTTTCCTTACCGATCCTGCCGGCTTTTCTGATACCGCTGGCGGTCCTGGTCATGGTGGTTGAAGACAATCTCTTGCGGCCTAAAAAGGCACCGAGCACCGCCGTACCAAAACTGAGGATGGTATCGGTGGTCTTGGTCGACACGTCACTTTCTTCTTTTTCCAATTTGGCGTAGGCGCTGTCCAGCTTCTTGGCAAGACGCTCTTTTTTCACCTGGAATTTACCCGCCAGTTTCTCGACCGCCGCCTCCTTGTCTTCTCTCAACCGGTCGGCGATACGGACCTGAAACTCGGCTTCAGTTTCCCCCGGTCTCGACTCCATCTTAAGTGCGGGGGCACGAAGCAGGTGAAGCCGCTGGGTCTGATAAAGGTGGTTGGCAAGATCCTTTTCCCAGCCACTGAAGTTTTTCAGGGCTGTGAAGCTCTGGGGCAGAGGCTGGAAGCTGCTGCCCTCCGGTGCGCTCTCCGGGCAGGATTCAAGTTCGGCTTCCGAGGGTTCCGCGTCTTGCCAGTCCGGAGTGTTGAACGATTCGTCGAGATAGAGGCGTACGTTTACCCGGGCGAGCTCGTCGATATTTCGAGAAGCGTTGTAAAAACGCACCGAGGCGGTTGCCGCCAGCCATGGTTCAAAACCAAATTCTTCGGCATAGACATTGAGCAGGTGGTAGCGCTGTTCGATCCCTTCGGCGAGAATCGGCGGACTTGACAACAGCGCCCCGGGTTGCCCGACTGGACCGCGGTCCGGCTCCGCTTCATCTGCGGCGCGGGGCCGGTCTTCCATGAGACGGTCGATATCCTGCAGGCTGATCGGTCCTTTCAGGTAGGACATGACCCAGCGGGTTTCGAACATCAGCGGCTCGTCGAGGTGGGCCGAGGTGAGCAGAAACTGCCGGCCCTTCATGTCCGAAAGCAGCTCCCTCACCAGGGGGCGGTTGAGAGCACCGTCGCTGGCGCCGACAATGCCTTCGAGAACCCGGTCCTGATCCTGGGTGGTCTGCAGGCGGCCGACGAACCAGGTGCCGATGTTGGACAGACCCTTGTAATCGAGATCAACCGGATTCTGGGTGGCCAGCACCACCCCGATACCATAAGCTCTGGCCTGTTTGAGCAGCAGCAGCATCGGTTTTTTCGAGGGCGGATTGCCGGTGGGCGGGAAATAGCCGAAAATCTCATCCATGTAGAGCAGCGCCTTTAACGACGAAGTGCCCTGTTGTGCCCTCATCCAGCCAATCGTCGCATTGAGCAGTAGGGTGACAAAAAACATCCGCTCGGTTTCGCTGAGATGGGCAATGGAAAAGATCGCCGTACGAGGCCGGCCGTCTGCGCCGTAGAGAATGTTCTGTATGTCAAGCGGTTGACCCTGCAGCCAGGAACCGAAGCTGGGACTGGCGATGACGTTGTTGAGCAGCATGGCCAGCTTCATTCTGTCGGCCTGGGGGAAAAAACTGGTGAGACCAAAAACGCCAACCTTATCGAACGGGGGATTGACAATGGCCCCGATCAGCGTCTCCAGCGACAGGTCATCGCCCTTTCTCCAATGGTGCAGAAGAATCGAGGAGATCAGAATATGCTCCCGACTGGTCAGCGGATCCCCATCGATGTCGAGCAGCGCAAGCAGGCTGGTGGCGGTGGAGCCGACCAGGGCGTTGAGGCTGTCCTGATCCTGCAGCACATCCTCGGCCGGGGCTGCAAAGCTCGCCATTATGGAGACGGGTATACCGGCGCTGGAGCCGGGCGTATAGACGGTGACCGTCGATTTTGCCCGCATCCTGCCGATGCGCTCACCACTCTGCCCCCAGGACGCAAGGCCCTGGCGCCAGTCGGAAGCCGTCTTCTCGGCCATCTGGACCACTGAAAGGTTTTTCCTCGAAGCCTCCGCCGGATCTATCCAGGGCTCAAAATCTGCGGGGTCAAGAGCCGGAAAGGTGAGCAGCAGATTGGCCATGTCACCCTTGGGATCAATAATGATCGACGGTACCTCATCCATGATGGCCTCCTCGATCAATCCTATTCCCAAGCCTGTTTTGCCGCTGCCGGTCATGCCGATGATGACCCCGTGGGTGGTCAGGTTTTTGCTCTTGTAGAGCAGGGGCAGCCCGGTCGATGCCTGCTCCCCGATCGGCAGTTCCTTCCCCAGGTAGAACAGTCCCAGTTTCTCATACGCTCGATTGGCTTCCACAAAACACCTCGCTGGCTGATGGTTTAAGGCGTTGAGGGCTCAGTGTCGGATTCTGCAATTGGTCCCCCTCCGGTATGCGCACCCTTTCCCCTCATAATGATTTCATTCGGGACGGGTTTGTCAACCGCTTTCACTTTCCGGATCTGCATCTTTGTTTTGCCCGGTCACCAGAGAGTGTTTATAGTTTGGCGGAATTTTCAAATGGAATCTCTTCTTGTTAGGGGAATAAACGGTGGCCTTCCAATCATTTCCTACAATTCTGCGCTTGCCGCGCCCGGGTCGACGATGAACAGTTCTGCCGTACTCGCATCTGAACAAGGATTTACCAGAAGACGGTTGCTGCAGCTGACGGCTGTCAGCGCGGCGGTGGGCATCATCGGCTATCTCGGAGTGCGGCCGCGGGGCAGGCTCAAGCCGGTGCGCCACAGCCAGCCGATGATGGGTACAATTGTCAATCTGGTGGTCTGCGGCGAAGACGAAGGTTCCTGCCGGCACGGCATAGAGGCCTGCATCGAGCGAATGGAAACGCTCTCGATGATGATGAGCACCTATGTGTCCGACAGCCCGTTGTCGGAGCTCAATCGTTTTGGAACGCTCAACGACGCGCCCCAGGAACTGGTCGAGGTATTCAAATTCGCCATTGAACTCAGTGAACTCACTGACGGGGCCTTCGACCCCACCGTTCTGCCCCTCGTTGGACTCTTTAAAGAGGTTAGGAAGACCGGAAAACTTCCCGACCAAGAAAAAGTAAAAGAAATTTTGCAAGTGGTCGACTACAGACATATTGTTGTTGAGAATAATACCACGGTGAAGTACTCCAAACCCGGTGTGACGGCCACCCTGGATGCGGTTGCCAAAGGCTACATCGTCGACAGAGGCATAGAGGTTTTGCAGGGTTTGGGGTTCAGCAACGCCTTCATCGAAGCCGGTGGCGACCTGATGGTGGTTGGCCATCGCTACGATGGGAAACCGTGGAAGATAGGCATCAGAAACCCGCGGAGTGACGATCTGAAAAAAATGACAACCATTGAAATGAGTGACCGGGCAATCGCCACTTCCGGAGATTACATGCAATATTTCACCGACGATAAAAAAATTCATCATATCATCGACCCCCGCACCGGCTTCTCTCCCGTCCGCACCGCCTCAAGCTCCATAATCGCCCCCACGGTTGCCTGGGCGGACGGTCTCGCCACTGCCGCCATGGTCCTCGATCCCGACCAATCCATCGCCCTGCTGGAAACTCTGCCGGACTGCGAAGGCTACTTGATAGACAAAGACATGAACCGATATCAGACAAAGGGGTTCTTCAGCTGAAATGAGAAGAATAACCATAGACAAAGGCCTCGATCTGCCCATTGACGGCTCGCCCGATTCTACGATTTCCCCGGCAGCTCCCGTCGAGCACGTGGCCCTGGTCGGCGACGACTACATTGGCATGAAGCCGACCATGCTGGTAGCGGTCGGCGACCAGGTAGCCTGCGGGCAACCGCTGTTCTCCGACAAAAAGAACGAAGGGGTGATATTCACGGCACCTGCCAGTGGCGAGGTCGTGGCAGTCAACCGGGGCGCAAAGCGTAAATTTGAATCTCTGGTGATTCGAGTTGCTGAAGGTGAGCGCCTGAGCTTTTGCGAGGCCGGCACGGATCCCGCCGACCTCGGGCCGGAAGGTCTGCGTAAACTGCTGATCGACTCGGGCCTCTGGACCGCACTGCGAACCAGGCCCTACGGCAAGATCCCGCCGATTGACAGCGAGCCCGCCTCGCTGTTTGTCACGGCCATGGACAGCTCGCCGGTGGGGCCAGACATGAAAGCCGTCATCGATCACAGAAAAGATGATTTTCTGCTCGGTATGCAGGCGCTGGCATCCTTTATCAGCCAGCCCATTTATATTTGTCATGCGGGAGATCTGACCGGTCTCGATGCGCTTGCCAGCCAGGTGGAGGAGGTCGTCTTTGAAGGCCCCCACCCGGCCGGGCTGCCTTCCACCCATATTCATTTCATCGATCCGGTCAGCGAGTTCAAGACGGTCTGGCACCTCGGCGCCCAGGACGTCTGCGGCCTCGGCGGACTGCTGAGAACCGGTAAGCTCAGTAGCGAGAGGGTGGTGGCCCTGGGCGGTCCCTGCTTCACTACCCCCCGTCACGTGGAGACTATCAGCGGTGCTTCGCTCAGCGAATTATGCCGCGCTGAAATAAGTACAGCCCAACAAGGCAGACTGGTCTCCGGCTCCATTCTCGATGGCCGGCAGGCAGATCCCCTGCGCGGTTTTCTCGGTCGCTATCATCAGTTGGTAAGCTGCCTGCCCGAGGGCGACGGCCGGCAGTTGTTCGGCTGGCTGCGCCTCGGCAGTGATCGATTCTCAGTCTCACGCGCCTTTTTAACCGCCTTCACCAAGCCGCTTAAAGTGCCCTTCAACACCGCGGTCTGGGGCGGCGATCGGGCCATCTTTCCCCTGGGGACTTACGAAAAGGTGATGCCGCTCGATTTCGTGCCCATCTATTTTCTCAAAAGTCTGGCCTCGGGCAACACCGAACGGGCCAAGGAACTTGGCTGTCTGGAGTTGATCGAAGAGGACCTGGCGCTCTGCTCGTACGTCTGCCCCGGCAAGAATGATTTCGGTCCCATGCTGCGTCACACCCTGACTTCCATCGAAGAGGAAGGTTGATTCTCGGAAAACTTGATATCATGCTAAAATCCCTAAATAAATTATTCCTGGATCTGAAGCCACACTTCGATAAAGGCGGTAAATATCAGAGCCTCTATCCCCTCTACGAGGCCTTCGACTCCTTTCTCTTTTCGACCACCAAATCAACCTCGTCCGCGCCCCATGTGCGGGATGCCGTGGATCTTAAACGGATCATGATCACGGTCATCATCGCCCTGGTGCCCTGCACATTTATGGCGCTGTGGAACACCGGCTATCAGGCCAACCTGGTACTCACCGATCTCGGGGTCATGCCGGACGGCTGGCGTGGGGCGATCATGCAGTTCATCGGGGTCAACCCCCAGTCGATTATTTCCAACATGGTGCACGGCTCGCTCTACTTCTTTCCGATATACCTGGTCGTGGTCATTACCGGCAGTGTCTGGGAGGCGCTCTTCAACCTGATCAGAGGGCATGAATTTTCCGAAGCCTTTCTGGTAACCAGCCTGCTGCTGCCGCTAACCCTGCCGCCGACCATCCCCCTCTGGCAGGTCGCGGTTGGAACCAGTTTCGGGGTGGTTTTCGCCAAGGAGGTGTTCGGCGGGGTCGGAAGAAATTTCATGAATCCGGCGCTGGCCTGCCGGGCCTTCATCTATTTCGCCTATCCGGCCCAGATGACCGGCGACAAGGTCTGGACGGCGGTGGACGGCTATTCGAGCGCGACAGCGCTCTCCGCCCTGCCCCAGGCGGATCCGGCCAATCCCCTGGCGTCTCTGGATTATTCCTGGTTTCAAGCATTCATCGGCACCATTCCGGGCTCCATGGGCGAGACCTCGACCCTGGCCTGTCTGCTGGGCGCGGCTCTGCTCCTGGTCACCGGTGTGGCCTCCTGGCGGATCATGCTGTCGATGCTGATCGGCGCCGTGGTCACCGCCATCTGTTTCAATCTGGTACAGGACCCGACCAACCCGCTGTATGCCCTCCCGGTACATTATCATCTCGTGCTCGGCGGCTTCGCCTTCGGTCTGGTCTTTATGGCCACCGACCCGGTCTCGGCCGCCCAGACCCAGACGGGGCAGCTGCTCTATGGTCTGCTCATCGGATTTCTGGTCATTTTCATCCGGGTGGCCAACCCCGCCTATCCCGAGAGTGTCATGCTGGCAATTCTGCTGGGCAACGTGTTCGCCCCGCTGTTCGACTACTTCGTGGTCCGCGCCAACATCAGAAGGAGGCTCGTACGCAATGGCTAAAGAACACCCTCTGAAACCGTTCTACTCGGTGCTGGTGCTCGCCTTCGCCTGCTCGGCACTGGTGGCGGCCGCTGCGGTTGGGCTGAGGCCCTACCAGGATGAAAACAAGTATACAGGCTCCTTCGTCGAAGACACCACCATCGATCTCACCACCTACGATCAGCTCGGAGCCGCCATGGACCAGGACAGCGGCCGGGAGATCGAGGCCGAAACCGATATTGCCGGCATCAAGCGGCAGGAAAAGTACTCGCTGGTCTACCTGGTCAAGGATGGCGACAGGTTCGATCAGGTGGTGCTGCCCATCCGGGGCAAAGGCCTCTGGTCGACCATGTACGGTTATGTGGCCATCGATGCCGACCTCTCCACCATTCGCGGCGTGTCCTTCTACGAGCACGGCGAAACCCCGGGACTCGGCGGCGAGATCGCCAACCCGCGCTGGCAGAAAGGGTGGCAGGATAAAGATCTCTACGATGAGAACAACGAGCTGGCGATATCCGTGGTCAAGAGCGGTACCCAGGCAAGCCCCGAAGAACAGGTCCATCAGATCGACGGGTTATCGGGGGCGACCATTACCACCCAGGGGGTCGACTCCATGATGCAGTTCTGGTTCGGAGAGCACGGCTTCAAACCGTTTTTCGAGCAGTTAAAAAACGGAGGACTCAATGGCTGAAAGCAACAAGGAACTCCTCGTCCGTTCCGTCTTCAAACGAAACCCCATCGCCCTGCTGGTACTCGGTATCTGCTCGGCTCTGGCGGTCACCGGGCAGATGTCAACGGCCTTGGTCATGTCGATCTGTGTGACCCTGGTCACCGCCTTTTCGAGTCTGACCATCTCTATTGTGCGCTACCAGATCCCCAACACGGTTCGCATAGGTCTGCAGATCATGGTCATTGCCACCCTGGTTATCCTCGTCGATCAAATTCTGCAGGCCTTTTTCTATGAGCTCTCCAAGCAGCTCTCCATCTTTGTCGGTCTGATCATCACCAACTGTATCGTCATGGGCCGGGCCGAAGGGTTTGCCATGTCCAACCCGCCGATCCCAAGTTTCATCGACGGCATCGGCAACGGGCTCGGCTACAGCTTCATTCTGATGAGTGTTGCCTTGGTGCGGGAGCTGTTCGGCTCAGGATCGGTGTTTGGCTACGAAATTTTCGCGACCGTTAACAACGGCGGCTGGTACGTGCCCAACGGCATGCTTGTGCTGCCGGCCAGCGGCTTCTTTCTGATCGCGCTGCTGATCTGGCTTATCCGCACCTACGATCCCGAACAGCAGGAGAGTCAATAATGCAGTATCTCGACATCATTTTCCGCTCCCTGTTCATCGAGAACCTGCCGCTGAGCTTTTTTCTCGGCATGTGCACCTTTCTGGCTATTTCCAAAAAGGTCACCTCGGCCGTGGGACTTGGCCTGGCGGTGGTGGTCCTCACCGCTATCACCGTGCCCCTGAACAACTTTCTGCTCAATTCGCTTCTCAAGGGCGGGGCGCTGGGGTGGCTCGGCCAGCCGACTATTGATCTGACCTTCCTCGGGCTGATGATTTATATCGCCACCATCGCCGCGGTGGTCCAGATTCTCGAGATGGTGCTCGACAAGTTCGTGCCGGCGCTGTACAACACCCTGGGCATTTTTCTGCCGCTGCTGACCGTCAACTGTGCGATCCTCGGGGCCTCGCTGTTCATGGTCGAGCGCGACTACACCTTTCTGGAAAGCGCCGCCTACGGGCTAGGTGCCGGGGGCGGATTCATGATGGCCGTGATACTGCTGGCCGCGATCCGGGAAAAAAGCGAATATGCCGATTCCCCCAGAGGCTTGCGCGGACTGGGCATGACTTTTATTTCCGCCGGCCTGATGGCCATGGCATTCATGGGCTTCGCGGGCATCAGTTTCTAGTATTTGAGTATGATATGAAAGATCAACATACGGAAGTATCCGGATGAATGAAATAATTTACGGGGTATCCATATTTCTGGCCATCCAGTTCGTCCTGGTCGCCCTGATTGTGGGAACCAAGAAGACGCTGCTGCCGGGCGGCGACCTGTCCATTATCGTCAACGACGACAAGGAGTTGAAGGCCGAGCCGGGCGGTAAACTGCTGACCACCCTGGCCGACCAGGGAATTTTTCTGTCCTCCGCCTGCGGCGGCGGCGGCAGCTGCGCCCAGTGCCGCTGTATCGTCACCGAGGGCGGCGGCTCCATTCTGCCCACCGAGGAATCGGCGATCACCCGGCGCGAGGCCCGGGAGGGATACCGACTCGCCTGTCAGGTACCGGTGAAGCGGAGCATGAAGATCGAAGTGCCGCCAGAGATGCTCGAAACCAGAAAGTGGGAGTGCGTTGTCGCCTCGAACGAAAATGTCGCCACCTTTATCAAGGAACTGGTGCTCCAGCTGCCGGAAGGCGAGTACGTCGATTTCAAGGCCGGCGGCTACATTCAGATCGAGGTACCGCCCCACGAACTGGATTATCAGAGTTTCGACATCGACAACCGGTTTCTCGGCGACTGGCGAAAGTTCAGAATGTTCCAGTATAAATCACACGTCTACGTCCCCGTGACCAGGGCCTACTCGATGGCCAACTATCCCGAGGAGCGAGGCATTATCAAGCTCAACGTCCGCATTGCCAGCCCTCCCCCCGGTCAGCCGGCGGCTCCTCCGGGACAGGCCTCATCCTATATTTTCAACCTCAAGGAGGGTGACAGAGTCACTATTTCAGGCCCTTTCGGCGATTTTTTCATCCAGGAGAATGACCGAGAGATGGTGTACATAGGCGGAGGCGCCGGCATGGCACCGCTGCGCAGCCATATCTTCGATTTATTCAAGCGCAAGAAGACCAAGCGCAAAGTGTCATACTGGTACGGCGGCCGTTCCATGCTTGAGGTCTTCTATCAGGATGAGTTCGAGGAACTGGCCAGAGAACACGACAATTTCACCTTCAACCTGGCCCTCAGCGCGCCCCTTCCCGAAGACAATTGGGAGGGGTACACCGGGTTCATCCACCTTGTGCTCTACGACAACTACCTCAAGGATCACCCGGCGCCCGAGGACATCGATTACTATGTCTGCGGTCCGCCGATGATGCTCGAATCGGTGCAGGAGATGCTCGACAATCTCGGTGTGGAGCCGGATAATATCCACTTTGACGATTTTGGCGGCTAAACCGCAGAATCCTAAGACAGCGCTTTGAACCGTGGCTATATTTTTATGGTAAAAGACAATCGCCAGGAGCAGTTATGATGCTTTTTCTTTCGACCCTGGGCCTTACCATCGTACTTTTCATAGGGGCGGCCCTGGTTTTTAATTTCTCTAAACAAAAAACGGGCCGTTCCCGTCCCGCCGGGTCCCCGGGCTGTCAGCAGAGCGGTTCGCATCTGGGATGCAGCTGCAGTGCTGCGGTGCAAACCACGATTTCCCGCCTTTAACCTGCCCTCAGGCCCCACCTCTGGTAAACTGCCTCAACCCGAGAACGTCAGGCTTGTTCCCCCGCTCTGAGCACATCCAAGCCCAGTCCTCTGTCTTTTTTCCTATCTCGAGAGCCAGCCCGGTGCAATAATTCGCGGCACACGCATAAAAGGAAAAAAATTGCGCCATAATTTAGAGTTTGCTAAACATCTCCGATCCCGTTTGACAGTTACCTAAATTTTATTTAGTTTCCATCAGGGAACGTGAGATTTTGTTTCGAGATCGAGGCGTGCGAGAAATTTTACCACAGGCATATAGTTAATATTCCGAGGATAAAATTTTGAGCACAACGAAGATATTGGACAAGAGGTCCGTTTCCGGATGGAAACTATTTAGGATTCTCGATAATCCAACCGACTCACTGAGGCCGCCATGCTCATCGATCAGCTCAATCTTGATATCATCAGGCATCTCAAAGAAGGACGGAAATCGTTCAAAAAAATCGCCGATGCCCTCGACGTTACTGAAAATACCGTCCGTTCCCGCGTCAACAAACTCTGTGCAGAAGGCATCCTCGACTTCACCGGCAATATCGACCCCGAAAGCCTGAAAGGGCACCGCCTTCTCTATCTCGGAGTCAAACTCACCGATCTCGACATTTCCAGAAAAGGAGATGACTTCAGCCGGTTGCCGGGAGTCCTGTCGGCAGCGATTGTCACCGGACGCTACGATCTCATCCTGCAGGTCCTGCTCAACGACAATTTCAATCTGCTCGAGTTCATCACCGAGCATGTGGCAAAAATAGAAGGAGTTCAGACGGTTGAGAGCTTCATCGTCTACAAGGGATACAATCTGAAAGTGCCCTACATCCTCTAGATGCACCATGGTCGATAGCACCGGTAACCGGTAACCACCGTGTGAAGCCTTAGCACGCCCGCCGCCCAAGGAAAAAGACTCGTGTCCCTGACACTGCCCGTGGATAATTCTCTTTTCTCCAGTGGACGTCGCATCGCCATAGACACGGCGCAAAAAACAAATGGTGTGGACGAACTCAGCCCCCTGCTCAAGAGGTGGGGGAGTGTCCCGCCCCGGACCCGGGCCGCAAGCGCTGCTGTGTATAAATAAAAAACCGGCCAGCAATGCATTTTGGGGGGATTTCTATCGACTTGTGGTCAGCATCGTGCCAATATGCATGGTGGCAGCACGGCATATAATCAGGAGCGCATATGTATACTTTTCAAGTAATCGTCGAACTTTTGAACGCCACCCAGATTCCCCGGTCGCTGGTTATGGACGGCTGTGTGGCCGCAGGGTACACCGGTCGTGATCAAGCATCTGTGCACCAACATATTGAGGAGTTGAAAAAACTGGGTGTGGCGGCCCCATACGAAATCCCCGCCTTTTATTGGATCAGTCCGCATCGACTGACTCAGCAGGCGGAGATTCAGGTTGTTGGTGAACACACCAGTCCAGAAGTGGAGTTTTTCTTGGCAGCCGGAAACGATGGCAGTCTATATCTCACGATTGCCAGTGATCACACCGACCGGGAACTTGAAGCCGTGTCCGTCAGTAAATCAAAACAGGTCTGC
>JARRLH010000030.1:0-14702 GCA_037387205.1 Desulfofustis sp.
GCCGGAAGCGGTTTTTCGGCTCCGGCTTTCTCGCAGTCGGTTCTTACCGGCTAATCGTCATATTTCCAGAATGCGTCCTTTTCAGCGCCGCATACCGGACATACCCAATCATCGGGAAGATCTTCCCAAGGGGTGTCGGGATCAACACCGTTTGCAATGTCTCCTTCAGCAGGATCATACACATAGCCGCATGGACATTCCCATTTCTGCATAACTGCCTCCTTAAAGTAGTTAATCTGGTACTATCGATAGTCATTCTCATGTGCAATCGAATATACCTTATTTATAGCCGTAGTCAACTACTAGATAGCGATAATGGGTTCACCAGAGGCTCTAGGTTTTAACGAATATTTAAAATTAAAACAAACCCTTAAGCGGCGCGGGAGATGATCTCCTTGGCGGGTATCAGGGCGGTAGCAGTGGCCGAGACGATGTTGCCGGCAACTCCAGGTCCGTCTCCGGCCATGAATAGTCCCCTGATGTCGGTTTCCAGGTTGTTGTCGGTATCGACCTGGGTGGCGAAAAATTTAATTTCCGGGGCATAGAGCATGGTCTCGTCGTTGGCGACTCCGGGGACGACCTGGTTGAGCTGCTGGAGGCCGTCAACTATGTTGGACAGGATGCGCTCCGGCAGAGCCATAGCGATATCGCCGCAGGTCACATTTTTCAGGGTCGGGTCGATATAACTGTTGCGCACCCTGTTCCAGGTCGATCGCCTTCCCCTTTTCAGGTCACCGTAGCGCTGCAGTATCGGCCTGCCGCCGCCGATCAGGGTGGCCAGCTTGCCGATCGATTCGCCATAGGCCTGGTTGTCTTCGACGGGGTCGTTGAGCACCACCTTGGACAAAAAGGCGAAATTGGCGTTGTCGCTCTTACGGTCCATGTAGGCATGACCGTTCACGCAGACAAAGTCCTGGTAGTTTTCCAGGGCGACGAAACCGCCAAAATTGGTGCAGAAGGTGCGGGTCTGGTCGTCGTACCTGCTGGTCCTGATAAAAAAGGTGGGGTCGTAGATTACCGAGCAGATATCCTGCATGATCTCGTTATGCACCTCAACGCGGACACCGACTTCTATGCCGCGCTGGGAGACGTCGATATTGTTTCTGCGGGCGAGTTGGCCCACCCACTCGGCGCCGACTCGGCCCGGGGCCATGATGATGTTCTTGGAGCGGTAAGTTGCTTTATCGGTCACCAGACCGGCAATTTCGCCGTTTTCGACGACGATGTCTCTGGCCTCCTCGAGGTGGTGGAAGACGACCCCGCTGTTTTCGATGTACTCGGCCATACCGGCGATATGGGCGGGCAGGTTGTCGCTGCCGAGATGCTTCTGCTTGATGATCAGCAGGTCAATGCCGCTTTTGCGGGCATCCTTGCGTATCTGGTTGGCCAGTTCCATATCGGTGGGGAACACCTTGCCATCCATGCCGAAGCGATTGAAAATTTGTTCGGTTTCATCGATCAGCAGCCTGGCCTCGGCTTCGGGAAGAAACTGGGTTAAATCGGTCTTGCCGAGCTTATGGATAAAGTTGAGCTTGCCGTCAGAAAACAGTCCCGCACCGCCAATGCCGCAGAGAATATTGCACGGTTTGCATTTCATGCAGCCGTTCTCTTTGATGGGACATGTGCGTTTCAGCGGCGCGTTGCCCTTGTCCAGCAGCAGCACGCTGAGCTTCGAATTTTCCGCCAGATAATAGGCCCCGAAGAGCCCGGCCGGGCCGCCTCCGACGATAATGACGTCGAAGTCTGTTTGTCCTGATTGTGCCATGTATACCAATGAGTGGTTGACTGACTACCTTAGGCTTGAGGTTCTTCCTCAGGTGCCGCTTCTTTCTCCACCGGGAGCCCAAAGCCCATGCGTACCTTGGTCTCGATTTCGCGCATCATCTCGGGGTGATCGACCAGAAACTGTTTGGCATTCTCCCTTCCCTGGCCGATGCGCTCGTCAAGATAGGAATACCAGGCTCCGCTCTTGTCGACGATATCCTGTTCAACGGCGAGATCTAGAATGTCGCCTGAGGCGGAGATGCCCTCGCCAAAGATGATATCGAATTCTGAAGTCTTGAAGGGCGGGGCAACCTTGTTCTTCACCACCTTGACTCTGGTGCGGTTGCCAATGGCCTCCTGGCCGTCCTTGATCTGACCTATCTTCCTTATGTCAAGACGGATTGAGGAATAGAATTTAAGGGCGTTGCCGCCGGGGGTCGTTTCCGGATTGCCGAACATGACGCCGATTTTCATTCTGATCTGGTTGATGAAGATCAGGATGGTGTTCGAGCGGTTCAGGACACCGGTGAATTTGCGCATGGCATGGGACATCAGGCGGGCCTGCAGGCCGACGTGAGAATCTCCAACGTTGCCGTCAATTTCGGCCCGGGGCACCAGGGCAGCAACCGAGTCGATGACGATGGTGTCGACGCCGCCGGAGCGAATCAGTATTTCGGCGATTTCCAGGGCCTGTTCACCGAAGTCAGGCTGTGATACCAGCAGATCATCGATATTGACCCCCAGTCGCTCGGCATAGTTTGTATCCAGAGCGTGCTCGGCGTCGATGAAGGCCGCCTGGCCGCCGCGCTTCTGGGCCTCGGCGATGGCATGGAGGGCGAGGGTGGTCTTGCCGCTGGCTTCCGGCCCGTAGATTTCGGTGACTCTACCCCGCGGCAGACCGCCGACACCCAGGGCGATGTCAAGGCTCAAAGCCCCGGTGGGGATGGCCGGCACCAGTTCGGCTTCCTGGGAGCCCAGCCGCATGATCGAGCCTTTTCCAAACTGCCGATGGATCTGGTTGACTGCGTTTTCCACACTACTCTTTCTATTCTTATCTGATGCTTGCATGGACGCTCCTAGTTTGTAATTGTGGTGGTCAATCTGTTTTTGAGAACAACCGAGCCATTTGCAAAACGATCTTTTCGCCCAAACTCTACGTTATGCTCAAAATTTTATCCTCGGAATATCAATTATATGGTTGTGGTAAAATTTCTCGCATGGTTTGATTTTGAACGAAAATCTTAGTTTTGCAAAAGGCTCAACCCTTAAGATATAAAAAGAAGTGGCAGAAACATCAAGATCGATTACCTGATCTGCCATCAGTCCAGGAAATTATCGCCAAGGTAAAGCCTCAGCATGTTCAGTCCGGCCTGAGCCGCACTGGATTGGATTCGGTGGCGATTTCCAGAGAACGAAAATTTTCCGATCTGCGATCCTTCTCGGCTGCTGATCCCGATGAAGACGGTGCCGACCGGCTTGTCCTCGGTACCTCCGTCCGGGCCGGCAATGCCGGTTACCGAGAGTCCGATTCCTGCACCGCAGCGCTGCCTGATGCCGACGGCCATGGCTTCAGCTGTTTCTCCGCTGACTGCACCACACCTCTCGAGGGTGGTCGAGTGGACGCCAAGCAGCTTCTCCTTGAGTTCGTTGGCGTAGGCCACGGCTCCCCCGAGAAAATATCTGGAACTGCCCGGAACTCGGGTGATCCGGTGGGCAATGAGTCCCCCGGTACAGGATTCCGCCACTCCAAGGGTCAGCTTAGCCTGGAGCAGTTGTTCCCCTACAAGGGCTTCCAGTTCCTCTCCCTCTCGTCCATAAACTGCATCGCCAAGAGTCTGTTCAAGCTGCTGACAGGCGCTCTCGAATAGTTCCCCACCCGCCTGACCCTGTGTGCTTCTGAGCATGATGCTGAGGTGAACATCGGGGTACACCGGGTAATAGCCGATCTTGATCTGCGGTGGAAGATTGGACTTTTTTATTCTGCGGTTGATCTCCGATTCGGCCAGGCCGAACACCTTGTAAATACGCTGCAAAGTCTGTAAAGCCGAACCTTCCTGCCAGGCCATGAGTATGGGCAGAACGATCCGATCCATCAAATCCTTCATCTCCTCCGGCACACCGGGCAGAAAGAAAATGGGAGTATTGTCGTGGACGAGCTGATAGCCGGCGACTCGTGATTCCGGCTCGAGCGCTTCGGCGCCGCCGGGAAGCCAGGCCAGTTTCTCCAGGGGGTTGTGCTGGGATATCTTGCGGCTGGAGAGGTGTTCCCTGATCCAGGCGAGGGTGGCCAGGTCAGGCATGGTGGGTCGATTGAGTGCCTGGGATACCGCCTCGTTAGTGATGTCATCGTCGGTGGAGCCGAGGCCGCCGGTGACGATGATAAAATCCACCCGGCCGATGGCCTGGATCAGAGCCTGGCCGATGAGCTCGGGGGAGTCACCGATGGTGCTCATGGCATGGATAGTGTGGCCGGCATCGAACAGTTTTCTGGCGGCATAACCGCTGGTGGTGTTCATTATTCTGCCGGAGGTGAGTTCGTCACCTATTGCAATAATTTCGCCGATCATCTCCTACACGATCCGGGCCGAGACAGAGTCTGTCAAGAGCTCGGTGAGTTCCACAGTGACCGGTTCTCTGGGGAGATTCTGGGGTGTATCCGTCACGATGGGAATGTAGTTGTCAGTAAAGCCTTTTAGTGTATCACCGGAATGCTTTTCCGTCTCCAGAAGCGCTTTTCTTCTAGAATTAATAAAACGGCGGTAAAAAGCTCGACTTTTTTCACGCCCCAGGGTGCGCAGTATCTCTACCCGACGCTGTTTTGCAGCGCTGTCAATGTGCTCGTCAAACGAGGCGGCCTTGGTGCCGGGCCGTTTGGAAAATGGAAATATATGGAGATAGCTGGCGTCGGTGGAGGCTATGAGCTCTCTGCTGTTGTCGAACATTACCTCGTTTTCGCCGGGGAACCCGACCATGACGTCGTAGCCGATCGCCGCCTCGGGGAGGGCCGTTCGGCACCGGTCGACAACCGCTCTGAACTGCTCTCTGGTGTAGCGCCGGTTCATTCTTCTGAGTACCTCATTGTCACCGCTCTGCAATGGTATATGCAGGTGCGGCATGAGATTATCGGCTGCGCTCATCAATCCCAGCAGCGCGGGGCTGATTTCCAGCGGCTCGATGGAGGAGAGCCTGAATCGTAGCGAAGGGTAGCTCTGACATAATCTATCAAGTAGTCCGACGATATTACAATTCTCTGACAGATCCAAACCGTAGCGACCGACATGGATACCGGTAACGACGATCTCTCGGTGTCCCGCCTGCTGGTAAATCATTACCTGGCGCTCCACCTCGGCGAGCGGCAGGCTCCGGCTTGGCCCCCTGGCATAGGGTACGACACAATAACTGCAGAAACTCTCGCAGCCGTCCTGAACGCGCAGATAGGCCCTGGTCCTGCCCTCGAACCTGTCGACCAGCAGCGGGGCTATCCGGTGCCGCCCATGATTTTCATTCATCGGTCGGGACGGCGGGGCTGGCTGACCGGTCAGCAGTTCGGCCACGAGGCTTTCCTTGGCATCGTTGCCGGCCACCACCAGTCGAGCCGGATCGATTTCCGGAAGGCGAGACAATTCTTCATGCTCCAGTTGGGCGTGGCAGCCGGTGACCACCACCGTGGCCCGTTCATTGCGCCGCAGCGCTTTTCTGACTTGGCGCCGCGACTCACTGCCGGCTTTGGCGGTGACGGTGCAGGTGTTGACGATAATGAAGTCGGCTTCCTCCAGAACAGAAGTGACGGCAACCCCGTGCTGCTCCAGCTGGCTTTTGAAGGCGGCGGTCTCAAATTGATTGACTTTGCAGCCGAGGGTACTCAGGTAGGCCTTCTTCATTTCTGTCGCCAATTTATGGACCAGTTGTGCGAGCGGAGATTTCAGCTGAGCCAATCACCCGGCCGTTGTCGTAGAGCACCGCATACTGACCGGGGCATATGGCCCGCTGGGGCTGGTCGAACTCAAGCTCGAGCAAACCATTGTCTATTTCCCTCACGAGTGCCGCCGCTCCGCGGTGGGTGGAGCGTATCTTTACTTTGAACCGGTCCCCGGCGGCCGGTGGAGAAGAGACCAGCCAGTTCGGCGCTACCCCTTTGACGACGGTGGCCTGCAGTTCCTCATTCTTGCCGATGATGAGCCTGTTTGCGGCGGCGTCGAGTGCGCAGACGTACCAGGGAGAATGGTCGGGGAGGCCAAGCCCCCGTCTCTGCCCCACCGTGTAGCGGTGTAACCCCAGGTGAGTGCCGATTTGCTCACCATCAAGGGTGACGATCGGGCCCGGTTCCATGCCACCGCCAAGTTCAGCGTCCAGATACTCGGCGACGCTGGTACCTTTGAGAAAACAGACGTCCTGGCTTTCCTTGCCCCTGAAATCGGGAAAACCGCGCGACTCGATGAACCGATAGGTATCTTCCTTATGCATGGAGCCCAATGGGAAGCGCAACCTGTTCAGCTGTGATGTGGTCAGGCGGGCCAGAAAATAGGATTGATCCTTGTGCGGATCGATTCCCTCGAACAGGCCCACTTCGCCGTGGATCTCTCGGCGTCGCACGTAATGGCCGGTGGCCATGGCTGGGAGACCGGTGGAGAGAACATGATCGAGAAACAGACCACATTTTATTTCCCGGTTGCAGACCATACAGGGATTGGGCGTTTTGCCTTTTCGATAGCTGTCGATGAAATAGTCAAGAACGATCTTTTTGAAATGGTTCTTGAGGTCCACGACCTGTAATTGGATACCCAGCCGGCGGGCAAGCGCTTGCACCTCTTCTGCCTGATCCGAAAATCCGGGCTGGCCGATATCCATCAGAAAGCCATGCACCTGATAGTGTTCTTTGAGCAGGAGGGCACAGGCTGTCGAGTCGACCCCGCCGCTCATGGCCAGGCCGATCTGTTTCATGGAAGTGCTTGCCAATGGTTGAATTGCCGTTATTGTTGTCTGATCTAAAGATGTGGCCCTGTTGTAATGCTCGCGTTCAGCAGATAGATGATAAACTGGTATAAAGGAAATACAAGTAATGAATTCGTCCGCTCCCGCTATTCCTGAACTGCTCGCTCCGGCAGGCAGTTTTGAAAAGCTGGCTACCGCCATTCACTACGGTGCCGATGCGGTCTATCTGAGTGGAAAGAAGTTCGGGCTGCGCGCCAAAGCGGCCAACTTCGACGAGCAGGGTATTAGCCAGGCAGTCGACTATGCTCATCAGCGCGGTGTGAAGGTCTACGTCACCGTCAATATCATTGCCCACCACGACGATTTCCAGGGGCTTGACAGATATCTTCACATACTGGGTGAGGCCGGCGTGGATGCGATAATCGTTTCCGATCCGGGTATTTTGCAGGTGGCCCGCAGCCTGGTGCCAGCCCTGCCGATCCATCTCTCCACCCAGGCCAACGTCACCAACAGCCGCGCCGCCTCATTCTGGGTCGAGCAGGGGGTGGCGCGCCTCAATCTGGCCAGGGAGCTCAACCTTGCAGAGATTGCCGCAATCTGTGAGCAGGTGAGGGCGGAGATCGAGGTGTTTGCCCACGGCGCCCTGTGTATTTCCTACTCGGGCAGATGCCTGTTGTCCACCTATATGACCGGCAGGGATGCGAACAGGGGTGAATGCGCCCACCCCTGTCGATACAGCTATGCCCTGGTCGAGGAAAAGCGGCCCGGGGAGTATTTTCCGGTATACGAAGACGAGCGCGGCACCTATATCTTCAATGCAAAAGATCTCTGCCTGCTCAACAGCCTTCCTGAACTGCTAGCCGCCGGCGTCAGCTCTTTGAAAATTGAAGGAAGGATGAAGTCGATTTTTTATGTGGGCGGGGTGGTTCGAGTCTATCGGGCGGCCCTTGATTATTTGCGCCAGATAGACCCCGCGCTATGGTCGAGACCGCAGAATATCGAGATGCCCGCACCTTTTCTTGAAGAGATCGAGAAGACCGGCACCAGGGGGATGAGCCTCAATTTTGCCCACCAGAAGCCCGGCCCCGGGGATATGCTCTACGACTCATCACGTGTCGATCAGGGTTATGAGCCGGTGGCGGTGGTCAGGGGAAACTCTCGGGCAGAGGTAGAAGTAGAGTTGCGAAACGTCTGCCGTCAGGGTGAAGCAGTGGAATACATGGGACCCGGAATCGAAGTGCGTCGTTTCCAGGTAGCCGCCATGCGTGAGGCAGACGGCAGCGAGGTGTCTAGGGGCAACCCGGGCGACCGTCTCTATTGGCAGCTGCGCGAGCCGGGCGGGGACTTTCTTGTCAACGCCATATTCAGAAGAAAGAAAAGTTGACCGGCAGCGGCCGGCAGCTTGACTTCTCCTGGTTGAACCCTATGGTGGTTGGAAAGGTCATTTCCCTGTCAGAGGCCTACCGGCAGACAGGGTTTCATTAACTGATGAGCCTTTTGCAAAACTAAGATTGTCGTTCAAAATCAAGGCATGCGAGAAATTTTACCACAGGCATATGATTGATATTCCGAGGATAAAATTTTGAGCATAAGGCAGAGTTTGGGCGACAAGATCGTTTTGCAAATGGCTCCGATAAAAAACAATAAGGAGAGTGGTATGGCAACCTATGAATGTTCCAAATGCGGGATGGGAGTAAATGCGACCTGTGCAAAGTGCGACGCCCCGCTTGTTGACGATACACTGAAACTCGACGACGGCAACGAAGTCCAGATTTCCAAATGCCCCAACGGTCACGGCAAGATTAAATCACCCATGTGCTGCGGGCAGGACATGACCTGCACGGTCAAATAAACATCACCTGATCAAGACGGCTGCCTGGCAATTCCAGACTCAAACAGTCGAACCAAAACACAAAGGCCGGTGTCATGAGACCCCGGCCTTTGCTGTTGGACTCAAGGCGAACGCATCAGCTTATGGCGGCCAGGATCTCCTTCTGCCAGAATGTCGGGCCGGTTTTGTGAACCGCTTCCCCGTTGCTGTCAACCGCCACGGTTACCGGCATGTCCTCGATCTCGAATTCATAAATGGCTTCCATGCCCAGATCCTCAAAGGCGACTACCCGGGAGCCTCTGATTGCCTTGGAAACCAGATAGGCCGCACCGCCGACCGCCATCAGGTAAACGGCGCCGTGATTCCTGATCAGATCGATGGTGGTGTCGCCCCGCTCGGCTTTGCCGATCATGCCGTAGAGCCCCGTTTTGCCGAGCATCATGTCGGTGTATTTATCCATTCGGGTGGAAGTGGTCGGTCCGGCGGGACCAACCACTTCATCGCCTACGGGATCGACTGGGCCGACATAGTAGATGAACCTGCCGTTGAAATCGACGCCCTCGGGCAGGGGCTTGCCTTCCTCGAAGAGCTGCTGAATCCTTTTGTGCGCCGCATCCCTGCCGGTCAGAATTTTACCGCTGAGCAGAAGAGTATCGCCGGCTTTCCAGGAGCCGATCTCCTCTTTCGTGATTGCATCAAGCGACACTTTTTTAACGCTCTCTCCGGCCTCGAAAACGAGTTCGGGCCAGTTGCTGATGTCCGGCGGCTCAAACACAGCCGGACCGCTGCCGTCCAGGGTGAAGTGGATATGTCTGGTGGCGGCGCAGTTGGGGATCATGGCCACGGGAAGGGAGGCCGCGTGGGTTGGAAAGTCACGGATTTTGACATCCAGAACGGTGGTCAAGCCGCCCAGTCCCTGAGCCCCGATGCCAAGGCTGTTGACCGCCTCGAAAATCTCCAGGCGCAGTTCCTCCAGATGGTCAGCCGGTCCCCGCTCCTGAAGTTCGTGGATATCGACCGGATCCATCAAAGATTCTTTGGCCAGACACATGGCCTTGTCGATGGTTCCCCCTATGCCGATTCCCAGCATGCCGGGGGGACACCAGCCGGCCCCCATTGCCGGGAGCGTCTGCTTCACCCACTCGACAAGCGAGTCGGCCGGGGTCAGCATGGCCATCTTGCTCTTGTTTTCAGAGCCGCCGCCCTTGGCGGCAATATTGACCTCAACCGTATCTCCGGCCACCAGTTCAAGATGGACCACAGCGGGACCATTGGTCCCGGTGTTGATCCGTGCTCCCAGAGGCGGGCTTACAATCGATTTGCGCAGCGGATTGTCGGGATTGGCATAGGCCAGCTCGACCCCCTCGTCGACCATCTGCTGTAAGGTCTTATCGGAGTCGAAGCGGCAGTTCATCCCGACTTTGACAAAGGCGGTGACGATGCCGGTGTCCTGGCAGATGGGGCGTTTACCCAAAGCGCACATACGGGAATTGATAAGTATCTGGGCGATGGCATCCTTTGCCGCTGTGCTTTTCTCGTTCAGATAGGCGCGATGCATGGCCTGGACGAAATCGACCGGATGGTCGTAGCTTATGAACTGCAGGCTGTCGGCAACTGAATTGACGAGGTCGGCGGTTTTGATGGTGGTCATGAGAGCTCCCTTGATGTTTGTGGTATCTTGTTAACCTATTCTTCTTTCCGAGTGAAACCCCGACGGGGCCGTGGTGTTGGGCATTAAAAAGCAGCCTTTGGCAATGATGGTTCCGGGGCTGGTAACCGAATTACAGCCGGTCTGGGCCTTGTCGCCTATGATGGCACCGAATTTACGCCTACCGGTGTTGTAGAGCTCGCCCTGGTAGCTGACCTGGACGTTGCCGGGTATGAATCTGAGGTTGGCACATTTGGTGCCGGCCCCCAGATTGGCATTGTTGCCGATGATACTGTCCCCCAGATAGGCGAAATGTCCGGCTTTGGCATCGTCTAAAAAGACCGAATGCTTGACCTCGGTGGCGTGGCCGACCACGCAGCGTTTCCCGATCAGGCAGTACCCCCTCAGATAGGCGCCCTGGCGCACTTCAGTCAGATCGCCGATGACGGCGGGAGACTTGATGGTTGCACCCCCCTCGACAAGGACGCCTTGGCCGATGGCGATCCTGTCGCCCAGCAGCACGGAGCCGGCCATGATCAGCGACGCACCCTGAAGCACTTCACCCGCGCGGGTGATGACCAGCCCGCCCTTTAACGTGTCACCATAGTCAATGTGGCACTGGTTGGCCTCGATCAGGCTGCCGGCATGGAGCACCAGGTGTTCTTGGGCTGTCACGCCATCAGCCAGACGGCGGAACAGATGCCTGGCATAGACATAGCCGTCCAAATAGTTCTTCAGATCCTGCAGGGCCGACCAGATCGGACGGTCAGCGGCAAAGAGAGAGGCATGAGCAAATTCTCTGAGATCAAAAAGCAGGTCTGCGGAGAGCATGGATTTCCTCGAGATCAAGTGTTGGTGCCAGGGTAAATTTCAGTGGAAAACAAACCACTATTGTTGAAATGGATGAATAGTTCAAGATTTTTCCTGCAGCCTTTGTTCACCCCCCTGATCCTGCTTGACTTCAGCACCTCAAATGTTTAGCTTTTGACCGGTTTTCAAGGGTGCGTTTAAACCGGTAGTTATTGATAAATACGAGTGCCGGCTAAGCAATTTTTTAAAGGTTTAATAGGCCGGCCCGATGACGATGATCATCCCCGGCAGCACTGGAGGTACGTGTGGAGTTTAACGATTCGCTCAGCATAGGTATGGATGATCTGTCCAGGACCGACGATATAGAAATCCCCGATATGCTGCCGATGATGGCAGTCAGGGATGTGGTCATCTTTAACTACATGATTATTCCCTTGTTCGTCGGCCGGCCCGGTTCTGTCGAGGCGGTCAACGAGGCCTTGAATACCGACAAGCTGTTGATGCTGGTCACCCAGCGGGACGCTACCAAGGACGACCCCAGCCCGGATGATCTCTATTCGGTGGGCATGGTATGCATGATCATGAGGACTTTGAAGCTGCCCGACGGGCGGCTCAAGGTGCTCGTTCAGGCCATGTCCAAAGCCAGAGTGAGCGAATACCTGCGCACCGATCCCAGTTATCAGGTGCAGGTCGAGGTTATCGAGGACGAAGAAACGGGTGAAATCGACGTCGAGGTCGAAGCCCTGATGCGAACGGTCCGGGAGCAGACCGAAAAGATCATGTCGCTGCGCGGTATCCTCTCCGCCGACCTGATGATGATCATCAACAACATAGAAGATCCCGGCCGCCTGGCGGATCTGATCGGTTCCAATCTGCGTCTGAAAATTCCCGAGTCCCAGGCCATACTGGAGGAAATCAATCCGATAAAGCGCCTGAGGCTGGTGAATACCCTGCTCAGCAAGGAACTGGAAGTATCCACGGTACAGGCCAAGATCCAGAATGAAGCGAAGGAGGAGATGAGCAAGTCCCAGCGCGAATATATCCTCCGTGAGCAGCTCCATGCGCTGCAGAAGGAACTTGGAGACAGCGACGAGCGCAGCCAGGAGATCGACGAACTCGAAGAGAAGCTGAAGAAGACCAAAATGCCCAAGCCGATCCGCAAGGAGGCTCGCAAACAGCTGCGCCGTATGGAAATGATGCACCCCGACTCGTCGGAGGCCACCATCATTCGCACCTACATCGACTGGATCCTCGACGTACCGTGGAAAAAGAGCACCAGGGATCTTCTCGATCTGATTCGGGCAAAAGAGGTGCTGGACGAGGATCATTACGGGCTCGATCGGGTCAAAGAGCGCATTCTGGAGTTTCTAGCCGTCCGCAAGCTGAACCGCTCGACCAAAGGTCCGATTCTCTGTTTCGTGGGCCCTCCGGGGGTTGGTAAAACTTCCCTGGGTCAGTCCATCGCCCGGGCCATGGGCAGGAAATTCCACCGTATTTCGCTCGGGGGCATGAAGGACGAGGCCGAGATCCGTGGCCACCGGCGCACCTATATCGGTGCGATGCCGGGTAGGATAGTGCAGGGTCTCAAAACGGTGAACTCGAACAACCCCGTTTTCATGATGGACGAGATCGACAAAGTCGGCGCCGATTACCGCGGCGACCCGTCATCGGCGTTGCTCGAGGTGCTCGATCCCGAGCAGAACTTTGAGTTCTCCGATCATTACCTGAATCTGCCCCTGGACTTGTCCAGGGTGATGTTTATCACCACCGCCAACATGGCCGATACCATTCCCGGCCCGCTGCTTGACCGGATGGAAGTGATCAGGCTGTCAGGGTACACTCTCGAAGAGAAGCTGGTTATCGCCAACCGCTATCTGCTGCCCCGGCAGATCAGCGAAAACGGTATCAAAAAACGCCAGTTGAAGATAACCGACGCCACCATCACCCGCATCATCACCCACTATACCCAGGAAGCCGGGCTCCGTAATCTGGAGCGGGAGATTTCCAAGATCTGCCGCAAGTTGGCCAGAAAAATAGCCGAGGGCGGCAAAGGACCCTATTCGGTGTCGACCAGAAATCTCGACAAGTATCTGGGACCGCCGAAGATTATTCCGGAATCAGAAATCGAGACGCTCGATCAGCCGGGACTGGTCACCGGGCTGGCCTGGACCGAGGTGGGGGGAGAAATTCTCCACATTGAAGTTAACCTGATGCCCGGCAAAGGAAAACTGATCCTTACCGGACAACTTGGCGAGGTAATGAAGGAGTCGGCCCAGGCGGCGCTCACTTACTGCCGCAGCCGATCCAAGGATCTCGGCGTGGGGAAGGACTTTTTTGACCAGACCGATATTCACATCCATGTGCCGGCCGGGGCCATTCCCAAGGATGGACCCTCCGCCGGGATCACCATTGCCACGGCTCTTTATTCTGCCATCTCGGAAAAGAAGGTCAGAAGGGATCTGGCCATGACCGGCGAGGTCACCCTCAGGGGCAGGGTGCTGCCCATCGGTGGTTTGAAGGAAAAAGCCCTGGCCGCTCTAAGGGTGGGCATACCCAACGTGATTATCCCCGAGCAGAACCAGAAGGAACTTGTCGAAATTCCGGAAGACATCAGGCGGCGAATGAAATTTCATCCGGTCAAAGACATGGATGAAGTGATCGGGCTCGCTTTCAAGAAGTCTGAGAAACAGAAGCGCCGCAAAATACGACGACGTGCAACCGCCTGATAGTCCGGAACCGTCGGCAGACGATCGAAAAAACAATTCCTTGCTGAGGGGCGTCCTGTGGGCGTCCCTTTTTCTTTTGGCGGCGGCTGCAGCCCTTATCGGCTGGTTCGCCCACTATGCCTTGAGCCCAGGCCCCCAGGCCGATGTCTCCAGCCGGACAGTGGTTATTCCCAGGGGGGCATCGGTCGAACAGATCGGTGAGCTGCTCGGAGATGCCGGGCTGCTTGATGCCGACCTCCGCTTTCTGCTGTTGACCAGAATACTCGGGGTCTCATCCACATTGCCCGCCGGCGAATTCATACTCGATGCCAACCAGAGTCCGGTGGATCTTCTCAACCAGCTCGTCTCGGCCAAGCCGGTTCAGCATCAGCTCACTGTTGTCGAAGGGCTGAGGCTGGAAGAAATCGCCGACATCTTCGCGGCGGACAACTGGATAGACAAAGAACGATTCCTAGAACTCGCCGGCAATGCCGGCTTCATAGCCGAATTGGGCCTTGGTCAACTCTCCAGCCTGGAAGGGTATCTTTTTCCCGATACCTACCTTCTGGTCAGGCCGTCTCCGGGAGAAGAGAAAATTCTTTCCCGACTGGTCAATCGTGCGCTTGGAGTGTACCGCTCCCTGGAGCCGGGCGACACTGCTCTGACCAGGCACCAGGTATTCACCCTGGCTTCGATAGTCGAGAAGGAAACCGGCAGGGCTGACGAACGCCCTCTTATTGCCTCGGTGTTTCACAATCGCCTTGGTCGGCGCATGAAGCTGCAGTCCGATCCGACGGTAATCTACGGCAGCGAAAATTTCAGCGGCCCCCTGACCAAAAAGGATTTGAAGACGCCGACCCCATACAACACCTACACCATCAGCGGTTTGCCGCCGGGCCCCATCTGCAGTCCCGGGCGGGAGTCGCTCCAGGCTGTGCTTGCGCCGGCAGCCACCAGCTATCTCTATTTTGTCTCCAGAAATGACGGCTCCCATCATTTCTCCACCAGTTTG
>JARRLH010000030.1:14741-19121 GCA_037387205.1 Desulfofustis sp.
AGCGCTGTTGATTCCACACGGCCATGGACCTGCAGGGTTCTGACCGAGCTTATTGCGGTGCCGGTATTACAGACATGGAGTGTAGGCAGTTGCAGATCGCGCTTATCCAGTTAAATCCGATTATCGGGGATTTTGCTCACAATTGTGAGAAGATAAGTCGTTATGCGCGAAAGGCCGCCGAGGCGGGCTGCGAACTGGCCATCTTTCCAGAGTTGGCCGTCTCGGGGTATCCTCCCCTCGACCTGCTCGAAAGAGGTTCTTTCATAGACGACCATCAGTCAGCGGTGGCTGCTTTGATCACTGAGCTGCCGTCTATCTCGGTAATGTTCGGCTGTTTTGAAAGATGTCCAAAGAGCACCGGCAAACCGCTCTACAATTCCGTGTTCGTGGTCAAAGACCGCACCATCATCCATAAGACCAGAAAGCAGCTGCTGCCCGAATATGACGTCTTCGATGAGAACCGTTATTTTGAACCGGGACCCCCCGGAGAGCCTTTTGCCTGCGGCGGCTTGACCATTGGGGCGACGGTCTGCGAGGATATCTGGCACTATGCGGTCGATGATTACCGCAGCCGCCCGGTGGCTGATCTGCAGGAAAGGGCGCGGCAGAAAGGGCATTCTCTTGACCTGCTCATAAATGTCTCAGCCTCGCCGTATCACCGGGGAAAAACCCGGATCCGCCAGTCCATTTTCTCCTCGCTGACCGCCCAGTATAAGATACCGTTCATCTATGTGAACCAGGTGGGGGGACAGGATTCGCTGTTGTTCGACGGCGCCAGCCTGGCTCTGGACGGCGCCGGCACGACCATCGCCAGGGCGGCCCACTTCAAGGAAGATATGGTCCTCGTCGATAGCGCCGACTGGAACGGAGAGATCAGGGTTTCCGAGGACATCGAAGAAGTTGAACTGGTGCACGATGCACTGGTTATGGGCATCCGTGACTATGTCACCAAGAGCGGCTTCAGCCAGGCGGTGCTTGGGCTCTCCGGCGGCATCGATTCCGCTCTGACCGCTGCTTTGGCAGTTCGGGCCCTGGGACCTGAGAACGTGCTCGGCATCGCCCTGCCGTCTCCCTACAGTTCGAAAGAATCGCTGGAGGACGCGGAGGCTCTCGCCCGAGGCTGCGGCTGCCGTTTCGAGGTCTTGCCCATTGCCGATCTGTTTGACGGCTATCGCGATTCCCTGAGCCGGCTCTTTGCCGGCCGCGAGGAAGATGTCACCGAACAGAATATTCTGGCAAGGATTCGGGGCAACCTGCTGATGGCTCTGTCCAACAAGTTCAACCATCTGCTCTTGACCACCGGCAACAAAAGCGAGATGGCGGTCGGCTACTGCACCCTCTACGGGGACATGAGCGGCGGCTTGGCGGTAATCTCCGATGTTCCCAAGCAGCTGGTCTACGAGCTGGCCCGCTTTGTCAACAGAAGCGGCGACATCATCCCACCCCGCATTCTCGAGAAACCGCCGTCGGCGGAGCTGAAACCGGGCCAGCGCGACCAGGACGATCTGCCGCCCTACGAATTGCTTGACCAGATCCTGGAACTCTACCTGGAAGAGGGCTGTGGCAGGGATGAAATAGTCGGGCGGGGGTATGATCCTGAGGTGGTTGACGATATCGTCCGGCGGATCAGGATCAACGAGTACAAGCGCAAACAGGCACCCATGGGCTTGAAGGTCACCAGCAAGGCCTTCGGCTTTGGCCGGCGTCTGCCCAACGTCCAGAACTACCGGGGTTGAACGCGCGGTCCATGAAACATATCCTCTCTTTTAAAGCCTTATCGACACTATTGTCGCTCGCCATCGTTTTGACCTTGGCGGCTGTCCTGGTCTATAGGGAATATCGGCTTGAGCGGCCGGAGCAGATCCAGATCACCACTTCCGGCCGGGTCGACATGTGTCTGGAGTGCCATACCAAGGAAAAGCTCGATCCTGCCCATGATGTCAAGGTAATAGGCTGTACCCCCTGCCACCTGGGAGACCCGCTGGCCATCGACAAGGACAAGGCGCATCGAGGGATGGTCTTAAATCCTGGAGATCTGCGGGTAGTTGAAAAGACCTGCAGCATCGAGGGCTGTCATCCGGCTGATGCGCAGAAGGTGAAGAATTCTCTAATGGCCACCAACCGGGGCATACTGGGAACCCTGCTCTACTACTGGGGCGAAAGCGACAGCCAGGACACCGAGATGACGGTCAAGGATCTGATCGACAGCGGCGAAACCTCGCTGGCGCTAGATTATTATCGCAAACTCTGCGCCACCTGTCATCTCTGGAAGCAGAAGAACGATCTGCCCAACGCCCCGGCTTTCTTCAACGACAAGGGCGGCGGCTGTTCGGCCTGCCACTACATCATGCCAGCCGGGTCGGAGCGGCCCTCGGTCATCGAATCAAGCGATGACTACGGCGAAGACGAGGATAAAGAGAACATTCACCCGCTGGTCGTCAGCAAGGTCATCGACGACAATTGCATCCGCTGCCACAACCGCTCGGGCCGGATTGGACTGGCCTATATCGGTGTCTTTGAAGCGGAGGGGTACGGCACTCCCTACGAGGCCGGGCAACTCTCCTCGCAGCGCATGCCGGGTGAGCGCTTCTACCTGGAACTGGCCGACGATATTCACCACCGGCGGGGTATGGCCTGCATCGATTGTCACACCAGGGAAGAAGTCATGGGCGACGGCACCAGCTATGCCCACTACGAGGATCAGCTGGAGATCTCCTGTGAGACGTGTCATGGGCCAGAGCCGGGAACAACCAGGAAAAACAATGAATTGACCAATGTGGACAAGGTAGACAACGGGTATTACCTGTTCGGCAAGAACGACGACAAAAAATATGAATTGCGGCAGCCCAAGGCCGGGGTCTGTGATTTTGAACCGCACCAGCGGGTGACCTGTGAAGCCTGCCACTCCACCTGGGTGCCCCAATGTTACGGCTGTCATGCGAAACGGGACAAATCGGCCACCCATCTGGACAAATTGAGCCTCACCCAGACCGCGGGGCGCTGGGAGGAAGGACGTTCCTACATCCGCTACCGCAAGCCGATGCTTGGCGTCTGGAAAGACGAGGTGGTCATCGTCACGCCCGGCTGCCAGGACATCGTCACCCTGTTCGATGACGAGGGTAAGCTGGAAGACAGTTTCAACCGCTTTACCATGGCGGCGATCAACCCCCACACTACCCAGGAAAAGGGGCGGGAATGCAACGACTGCCATGGTTCCACCAAAACGGTGGGGCTGGGTGAGGGGACCCTGGCCGTGGTGGACAACAAAGTTTCATTCAGCCCCCTCGACACCGGGCTGCAGACCGAGGCCGGAGAGACCGTGGGACTCGACAGTTTCGTCGCCCTCGACGGTACCCAGCTGCAACATGGTTCACGGGCAGATCTCAGGGCCTTCAACGGTCAGGAGCTCAAAGCTATTCTCCGGGTCGGGCTATGCGCCGACTGCCACGGCAGGTATGACGATCCGATCTGGAAGAATTACACCCAACAGACCATCTGCCCCCGCAAGGATGGCGATAACTCAATGGCCCTGGCTGACTGGCCTGTGCCCGCGGCTGATGGGCAGAAGACTGAGACGGAGGACTGATCATCGCCAGGGTCTGCGGAAATACTCAGGGACTGAAGAAAAATCACCTCAGAGTGCTCGAGCGGGTGGGCAGCCGGCGGGTGAGCCGCGATCAGATCATTGCGCCCGAGATGGCCAGGACGCTCTGCGAGCTCTCCCACGAACTCAACCGGCAGATAGGCGTGCTCATCCACCGGTCAGGCAAAATCGAACAGGTGATCGTCGGTGACCACAGCGGCCTGATGATCCCGAAGCTGAGCCAGATACGGGCCGCCGGCGGCAGGCTCAGGGGCCTGAGTATAGAGATGTTCGGTGCGGACCTGACTGACGACGACCTGATGGACCTGCTATTTCTCAGGCTGGATCTGATGTCGGTCCTGAAGATCACCTCCGAGGGATTGCCGGAAAAGCTCTATTCTGCCCATCTGCTTCCCAGCGGAGAAAACGGCCAGATGTGGAGTTTCCTCGATCCGGTTCATCCGGCCCGTCAGCCCGAGGGATTCGCTGAACTGGTCCGGGCCCTCGAGGAAGAATTCAGCCGTCAGCGCCGCACCGCCCAGCTTGATAGAGATAAAGACCGGGCTATATTGATAAGTGTCACCACCGAGTCCCGACAGCAGGCTCACGCCTCGCTGGAGGAACTCAGGGAGCTGGCCCGCTCGGATGATATTCTGGTGCTTGGCGAGGTGCTCCAGCGCCGCAGCAAGATCAATCCCCGCTATATTCTGGGACGGGGCAAACTGACCGAAATCGTCATTGCCGCCCTGCGGCTCGATGCCAACCTGCTGATCTTCAATCAGGAACTCAATCCGTCC
>JARRLH010000031.1:0-19064 GCA_037387205.1 Desulfofustis sp.
CTCTGCCTGATTGTCAGCGCAAGTTTCGCAGATACCGGAGAATTCGATATGATGACCAAGTACCTGGTAGTCACTGGTATCGGCAGCCAGCTGATCGAGTTGCGGCATAGCGCCGAGTTCAATGTCGTCAACCTTGCCGCAGCGCGCGCAGCGAATGTGGTAGTGGAGTTCAGTGATCGCATCGAAGCGCTTCTGTGAGCCACCCACTTCCAGTTTCAATATCATACCGTTGTCCGCCATCAACTCCAGATTACGATACACCGTGCCGAGCCCGATCCTGGGCAGCCGCTTACGCACCATGTCATAGACCTCGTTGGCGGTCGGATGGGTTTTTACTTTGGCCAGTTCTTCGAGAATAACCTGGCGCTGCGGGGTCAGCCTTATGTCGCTCTGAGATTGCATAGGGAGCTCTGTCGTGGTTCTGATTAATCAATGATAATGTGTATCATTCTTATCTTATAGCAATGCACCATTTTTACAAGCCTTCAATGCCAAATTCTGTGAAAAATCTATTGCTTGCTAAATGACAGGGACCCTATACTTACCTATGAAATTAACAAAGTGACTCTGGTGAACCCACGTTGTCTTGATGCCTCAAGGGTTCAGGCAGGGGTTGTAATAACCGAAGCGCAGGGAGGGAAAAGCGGCTTTGATTCTGGCCAGCCACTCACGGATGCCGCAGGCGGCAGAGGTGGCAGTGGAGCCTATCTCGGCAAGGTACCATTCCGGGTCGATATTGAGATTGCGAAGCTGGATAAAATCGGGCCCGGTCTCCGCGATGAGCTTCAAGAATGCTTCAGTCTCCTGCTCCGAGTCGGTAAACCCGGGCAGGATAAAGTAGTTCAATGACACGAAGCCCCCAGCCTGCTTCATCGCTAGGACTGAATTTTTGACCTCAGAAAACCCGTAGTCTCTGGGCCGGTAGTAGTTATGATAAAAAGTCTCACGAGCTGAATTGAGACTGACCCGGATTGAATCGAGACCCGCCTCCCGCAGGCGGGTGATTGACTCGGGTCGGCTCGCATTGGTGTTGCAGTTTATCGTGCCTCTGCCGGTAAGCCGCCGCATTTCTTTAATAGCAGTTTCCAGCAGGTCGGCTTGAAGCAGCGGCTCTCCTTCGCATCCCTGGCCAAAACTTACCACCGGGCGTGCGGCGTTATCCAGGTGGGCGACTCCAACCTCGGCGACCTCCCTGACCGAAGGGGTGAACTGCAGCCGTTCCGGGGTGGAGGGGCAGCATTCCGAGGGCTGCAGGGAAATGCAGCCGAGGCAGCGGGCGTTGCAGCCGGGCGAGGTAGGCAGTGGTGCTTCCCAGCGCTCCAGAAAATAGTTGCGCGCCGCCGGGCAGCGATACGTCAGGCAGCAGGTGCCGAGATGCTGAATGAGGCGGTTGTCAGGAAAGTGTTTGAGTGCGCGAGCGGTGCGTGTATCGATGCGTTGCTGGTCGAACTGGGTGAAGTCCTGCCGGCAGTCATAATCGCTGCGGAACCCCGCCGCCCAGAACTTGCCATCATGCCAGCCAACCGCCGTGTAGGCGAAGAGCGGCAGCAGAGGTCCATTTTCTTGAGTCTGGTACGCAGCCGTCAGGGTGGAGGTGTGAGCCGGGGCCATGAAAGCGGCAACCCCGTATATCTTGCGTCCCGGGTAACGAGGGTCTTCCTCAAGGAGGAGCGGCTCGCCGCTGAGCGGGTCGATGCCCACCGGCAGACGGCCTGGCAGGGTGAAAAAATCGCTGCCCGGTGGCAGTTCGATGAGATCCTCGAGGGCTGGTTCAAGGTAACGACCATGGGCCATACCGGCCATGCCCAGTTCCGGGAAGTCGAGGATGTTCCCCGACTCGTCGCAATAGACCAGAGAGGGAAGCGCAGCGGGATGGGTCACCTCGGTCGCAATACCTTTGTTATCGAATCGATGGCCCGGTAAATATCGATGTCTTCACCAAACACATCCTGGATGTCGGGGTGTTCGATGAGGTCTTCGATGATGTACTGGGTGAGGTACAGGGTAACAATGTTGGGGTCCTGGACCAGGGTGCGAACCGGGGCAAGTTTCATCTGGAGATCGAAATCTTCCAGCAGATGGAGAGATCTGAACTGATTTTCCAGGGACTTGCGGATCGACTCAACCGAGGTGGTTTCGATTATGTTTCTGTCAATCAGGCGCTGACAGAGTTTGGTTGCCAGCGGTTCGGCGTGATCTCTGGCCAGCATGAACATTTTCCGGCGCTCCTGCTCCCGTTTTCTGTCAATTGCTCGAACCGCTTTGTCGGTGGCACGGTTTGGGTTGACATGTATTTTGGCCATTTAGCTCTCCTGAAGAAACCGCGAACAACGGGCCGGCCGGCCGCTGGCTGGTTTTGTATGTATTGTGGATAACTGACAAAAGTATGAAAGGTACCGCATACCACCCCACACTTTATACCGAAATAGTAACAAAATATCGGATCATATTGGGGTAGGGGTGAATGGCAGCTGCGCCACCCGCTTGCACCTTGTGTTTATTCACCCGCAGAAAAAATAGTTCTTGTATTTGAGGTTAATCTTTCTATATTTGACCAGTTAAGAACAGTACGATTCTTTTCGTTTCTGTCCACTGAAACAGAGCTGTCATGGGCACAGGTTGTTGCCATTATATCTTATTGATAACAGGAGGTTTTAATTATGCTGAGTAGAAACCGGGTTCTCTTGCATGTTGTAATGATCTTGAGCCTTATCATCTTTTCAGGCTGTGCCAAGGACAAGGTCAGCGATGAGGAGATGAAACCGTCTACCGACAAAGCTGCCATGGGCAAGGAAGAGCCTCTCGAGTCAAAACCGATTGGCATCTCGGAAGGCCGGACTTCAGAGGGTATGCTGCCCGTATACTTCGACTTCGACTCATCTGACATTCGCCAGGACCAGGTTACCAGAATCGAAGCCAATGCTGACTTTCTCAAGGAAAATGGTGACACCGTCATCCGTATCGAGGGCAACACGGATCCCCGCGGCACCAATGAGTACAACATGGCCCTGGGCGAGCGCCGGGCATTGGGTGCCAAGAAATACCTGGTGAATCTGGGTATCAGTGACAGCCGGCTCAGCACCATCAGTTTTGGTGAAGAACGGTTGCTCATGCACGGGCATGATGAACTGTCCTGGGCGCAGAATCGGCGGGCAGACTTTGTTATTGTCGAATAACCGCTGTTAGAAGCGGTCATATCTGAATTCATTGCGGGCCCTTGCGGCCCGCTTGTTATTTGCATGGAGTGGTCATGGTTAAAAGTCTATTTGCAGTTGGTGTGCTCTCGTTGTGCCTGTGCTTCTCGCTGGTCTCCATCGATTCCGCGGTCGCAGCCGACATGAAAGTCGGCGTTATGAATGTTCAGAAGGTTCTGGTCAATTCGGTATCCGGCAAGGCTGCCAAGGAAAAATTCGATCAGAAAATGCAGGATCTGCAGTCCAAGTTTAAGGCCGAAGAACAGGAACTGGTAGACATGCAGAGTGAAATAGAGAAGAAGAGTTCGGCCTGGAGTGAGGAAACCAAACAGGTGAAGATGAGGGAGTTTCAGAAAAAGCGGCGCGAACTTCAGGAAAAATCAGAAGATGCGCGATTTGAGCTGAAAACCCTTCAGGATAAGGAACTGGCTCCGATATTAAAGTCCCTTGAGGGTGTGGTGGAAGCTTTTGGAGAAAAGAATGGCTACACCCTGATTCTCGATTCCAAGGCCGGAGTCATCTTTTTCAGTGAGGTAGTGGACATCTCCGATCAACTCGTAAAAGATCTTGATGCTGCAATGGCTGCTAAATAGAATGCAGCCGCGATGATCTGGGGACGATGCCGGGCCGGGCCTGGACATCGTCCTTTTTATTTTGGTTGTTCTGTTTTCCAGGGCACAGACACAGGCAGGGAGCGACCCCATGGCATTGACAAGCATGACCGGTTATGGACGGGCTGAAACTGAGCACCAGGGACGAATCTGGACCGTCGAGGTGAAGAGCGTTAATAACCGGTTTCTAGATGCCAAGATCAAGCTGCCGCGGAACTATGCCGCCCTGGAAGATCAGATCAGAAAAAAAGTCGCTACCTTCCACCAGCGGGGGCGGGTGGATTTGATCGTATCAGTCTCGGGGGATTTTTCTGATCTGGTAAAAATAGGTGTCGACACGAATCTGGCCGCAATCTATAAAGATCGGCTTGACCAACTGGCGCAGGAACTGGGACTCGATAGTCAAGTCGATCTGGCCATGTTGATCGGCCTGCCGGATGTCTTGATAAGAGAGCAGCAGCCCGAAGATCTGGAAGCGATATGGCCCCTGCTGGAATCGGTTGTTGATGAAGCGTTCGGCCAGTGCATGGAGATGCGCATCCGCGAAGGAGCTGCCCTGTCGGTCGATCTTGGCGAGCGTCTACGGGTGTTCACCGGGGTGCTCGACTCGATAGAACAGAATATTGAAACTATCATCGCCGACCGTGAGAATGCGCTGCGGGAAAGGCTCGAGAAGCTGCTTGGCAGCATCGATCTGGACCCTGCCAGACTGGCCCAGGAAGTTGCTGTCATGGTCGATGATGCCGACAATGCCCACAAAACAGTGGCCTTGAAAAGCGAGCTTGAAAAAATGCGAGAGCAGGTACAGAATATCGAGTAGATAACGGATTAACTCGAATGGTCAATTTCGAATGCAGCTACTCAACATAGGCTACGGCAACACCGTTATGGTGGAGCGGGTCGTGGCAGTGATCAATACCGGTTCGGCTCCAGCCAGAAAACTCAAGGAACTGGCCAAGAATTCCCAGCGGCTGATAGATGTGACCGAGGGCAGGCGAACCAGGTCGATCATCGTCACCGATTCTAATCATGTAATTCTCTCTTCAGTACAGCCCGACACCATTGGTCAGCGGCTGGCGGCACTTCAGGAAGGCTACCATCTCGCGGAACCCCGGGAAGGCAGCAGAGATGAGGACAGGAAACACAAGTGAGCGGTAATCTCTTCATCGTCTCCGCCCCATCGGGAGCGGGAAAAACCTCTATTCTGAAGCTGGTCATGGACCGGGTGGAGCGGCTCGAATTTTCCGTTTCCCACACCACCAGAGCACCCCGTCACGGGGAGCAGGAGGGACACGATTACCATTTTGTCAATCACCACACTTTCGAACAGATGATCAAAGACGGGGCCTTCCTCGAGTGGGCCCGGGTTCATGACAACTACTATGGAACCGCGGCTGCTCCTATCCGGGAGAAACTGCATAATGGGTCCGATGTTATCCTCGACATCGATGTGCAGGGTGCCGATATAATCAGGCACAAGGGTCAGATCGCCTATGTCGACATCTTCATCGCCCCGCCCGATGCCACGGAACTCGAAACACGCCTGCGGCGCAGGGGCACCGAGGATGAAAGATCCATTGCCACCCGGCTGGCAAACAGCGTCGAGGAAATGCTTCATAGCACAAAATATCGCTATCTGGTCGTCAATGATCGGCTTGACGATGCGGTGACCATGCTCTGCTCTATTATCTATGCAGCGCGCGCCGAGGGCAGAAGGGGCTTGAACGGGCTGCCCAAAGGGGTGCCTTCCTGATCATGGGACATCACAGGAAGAGTCCATCGGGCCGGGAACACAGAATTCGCTACGGGGACGACCTCATCTGGGGCATTCACCCCGTGCTCGAAGTTCTCCAAACCCAGCCGCAAAGGATTGTCGAACTCTGTGTTCAGAAAGAAAAGCAGAGCAGGGGACTGCAGGAGATTATCGACGCGGCCCGCGCCCACGGAATAAAGTGTCTGTTTGCAGATAAAATAAGGATTGGCGGCAGCCCCGAACCGCTCAACCATCAGGGTGTTGTGGCCAAGAGCGCGCCGGTACCGCTGCTGCCCTTCGACGATCTTCTCAACTTCTTCAAAGACGCTTCACGCAAGGGGGAAATCCCCCGCCTCATGGCCTGCGATTCCATCCAGGACCCCCATAATTTAGGAGCGATCATCCGATCTGCCCATGCGGCCGGGGTAACCCACTTGATTCTGCCCCGTGATCGATCGGCACCCCTGGCGGGTGTCGCTGCCAAGGCTTCGGCCGGAGCGATTGCCAAGATGCGGATCAGCCAGGTGACTAACCTGGCCGAGGCTCTGAAAAGAATAAAAGAGGCAGGGGGCTGGATTTTCGGGGCGGTCAAGGACGGGCAGGCCAGTTCCATCTATGCGACCGATTTCAATGTTCCAGCCTGTCTGGTGGTAGGTAATGAAGGAAGCGGCTTGCGGCCCCTGGTAAAGCGCCACTGCGACGTACTTGTTTCGATACCGATGGTCGGTGAAATCGACAGCCTGAACAGCTCTGTCACGCTGCTCTTTCTCTTCCTCATCCTCGACTGACATGTAATCCGAGGGGATAAGGCTGATTCGTCTGCTTTCGGTATCGATCGATTCGATGATCACTTCCAGGTTTTGTCCTGCCTCGACCACCTCTTTCGGGTGGTTGATCCGCCTGCCCGCGCCCAACTTGGAGATATGGACGAGACCGTCAACACCGGGAGCCAGGGTGACGAAGGCGCCGAACTGGGCGAGCCTGGCAATAGTGCCGACATAGGCCTTTCCTTCGGCCAGTTTTTTTACCGCTGCCTCCCACGGATCTTCCAGCGTTTCCTTGATGGACAGACTGATCCGATCGTTTTCCCAATCCAGGCCTTTGATAACGGCCTGGACCTGCTGGCCGATGTGGTAGGTCTCCTCGAGATTATCGACCCGGCTCCAGCCGACCTCGGAGATAGGAACCAGTCCATCGATACCGCCTATATCGACAAACAGGCCGAAGGATCTGATGGCAGAAACACTGCCCTCGATGCTCTGCCCCTCTTCCAGAACGTCCTGCAGCTCCTCCTTCTTCAGCCGCCGCTCTTCCTCCTGCAGCAGTCTGGCCGACAGGACGATGTTTCTGCCGCCCGCCTCGAATTTGGTTATCAGAAAACTCATGTGAGTATCAAGATAGGTTTCAGCAGCGTTTTCCACCCGACGCAGCCCCATCTGTGAGAAAGGGCAGAACCCCCTGACATTGCCCGACAGGGTAATCTCGAAACCGCCCTTGATCTCTGCCTTGACAAACCCTTCCACGGGGACCGAGCTGTGATACGCTTCTTCGAGATGGGCGCTGGTCGCCCCTGAGCCGAGCCTGGCGGTGAAGATCTGGCCCCCGGGGCCCGATTTCAGGCAATAGACTTCAACCTGGTCTCCGGGGGAGATCGATAACTCGCCATGTTCATCAGTGAACTCAGATATCTCGATGATCCCTTCACTCTTGGTGCCCACATCGAGGAAGACGGTTTCTTTGTCGATGCCAACCACCGTGGCTGTGAGTTTTTCGCCTGGGGAGAGCTTCCTCAAGGTTTTTTCTTCACTCTGGCCGAAAAGTTCTTCAAAGCTTTCGCTGTCGTGTTCCATCTGAGATCCTGTGCGTCTTGGTTGAAGGCGAGGCGGTGAGAAGCGCCCTGCGTACTATTATTGTCTGATTATCTCCGTTCCCTCGGGCGGGATGAAGGTGAACTGCGCTTCAACGTCCTGCTGGTCTTTTGCAGCGAACGGGTTTATCACAATGTTGGAGAGGTTGATGGTGGTCTTGGTGTCGAAATGATCGAGCAGATCTATGCGCCTGATTAGCGAATCGCCACCGATCCATAGGTTGATGGTTTGAATCTGTGAATTTTTATCCAGTGGCTCAAGCTGCAGGCTCTGCATTTCGGGGATGTCCTCCGCGGCTATATCTGTTTCAACGAAAACAGGTAAAATGGTGAAATGTCGATCCAGCGGCTCAGAAGCTGCAAAAAAGGAAAACAGAATATCGGTCTGGGCTTTCCAGCGCATCAAAGGCTTTTCCGCAGTCCTCGCATAGAGTCCGTTTCCTTTACCGGACTTGGGCCGCCCGGTCATGGGGCCGCTGGTTGTCTGGGAGAACGAAAAACTCATGCTGTCGATAGTGGTGTAGGTAGCCTGGAGCCGCTGGGCCAGGACTTCCGGATTCTGGGCCCGGGAGTCGTCGTTGGCCGCAAGCAGGGTCATGATGACGAAAAGCATGGTCCACAGGGGGCCGTTCTGGTATCTGCCTGGGTGCATAGTGTTAACCGGGTGGGTGAGAGCCAATCTAAGCTGGTGATCTATACCAGAAACTCGCCTGAACAACAAGCGAGCTCGGGCGCTGTTCGTCTTTATCGCTTTGTGGATGAGATGCTGGAAGGGTGGGTGAAAAACACACAGTGCCTTGGTAATATAACTAAAATGTACCCGCACCCTGAGATTTTAGAGACCTTGTTTAAAGAGCTTGAGTGAAAATTCCGGATCAGTTCTACCGAGGTATTCACACACAATAAAGACCGGCTCGAAATCTGCAAGGCAAAGGTGCAGATTTATCGACCTGCGCACCTGGTCAGCGGAGAAGAGGGGATCGGGGATCTCAGAACCTCTGGTTCAGGCGGAATGACATCGCTGGTAAAAAAGCCAATCAGAGAAACTCTTTAGTTGCCCTATCGCGGCGATGCACAAGGTGTTGTCGCCTTCTTTTGCTGTTCCGGGAAGGAGAATATTGACAGAAAGGGCAACACGAATTATTTTTGCGCACGAAAAAACTAGAAAAGAAAACCGTCGTTATAGGCGAATATAATGATTCAGCGTCAAACGTGTGGAGAAGTACGATGCCGGTATATGAGTATGAATGCACAGATTGTCAGAGCGTAATCGAAGTTCAGCAGAAGATCGCCGATCCTCCTCTGGCGAGTTGTCCTGAATGCCAGGGACCGCTCAGGAAATTGATGTCGATGTCTTCTTTTCAGTTGAAGGGCGGCGGCTGGTACGCCGATGGCTATGCCTCCAGCACCACTGGCTCCGCCAAAAAAGAAGAGAGCACACCTGCCGCGCCGCCCTGCCAGACCGGCGAGGCCGGGGCCGGCTGCGCCGGCTGTCCGGCTGCGGCTTCAGGGAAATAATCCCGTCTCAACCCCTTTCGTTTTAAGTGATTATTGATCCGGTCTGCCGAACGTAGACCGGATCAGTCTATTAGAGCCATCGCATCGCCGTAGCTGTAAAAGCGGTAATCGGCCGCGATGGCCTCACGGTAGCAGTCCAGCAGCGTCTCCCGGCCGCACAGCGCCGAGACCAGAAAGAGCAGTGAAGATGCGGGCAGGTGGAAGTTGGTGATCAGATTGTCGACCACCTGAAATTCAAAGCCGGGGGTGATGTAGAGGTCGCACCAGTCTTTCACCGGGTTCAGGCGGCGGCTGCGGTCGACGCTGTATTCCAGCGCTCTGACCGTGGTGGTGCCTACCGCCCAGATTTTTCCGCCTTCTTCTTTGGTCCGGTTCACCAGTTCCGCGGTAGACTCGGAAATTTCGATATATTCGCTGTGAATGCGGTGCTTTGATATGTCGCGTTCCTGCACCGGGGCAAATGTGCCGGCTTCGCATAGACTGTCTGATATCGCTGTCTGTCTCTATCCCAGCCGCCCTCGTCTCGTTTGATGTAGGGGGGAAGAGGCACCTCTCCCCGGCGGTCGAGCAGTGAGTCGAGGCTGGAGGCGGTATCGAGAACCAGTTCTATCAGCCATCTTCCCCGGGCGCGATCTTCAAGCATCACACAGAAGTTCTGGTCATCGAGGTGGATGGTGGAGCCCTGCGCGGGCGGCCGCGAAGATTTGATTAACGCCTCGCCGCTGAACCTTACCCGCGTCGAATCTGATTGTCCCGGGGGAACGACAGCGGGATAGCCCAGCAGGAAAACCTCGGCTTTGCCGCCGCTCTCTTTCCTGCCGTAGAGGCGGGCCGGGAATACTCTGGTGTCGTTGAGGACCAGCAGGTCGCCCGGATTGAACAACCGGACAATCTGGTGGAAATACAAATGATCTATCAGCCCCGTGGTTCTGTTGAACACCAAGAGACGTGAGTGATCACGTTTTTCGCTGGGAAACTGGGCAATATTCTTCTCGGGCAGATGGTAATGATAGGCCTCGAGTTTTAAATCATCTTGCATAGTGAGTTCGGGTTCATTACAAAATAGAAGAGTTCATACGCGCACTTTCTCTAACTTAGGGGTCGGACTTCATACCATGCATCTGGCAGTCGCTGCAACAGAAAAGGAAATGGACGCCTTCAGCCGCCTCGCCCGCGACTGGCGGCTCCGTCCCCGGCAGCTCGTTTCAGGCGTCGGCCCGATGGAAGCTGGCATCACCCTGAGCCGCTATCTAGAGAAACACCATACGAAGATCAGTGCTGTTGTCAATTTCGGCATCGGCGGGGCCTATTTTTCAGGCCCGGAGAAACAGCTCGACCTACTCGATATCTGTTTGGCCGAGCGCGAGGTGCTGGGCGATTTCGGCATCTGTTACGGCGATCGGGTTGAACCTTTTGAGCAGGACGCATTTCCGGTTCAGTGGCTGTTCAAACTGGACTCCGGTCTGCTCCACCAGGCCCGATCGGCGCTGGCTGCCGAGGCGGTCAAGGCTGTCGCGGGGACCTTTGTAACGGTCAATGGCGCCAGCGCTTTGAAAGTCCGCGGCGACTATTTTGCCGATCGCTACGGGGCGATCTGTGAAAATATGGAAGGGGCAGCCGTGGCTCGGGTGTGTGAACTGTTCGATCTACCGCTGGTGGAGGTGCGAGCCATTTCCAACCAGGTGGAGGACCGTTCTGAAGAGGCCTGGCCGATCGCTGAAGCAGCCGCCAGGGCCGCCCAGGCAGCAATGCTGATAATCAAAAGACTTGAGGATAAAAGATGAGTCCTGCAGAGCCTTTTTCCTTGGGATTTTCGCCATGCCCCAACGATACCTTCATATTCTGCAGACTGGTTGAGGAGGCCCATAGCCAGGCGCAGCCTTTTTTTCAGCAACCCTGCCTCGAAGATGTGGAGACCTTGAACAGGTGGGCCTTTGAAGGCCGGCTCGAGGTCACCAAACTCTCCTTTCATGCCGTCGCCCATCTGCTCGACTCCTATTGCATACTCAAATCGGGCAGTGCCCTGGGACGTGGCTGCGGCCCTCTGCTGATCGGCAGAGAACAGCTGCCGATTGCCAAGCTTGCCGACAAGAAAATCGCCATTCCCGGCACCTACACGACTGCTGCCTTGCTGTTCAGGATGTTTGCTCCCGACAGCACCAGTCTCGTAGAGATGCGCTTCGAGCAGATTATCGATGCGGTGGCCTCGGGCACGGTCGATGCCGGGGTGATCATTCATGAAAGCCGTTTCACCTACCCCGAGGCAGGCCTGGTCTGCCTGCAGGATTTGGGGCAGTGGTGGGAAGAATCCTTCGATGCCCCGCTGCCGCTCGGCTGTATTGGTGTGAAAAGAGAAGTACAGCCGTCTCAGCGAGAGGAAATCGAGCGAAGAATCGCAGCCAGTCTCCGGTGGGCCCTCCCTTTTCTGTTCCGGGTAGACCCACTCATGCTGACTCTTCCCGATCATCTGCCGGTGCTGGCGCTCTCACCGTCTGAAAATGGTGTGGAGGCCGGGCAGATCGACAAGCTTTTGGGCTTGCTTGAGGCCGCTGGTATTGTTGTCTCCCGCATCGATGAGCTCACTCCGGCCGCCTCAGCACGGGATGTGATCACCCATCTGACCCACGCCGATCTGCTGCTGGCCAGCGCAGCCCCGACTGCGCCTGTGCCGACTCTGCTGTGCTCGCCGACACGATCCTCCGGCAGCCGGACCACAAGTGGTTCTTTTGTCTGCCGCTCAACTACAGACCCGCATTGCTGTGTGGCCGATATCAAGCGCTGGCTCGAGCAGTGTGAATCCGCAGTGCCGCTGGCAGGAGCCGTGCTGATTGGCGGCAAAAGCTCTCGGATGGGACGTCCCAAACATTTGCTTGAGCATGCCGGCGGAGAAACCTGGCTGGAGCGTTCGCTGACAACGCTCAGCCCGTTCGTGGACGAGCTGTTCATCTCCGGAGCAGGTGAAATTCCCCCTGCTCTGCGCAGCACACCGCGGGTTGACGATCTGCCGGGTGTGCAGGGTCCCCTGGCCGGCATCGGCGCTTTGATAAGAAAGCGGCCCTTTAGTTCCTGGCTTGTTCTTGCCTGTGATCTACCGAACCTTGGGGCGCCTGCGATCTCCTGGCTGCTGAATCAGAGAATTGGAAGATATCGGGCGATAATAGCCAAGAATCCGACCACTGGGAGAAGCGAACCGCTGCTCGCCTGGTACGACTATCGCTGTGCATCTCTCATCGACAAGATGATTGTGTCGGGAAAAAGAAAAATCAGTGAGCTGTGTACCTTTGAACTGACCGCCCAGCCCTTGATACCAGAGGAACTGGTCGACTGCTGGCGCAATGTCAACTACCCGGAAGAGCTGGACTCTAGAGGTTCATCTGGGCCTTGAAAACGGGGCATTTCCTGCAGACAGCGATCTTTTCTTCCCAGTTTTTCTTCACGTCGCTGTTGCAAATAGTACCGCTGATGAACCAGCAGAGGTGTCCGGCGTTGAATTCCCAGGCCGGACAGGCGTGCTTTACTTCTTCGGAGCATTGGCGAATGTCCCAGCAGATATGCTTACCAGTGTTATTCTTCTGGGCAATCAGGAAAAGGAGCTGACGTTCCACGTGGACGGGAATGTTGCGCCATCCCTGCTCATAGCTGCTCACTGCCTTTAGTGAAGTCCCGAGCAGTTCAGAGAGCTCTTTCTGGGTTTTGGCCAGTTTTTTCCTGATCGTGGTGAATTCGTTTTTTTCCATGATGATCCGTAACCGCCGTAAAAATTAAAACCTTCATTCTTATAACACATTGTAGCATTCAGCGCTGTTAAGTACAACAATTATCGTCCTTTTCAAAGTCTGGAAATAAACGTTGCCAGGCCCTAATCGGCGGGACGATGGGCGTAGAAGAAGCTTGTAAAACCAATGATATGGAGGTAGTTTTCCAAGCTGATACCGACGGAAAGCAGGGATGTGAGTCTCCTTCATGACCATTATAAAAACAATTACCGCCCATCGGATAGTGATGTGGACGGCAGTGCTTTGCGCTCTAGCAGGGGTGTTGGTTGGCGGCTGCGGCGGCGAAGAGGCTGTCCGCTTGAAAATCGGTGACCGGGCGCCGGCGTTTACCATCGTCGATCTGGCCGGGCAGACCATCTCGTCTGCCAATTGGCGTGGTTCTCCTGTAATTTTGAGATTCTGGGATACCGAGTGTAAATATTGCCGGGCCGATTCCCCGATCATCAATAGCTATTTCGACACCTACCGGCAGCGCGGGCTCAAGGTACTCTATGTGGCCACCTCCAACGAGACAGTCGAGCGGGTCAGGGCCTACATAGAGGAACTGGATATCGGTTTTCCCGTGGCACTCGACGCCGACGGTAAAATGGCTCGGGATTATCAGGTGAGTCTGGTTCCCCAGACCATTTTCATCAGCCCGGATCAAAAAATCATTACCGCCATTCTTGGAGGAATCGGCGAAGCTGAACTTCAGGAATTACTTGGCCCATACCTGCCATAACCAATAAAAAGGAGGGGAGATGAGAGCGATAAGGAGGGCTGTACTGGTCTTTCTGGCACTCTTGGTCGTGTCCGGGACCGCTTGTGGCGAGCCGTTGCATGAGGTTGACCAGAATGAAAAGTGTCCCGTATGCGGGATGTTCGTGGCCAGCTACGAGCAGTGGCTCAGCCAGATTATCAGAGGCGGGGACGCTCAGCCGCTGGTTTTTGACGGGGTCAAGGACATGATGGCCTACTATTTCAATGGCGAACGCTATGGCGGCGACACCGACCTGTCCACCGCGGAAATCTGGGTGCGCAACTACTACACTCTTGATTATATCGATGGCAGACAGGCATATTATGTGATCGGCAGCGATGTGCTGGGGCCCATGGGCGATGAACTGATTCCTTTTTCCACCCGGCAGGAGGCGGAAAACTTTCAAAAAGACCACCAGGGAACCGCTATCCTCACCTTCGAGGAGATCACCTCTGCGCAGATCATGGAGATGAAAAAGAAGCATATGATGAAAATGAAGAACAAGAAGGCGATGAAGCAGGCCAATTGAGATGAGGCTGTCGGTTCGATTCTTTTTCCTGCTCGCCGTCTGCGCCTGTCTTCAAGCCGGTCTGATCGTGGCAGCTGACCGGCGGCTGGTCCATTCAGACGAGGCCCGGCACAGGGTTGTTAAAACCGTGGCAGTCTTCGGTTTAAGCGATCTCTGCATCGCCACCGATGCGCGCTATGTCAGGCATTTCGCCGTTTCCGACAAGCTGTCGCCCTTCATGGATCATCCAGGAGCCATAGAGCATTTTCCCACCGGTTCCTTCTGGATTCCGGAGCAGTAAATGGCTGGCAGCTACCTGGACAGGCAGCTCAATATTGCCGATTACGCGCTCAGTGGTTTCATCAGACGACTCGGTAGAAACGGTGTCGTGGTGTTCATCTTCGCTCTGGTCATTTTCATGGTGGCTTCATTTTCCCTGACCACTACCAGCCTGAAACATTCCGCCAGCCGTCTGCTTACAACGGTACCGGATATTACTGTCCAGCAGATGTCGGCCGGCCGCCAGGCAGCGCTGTCAGTCACGGTGATCGAAAAGCTTGACGGCATTTTCGGCATACGCTCTCTAGAGCCCCGGGTCTGGGGCTACTATTTCGATGAGAACAACGGCGCCAATTATACTGTAATTGGCCATGCCAATTTGTCTGACAAAGCACGGATTGCCGGCCTGGGGATCGACTTTCTTCCTGCCCTCACGCTTGACGCAGATGCCGATCCGGCCGTGCTTGGCCGCGGCGTCCGGGAAAATCTCGGACTTGGCGAAAGACGCACCTTTTCACTGTTTCGCCCGGACTTGAGTGTGCACTCCTTCGTCACTCTGGGTACCTTCAGCGAAGAGACGTCGATGGTCACCGATGATCTGATCATTATGGACCTGGACAGCGCACGGGAGCTGTTTGGTCTGGGGCCGGATGATATTACCGATCTGCTGGTCGACGTCACCAATCCCCTGGAAATCGACACCATAGCCGACAAGATTGGCGAGCGCTTGGCGGGTGTCCGGGTGGTGACCAGCGAGCGGATAGGCAAGACTTACCGGGTCGCCTTTGGCTGGCGCTCCGGCTTTGGGCTGGCCTGTCTGTTCGGCGCCGTGGCCGCCTTCTTTATTTTTGCTTGGGACAAGGCCAGCGGCCTGACGCCCGCACAACAGCAGGAGGTTGCCATTCTCAAGGCCCTGGGCTGGCACACCGAGGATGTCATCGCCCTCAGATTCTGGGAGTCTCTCGTCATCTCGGCTTTGGCCTTCTGCTTTGGCTATCTGGGCGCCTGGATGCACCTGCTGTATTTCGACGGCATACTCTTTCGCCCACTGCTGCTGGGCTGGTCCGTACTGAAGCCGCCGGTGTCGCTGGTCCCGGTGTTCAGCTTTGCGGATCTGCTGCTCATTTTTTCTCTTAGCGTTCTGCCCTACCTGGCCGCTACGGTGATACCAGCCTGGCAGAGCGCGACCATCCGCCCCGATTCGGTGATCTGATATGAGGATCGAACTGCACAGGGTGGAAAAGTATTACAACCGCGGCGCCCACCACCAGGTTCATGCCCTGCGCGGGATCGATCTGAGTATAGATGCCGGTGAGACGGTCTGCATCCACGGACCGTCGGGTTCCGGCAAGTCGACCCTGCTCGCCATCCTGGGCGGCATTATCGGGCCAACCTGCGGCAGCGCCGTGATAGGCGGAAAGAAGATGGCCCGGCTGCCGGATCGCTTTCTCACTCTTTACCGGCGCCAGCACATCGGGTTTATTTTTCAGCGTTTTCGGCTTATTCCCGAACTCAGCGTACTGGAAAACGTCACCCTGCCGCTTCTGCCACTTGGGATCAGACCGGCAGACAGGAAGAAACGGGGTCGGGAGCTTCTGCACCGGCTGGAGATAGATCACCGCAGAGATTTTCCGGCCGCGGAAGTTTCCGGCGGTGAACTTCAGCGCGCGGCCGTGGCCAGGGCGCTGATCAACGATCCCGCCGTCATAATCGCCGATGAGCCTACAGCCCACCTCGACACCAGGTTGAGTGGGGATTTCTTGGCCATCATGGCAGATCTCAAGAGGCTGGGGAAAACGATAATAATTGCGTCCCACGACCCTCTCGTCTCAGCAAGTCCGGTTGTTGACCGCTGCCTCTACCTGCGGGACGGCCAGCTCCGCGCTGCCTCCTGAACCGAAATGATTCTGGAATCCTGGTCGATCGCACTCATCACCTGCTCGGCGGTAACCATCGTTTTTGGGATCATCGGAGCAGCCACTGCGCTGCGGCTGCTCAGGTATTGGGATCTGGGCTCGGATTCGGAGCGCCAGATCAGGCTCGAAGAAAAGGTCTGGCTGACGGCCGCCCTGGTGCAATTCGCTCTGGTGGTACAGATAATTTCCGCTGTGCTGTTCGTCTATGCCGCCGATTATTTTGCCACCGTGCTCAAAGGGGCCATGTGCGCCGCCGGATCCCTGAGTGCAAACGTATATGGGTTGCCGGCCCTGGGCTTTAAGCTGGCCACCATAGTGGGTGGCAGCCTGTGGATCATCCTGCATAGGCTCGATATCGGCTGCGAGGATTTTCCCTATACCAGGATCAAGAGTTACTGGCTGCTGGCCCTTATGCCCTTGCTCCTTGGCGATGCGCTGCTGGTTGTGCTTTACCTGATGAATCTGGAGCCGGAAATTATTACCAGCTGTTGCGGAATCATATTCGGCGATCAGGAAAGCGGCGGCTACAGTCTCTTCGACTATTCTTCCGGCCGCCCGGTTCTGCTGCTGCTGGCGGCTACCACGGTCCTGCTCCTGGCCGGCTCAATGGCCCAGCTGCGCTGCGCTTCGACCACCGCCACGACGGCGCTCCTGAGCGGGGCGCTGGCGGCTGCCTGGATAACTTTTTACCTCTTGGCCCTGGCGGTCATAACCGTTCAGGTAAGCCCCTACGTATACGCGCTGCCCCATCACCGCTGCCCCTTTGACCTTTTGCGCTACCCGTATCTGGCCATAGGGCTGCCGCTCTACCTGTTCCTGCACGGCGCCGTGCTCTCCGGGCTGGGCGCTTCGCTGGCAGGCGTGGTCAGCCGGATGAAAGGCGGTCGCGCCGAGGTCAGGCCCTTCATTCGCCGGGCCGCTCTTCTCAGCAGTATATTTTTGCTGCTGTTTCTTTTGACGGCTGCGTGGAAGCCTCTCGCTTATTCGATATTCGGAGGACAGTAGAAATCGGTTGGATGGTTGAAATGAAGATTTATTTTTGGGCCCAGCGGTTATAGAGTAAAGTGACGGAACCGGGTCGACATGCATCAGGCCGCCAGGTATCAGCACAACCGCGAGCACGGTTTAAAAGCCTCAAGGGGATTTCAATGGTCGTGAACCCTACAATTTTTCCCACATCCTTCGATCCCCATTTTAAGGTGTTCCATGAACTGATGCCTTTCAAGGTTCAGGAAATCCTACTGGTATCGAGCCTTTATGATGCCTACATCATGGAGGAGGACGGCAGCATCACGACCAGACTCATCCATGAATATCACGGTCTCAATCTGAGCAAGGCGCCACGAGTGACCAGGGTGTCCACTGGTGAGGAGGCGTTTGCCGCCATCGAAGCGAAAAAATACGATCTGGTTATTACCATGCCCTACCTGGCGGGAATGAACGCCTTCAACCTGGGGCGGCAGATCAAAGCGACCAACCCCAACCTGCCGGTGGTGCTCCTCACCCATAATTTGCGGAGTCTTTTTCCTCTGCCGCCGAACCTGGACCGCAAGTCAATCGACGACGTCTATCTATGGTGCTGTGAAGACGACCTGCTGATGGCCATTATCAAAAACGTCGAAGACCATGCCAACGTTGATAACGACACCGCCAGGGCCATGGTCAGGGTGATCATCTACGTCGAGGATTCACCCGATTATCGCTCACTCTTCCTGCCGGCCATCTACCGAGAAGTGGTCAGGCAGACCCAGTCGGTTCTCGATGAGAGCATCAACGAGCGGCACCGGTTGTTGAGGATGAGGGCCCGGCCCAAAATCCTCATGGCCCACAGTTATGAAGAAGCCCTGAAGCTTTATGAAACCTACAAACCATTCGTCTTTGCCGTTATCTCAGACGCCAGGTTTCCCCAGAACGGCAGGGTTGAGGGACGGGCAGGCGAACGCTTTCTGTCCCTGATCAGAGAAGAAGTCCCCGATCTGCCCCTGCTCATGATCTCCTCGGAGGCAGAGAACCGGAGAAGGGCCGAGGAAATCCCGGCCGTATTCATTGCCAAGCAGTCATCCGATATTCACAGGGAATTACACCACTTTTTTCTCACCTATCTGGGCTTCGGCGATTTCGTCTTCAGAATGCCCGATGGATCTCCTATCTGCAGCGCCTCCAGCATCGTCGAGTTCGAGCGCGAGCTGGCCCGGGTCCCCGACGAATGTCTGCAGTATCACGCCCTGCGCAACCACTTTTCCAACTGGATGATGGCCCGCTCCGAAGTTCGGCTGGCCCGCAGCCTGCATCGCGATTTCATAGGTGATATCAACAATGTCGAGGCCATGCGCGAGAATATCGTCAGCAAGGTCAGAGCGCTCAGAAAACTTCGGCAGCAGGGAGTTATCACCGGCTTCAAGCGTGATACCTACGATGCCGAAATCAACGAATTTGTGAAAATCGGCGAGGGGCCCATCGGCGGCAAGGCCAGGGGATTGGCTTTCATGTGGGGGTGCCTGCAACGGTCCGAGCCCGACGACTCGGTGCTCTCCCAACACCGGGTCAGCATCCCCCGGTCGGTGGTCGTTTCGGCCCAGGGTTTTGATGACTTCGTCAGCCAGAATAATTTGTTTTTCAGCTCGGAAATGAGTGATGAGCACATTGCCGACCTGTTCATTGATGCCCGGCTGCCATCCTGGCTCAGGCAGGATCTCGAAGCTTTTCTGCTCCACTGTGACTTCCCTCTCTCGGTGCGTTCCTCGAGTTTGCTCGAGGACGGTCAGTTCAGACCCTATGCCGGTCTCTATTCCACTTATTTCCTGACCAACAACCACGAGGAGTTCGACGAACGACTCGGGCAGCTTGAAACGGCGGTGAAGATGGTGTATGCCTCGACCTGGTTTGAGAGTCCCCAGGCATTT
>JARRLH010000031.1:19092-33076 GCA_037387205.1 Desulfofustis sp.
GGGGGCGGGCGGCCGGGATGACTCGATGGCGGTCATCATTCAGGAAGTGGTGGGGGCAGACTACCGGGGACGCTGGTATCCGGCGGTATCCGGTGTGGCCCAGTCGCACAACTACTATCCGGTTCAGGACATGAAGCCCTCCGAGGGCATTGCCCATATTGCCCTTGGTGTTGGTAAAACCGTGGTTGAGGGCGAGCGCAACCTGCGTTTTTCACCGGCGCATCCGCAGAAACTCATCCAGTTCTCGACGGTCGAAGATATTCTCGAGAATTGTCAGCGCCAGCTCTACGCGCTTGATATGGGGAACTCAGCCTGCCTGAACCGCAACAATGCCAACCTCACCAGGTACGACGTGCAGAACATTGCCGCAGATTTGCCCGTGGGTCTGCTGGCTTCTACCTATGTCCCCGATGAGCACCGGATCAGAGACGTGAACATGCCCGGGGTGAAAATCCTGACCTTTGCCCAGATACTCAAATATTCCCTCTATCCGCTCGGGGAGATTCTCTCGGAGCTGCTCATCATTGGCCGCACCGCGATGGGCAGCGAAGTGGAGATCGAATTTGCCGTGCAACTCGGGGAAACGCTTGACCAGTCGACCTTTTACCTGCTCCAGATCAGGCCGATGGTGACTGGCGGAGAGCGGGCCGATGTGGGTATCTGCGATCACGAAATCGAGCAGTCTATCATTTACTCCACCCAGAGCCTGGGGCACGGTAGAATATCTTCTGTCACGGACATCATTTTCGTTAAACCAGATGCGTTCGATCCCGCCGAGACAAGAAAGATTGCCCGTGAGATCGGAGCGTTTAACCGTGTAATCCAGGCAGAAGGGAGACACCACCTGCTGATCGGCCCAGGCCGCTGGGGCACCAACGATCACTGGCTCGGTATTCCGGTGCAGTGGGTCGATATAAGTGCTGTGCAGGCCATAGTTGAAGTGAGAAGCAAACTGCTCAGGGCCGACCCTTCCCAGGGGTCGCATTTCTTTCAAAATATCACCTCGCTGGGCATTCCCTATCTGACCGTCGACGAGAAGAACGGCCACAACGGCAGCAGCGGCGATCGGGTCGACTGGGACTGGCTGCTCGACTATCCGTGCGACGATGACGGCACATGGGTCAGGCACCTGAGACTGGACTATTCTTTGACCATTAAGTGCGAAGGACCGGAATCGAAGGGTATCGTGCTCTACCGGGAGGATCTTGTAAACCGTACCTGTACGACCGAGGAGTCGTAATTCATCAGAAAAGGAGAAGTCAATGGAACAGATTGTCGAAATGATTCAGGCGAGGGATCCTGAACAGTATGAATTCCACCAGGCCGTCGAAGAGGTGATCGAGTCGGTCAAGCCGGTGCTGGACCGCAATCCCGAGTACCGTCAGCAGGCGGTTCTCGAACGCATCACCGAGCCGGAGCGGATGGTCATGTTTCGGGTTCCCTGGATGGCGGACAACGGTCAGGTGCAGGTGAATCGGGGGTTCCGGGTGGAGATGAACAGCGCCATCGGGCCCTATAAAGGAGGGCTGCGGTTTCACCCCTCGGTGAACCTGGGAATCATCAAGTTTCTGGCCTTCGAACAGGTGTTTAAAAACTCGCTTACCACCCTGGCAATGGGCGGCGGCAAGGGCGGCTCCGATTTTGACCCGAAAGGCAAATCGGACATGGAAGTGATGCGCTTCTGCCAGTCGTTCATGTCCGAGCTCTATCGCCACATCGGTCCCAACACCGATGTTCCGGCCGGCGATATCGGGGTAGGGGCCAGAGAGATCGGTTACCTCTTCGGCATGTATAAAAAACTAAAGAACGAATTCACCGGGGTATTGACCGGCAAGAGCCTCAACTGGGGCGGCAGCCTGATCAGGCCGGAGGCCACCGGCTACGGGGTCGTCTATTTTGCCGCCGAGATGCTGGCCACCCGGGGTGAGTCGCTGGAGGGTAAAACCTGCCTGGTGTCGGGATCGGGCAACGTCGCCCAGTTCACCACCGAGAAAATCATCGATCTGGGCGGCAGGGTGGTCACTCTGTCCGACTCGTCCGGCTATATATACGACGAGCAGGGTATCGACAGGGAAAGGCTCGACTTTGTCATGGACCTGAAAAATATCAGGCGGGGCAGGATCAGCGACTACCTGAATGCCTATCCCCATGCCGTGTATACCGCCGTCGATCCTGCCCTTGATCACAATCCCCTGTGGGACCATCGGGCCGACTGCGCCTTCCCGGCTGCAACCCAGAACGAAATCAACGACAAGGACGCGGCCAACTTGCTGGCCAACGGTGTCTATCTGGTCAGTGAAGGGGCCAACATGCCGTCCACTCCTGAGGCGGTCGATCTGTTCATCGACAACAAGATTCTGTATGGCCCCGGCAAAGCGGCCAATGCCGGCGGCGTAGCCGTGTCCGGCCTGGAGATGGCCCAGAACTCGATGCGCCTGGCCTGGCCCCGCGAGGAGGTGGACAGTCGCCTGAAGCATATCATGGAGTCGATTCACCGTACCTGTATCGATGCCGCCGGCAGCTACGGCGCGGATGGTAATTATGTGATCGGGGCCAACATCGCCGGGTTCATTAAAGTGGTCAACGCCATGCTCGACCAGGGACTCGTGTAAAGGACGTGGGGTCGGGGGCGCCAATGTCGATGTACGATCGCCAGTGCGAGCTTGAATTTGCCAGGCTGCAGAGCAGGCTGGACCGCTATTTCATCAACATGTCGATGGAATGCCCCTACCAGCTTCCCTACACGGCGACCTTTTACCAGGCCCTGTTCGGGCCCATCACCGATCGTATCATGGAGCTGTTTCTGGCCGCCGGTTACCGGCGAAACGGCAACAGCCTCTATACAATGCGCTGCGTGGATTGCCGACGATGTGTACCGATCAGACTGCATCCGGCAGAATTCAAGCCCAACAGAAATCAACGCCGTACTCTTAAGAAAAACAGCGATCTCTCCGTGCATTTCAATTCGGTCCAGATGAGCGAGGAAAATCTCGATCTTTGCGAACATTTTCTTACCAGCCGATACCCGCAGAAGAACAACACCGCGCTGGGTTATTATTCGGGGTTTTTTCTCAACCACATCGTCACCTCGCTCGAACTCCACTACCGCAAGGACGGCCGTCTATTGGGCAACGGCATTATCGATATAGGTGAAAACTGGATGAATGCGGTCTATTTTTATTTCGACACCAGCGAAGCGGCCCGCAGCCTTGGTACTTTCAATATCCTCACCATGATTGATTTCTGCCGGCAGAAAAATATTCAGTACCTCTACCTGGGCTACTACATTAAGGACGTGTCGGGGATGCAGTACAAAACCCAGTTTAAACCCTGCTACCTGCGCAAGAACGACAGCTGGGAAATGGCCGGATGAAAGAGGCGCGCTTCTATCAATCAGACGGGGATACGGTGACCTGTGGGCTGTGTGCGCATCACTGCCGCATAAAAAACAAGCGCAGGGGCATCTGCGGGGTCAGGGAGAACCGCGACGGGGTACTTTACACGCTTTCCTTCGGCAAGGTGTCGGCGGAACATGTCGACCCCATCGAGAAGAAGCCGCTCTTTCATTTTCTGCCCGGATCGCTGACCTATTCGATCGCCACCGTGGGCTGCAATTTCAAGTGCCTGCATTGCCAGAACTATTCGCTCTCGCAGGCGGGACCACAGGTGCAGCGGATTCCGCATCTCAGAAAGGAACCCGAAAACATCGTAGAAACCGCCAGGATGGCGGGGTGCGCCTCAATCAGCTACACTTATTCGGAGCCCACCGTGTTTTTCGAGTTTGCCTACGAGTGCGCAGAACTGGCCCAGCGCCAGGGGCTGAAAAATGTCTTTGTCTCGAATGGCTACATGAGTTCCGATGCGGCCGCTGCGCTGGTGCAGGTGCTGGACGGCATCAATATCGATATAAAAGCATTTTCCGAGGAGTTCTACAGGTCGATCTGCGGGGGCAGCCTCCAGCAGGTGCTGGACAATGTCAGATATTTCCGGGACCGGGGGGTCTGGGTGGAGGCGACTACTCTGGTGATTCCGGAACTAAACGATTCAGAAGAAGAGCTGCAGCGCCTCGCCGCCTTCATCTGTTCAGTGGATCCGGCCCTGCCCTGGCATGTGTCGGCCTTCAGGCCCACCTATAGAATGACCGATCGACTCCCGACCCCCTCCCAGGTCCTGAACAGAGCCAGGGACATCGGCCATGCTGCGGGGCTGCGCCACGTCTACATTGGCAACGTCCACGGCGGCGGCGGAGAGGATACCGGCTGCCCGGCCTGCGCGAAAACGGTCATTCACCGCCACGGGTTTACGGTGCGGGAGAATTTACTCGCCCAAGGCAGCTGTCCGTTCTGCAACACCGCACTAAGCGGGGTCTGGTGAGCGCTTCAGTCCCGCTTATCAACCGCTGATCAGATCGGTGCTCAGATAGCGCTCGCCGGTGTCGGGCATGATGAAGACGATGTTCTTGCCCTTGTTTTCCGGTCTGGCGGCAACCTGCAGCGCCGCCCATCCGGCAGCCCCTGATGAAATACCGCAGAAGATGCCCTCTTTGCTGGCCAGCAGCCTGGCGGTCTCGAAGGCGTCTTCATTGGTGACGGTTATGACCTCGTCGAGGATGTCCGTGTTGAGCACTTCGGGCACGAAGCCCGCGCCAATCCCCTGAATCTTGTGCGGGCTGTGGGTGCCTCCGGAAAGCACTGGCGAGTTGGCCGGCTCTACGGCGATCGTGTGCAGTGTCGGCTTGCGCTCTGTAAGTACTTCTGAAACCCCGGTGATGGTACCGCCGGTGCCGACACCGGCGATGAAGATGTCGATCTTGCCGTCGGTGTCAAGCCAGATTTCCTCGGCGGTGCTCTTCCTGTGGACCTCCGGATTGGCCGGGTTGGTAAACTGGTTGGGCATGAAACTGTTGTCGTTTTCGGCCAGGATCGCCTCGGCCTTGGCGATCGACCCTTTTATACCTTCAGCTGCCGGTGTCAGTATCAGTTCGGCTCCGAGGTGGGTCATCAGGGTCCGTCGCTCGACGCTCATACTGTCGGGCATGGTCAGGAGCAGCCGCAACCCTTTGGAGGCGCAGACAAAGGCAAGGCCGATACCGGTGTTGCCGCTGGTCGGTTCGACGATGAGGGTATCTTCGTTGATCAGGCCGTCCCGGATGCCTGCTTCAATCATCGCTACGGCAATGCGGCATTTGACGCTGCCCAGCGGGTTTCTCGATTCCTGTTTACCCATTAGAATGGCACCTGTTTCCTTGCCCAGGCGCTGCAGGATCAGCAGCGGTGTGCAACCGTAGGTTTGGGTCAGTGAAAGAGCCATAATGTCCTCCTGTCATAGGGGCTGTTTTGAGTTGCGGTAGATCAGTTCCGGTCGTTTCAGCAGTACTCTCGTGCCGGTACTGACGCTTTCGGTGAGCCAGATATTTCCGCCAATGACAGATCCGGCTCCGATGACGGTATCTCCGCCGAGAATTGTGGTATTGGAATAGACGATGACGTCGTCTTCCAGGGTAGGATGCCGTTTTTGATGGCGCAGAGACTCGACGGCATCCTTGGGCAGGGACAATGCTCCGAGAGTGACGCCCTGGTAGAGGCGTACGTTTTTGCCGATGATGGTGGTTTCTCCAATGACCACCCCGGTGCCGTGGTCGATGCACAGGCCCGGTCCGATCTTGGCTCCGGGGTTGATGTCGATGCCGGTCTCCCCGTGGGCCCACTCGGTCATGATTCTTGGTATGATGGGCACTTGCAGTTTGTACAGCTCGTGAGCCAGCCGGTAAACGGTGATGGCCAGCAGTCCCGGGTAACTGAAGATCACCTCGTCGGGACTCTTGGAGGCAGGATCACCTTCCAGGGTGGCCCTGATATCCTGGGCCAGGATCGAGGCGATGCCCGGTAGAGTGGTGATCAAACGGTAGGCGAGCTCGCTGGCCCGCTGCTCGCAGTTGGTGCAGGGTTTCTCCTGGCGCCGGCAGTCATGGCGAATGGCCATGGTTATCTGCTCGCAGAGCTTATCGTAGAGTTCCGTGGTTTCCTTGCCGATGTAATATTCCAGGTTGGAGGCGTGCAGGCTGGCCGAGGTGAAATACCCCGGGAAAAGGATACGCCGCGCCTGCTTGATGATATCGATGATCGCCTTGTGCGACGGGATTGCCACTGGACTGATGTGATCGTAGCAATCCTTGGTGCTCCAGGATTGCATCAGTTTATCAACCACTTCCGGGATCAGGTGATGCTTGGAGGCGGCGCTCACGTGCTGATGGTCGCAGAGTTCACCCACCATGGTGACATTGAGTTCCTTTACCGTGTTGTTTTCTGTGCTCATGGTCAGGCCTCTTTCTCGATCATGAAAATTCCGTAGGTTGCCCTGAGATTGCTCAACGATTTGACCACGCTGCCATAATTGGCGTGATGATCTGTTTTGATTGCCGTTTCCTCAACGATGCGGTAGCCGACATCCCTGGCAAAATTCTTGAAATCCTTCAGGGTTATGACCCGGATGTTCGGGGTATCGTACCAGTTGTAGGGAAGTTCTTCACTTTTGGGGGCCATACCTTTGAGCAGCAGCTGGAATCGTATCGAATAATGGCTGAAGTTGGGGAAACTGACGATGAACCGCCGGCCGATCCTGGACAGGGAATAGAGCAGCCTTGCCGGTTCGTAGACCTGCTGCAGGGTCTGGCTGAGAATTACATAGTCGAAGCGCTTGTCCGGGTAGTCGTCCACCTCGTCGTTGAAGTCCCCCTGCAGGACGCTCAGCCCGTTGGCGATGCAGTAGGCGGCTTTCTCTTCGTCCTGCTCGATGCCGACCCCGCTGACTTGCTTGTGAACATGGAGCCAGGCCAGCAGCTCACCGTGACCGCAGCCCAGGTCGAGCACCCTCGACCCTGGATCGATCCAGGAGGCGATGACCTGCAGATCAAAACGCATGTGCTCAGTTTCGGGGAACACCATCTAAAAATCCTCCGATCAGGGTGCCCAGCCTTTTGTCCGGTATCAGGAAGGCATCGTGCCCACAGTCAGCCTCGATTTCACAGAAGCTGACGTCGAGGTCGGCCCGTTTCAGGGCCTGGATGAGTTCTTTTGCCTGGTAGGTGGGATAGAGCCAGTCGGACGTGTAACTGATTACCAAAAACTTTATCTCCATCCCGCGGATGTCTTGGATCGACTTGGCCGGCGGCTCCCTGTTGACCAGATCGAAATAGTCTGCCGCCTTGGTGATGTAGAGTACCGAGTTGGCATCGAAACGCTTGACGAACTTGGAACCCTGGTAGCGCAGATAACTTTCGACCATGAAGTCGACGTCAAATCCGTAGGAAAAGTTCGCCTTGTTCTGCAGCTTGCGGCCGAATTTACGGCGCATGGCCTCGTCGGACAGGTAGGTTACATGGCCGATCATGCGGGCCACCGACAACCCCAGATCGGGTTTTTCGGAGTCGTAGTAGTTGCCTCTGTTCCATTTGGGATCGACCATGATGGCCTGCCGTGCCACTTCGTTGAAGGCTATGGCCAGGGCCGAATGACGCATGGTCGTGGCGATGGGTATGGCGGAGCGGACCAGATCCGGGTAACGCACGCACCATTCCAGCACCTGCATCCCTCCCACCGAACCGCCTACCACCGTATGCAGCGAGGAGATTCCCAGATGATCGAGCAGTGCTTTTTGCGATTCGATAATGTCGCCCACGGTCATCATTGGAAAATCGAGGCCAAAGGGCGCACCGGTCTCCGGGTTAATCGAAGAAGGGCCGGTGGTACCCATGCAGCCGCCCAGGATATTGGCGCAGATGACGAAATATTTGTCCGTGTCGAGCCCTTTTCCGGGCCCGATCATGGAGTCCCACCAACCCGGTTTGGCGTCCTCCGGGTCATCGGGATAGAAACCGGCGGCATGGGAGTCGCCCGAGAAGGCGTGGGCCACCAGCACGGCGTTGTCCCGCTTGGCTGAAAGTTTACCCCAGGTTTCGTAGGCGATGGTGATGGGCCCGAGACTGGCGCCGCTCTCCAGGATCATCTGGTCGGGCGGCTCGGCATAGGTAAAGAACTGCTTCTCCGCCACTCCGGCCGAGCCGACCTCGAGATATGCGTCTGAATTGTTCACCATCGCCCCCTGGTGTTTCAGGATGCGGCTTTCTGCAGGGCCTGCTCGATGTCCGCGGTGATATCGTCGATATGCTCGATTCCAATGGAGAGTCGGACCATGGAAAAGGTGATTCCGTATACCGCAAGCTGTTCCGCAGAGAGCTGCGAATGGGTGGTTGAAGCCGGGTGAATGGCCAGGGTCTTGGCGTCGCCCACATTGGCCAGGTGGGAAACCAGCTGGAGTTCCTCGATGAATTTCCGGCCTGCCTCGTGCCCCCCCTTGATACCGAAGGCAACCATCCCGCCGAAACCATTTTTCAGGTAGGCGACTGCGTTATCATGGCCGGGTGATCCTTTGAGCCCGGGATAGTAGACCCAGTCGACGCCCTTGTGGCTGCTGAGGAAGTCAGCTATCGCCCGGGCATTAGTGCAATGCCTCTCCATGCGCAGGCCGAGGGTTTCTATTCCCTGCAGGAAAATCCAGCAGTTATCCGGACTGATGCTGGCGCCCAGGTTGCGCAGCGGCACCAGCCTCATGCGCAGGGCGAAGGCAACCGGGTTCAGGTCGCCGAGATCGTGGGCATAACGGAGCCCGTGGTAAGAGGCGTCCGGTTCGTTGTAGATCTTGAACTTCGGGTCGGTCCAGTCGAATTTGCCGGCATCTATGACGATGCCGCCGATTCCGGTACCGTGCCCGCCCATCCATTTGGTCAAGGAATGAATCACCACATCGGCGCCATACTCGATGGGCTTGAAAAGGTAGGGCGTGGTGAAGGTCGAATCGACCACCAGGGGCAGATTGTGTTCTTTGGCAATCGCGCCAATAGCCTCAAAATCGGCCACATTCATCGTCGGGTTGCCGATGGTTTCGATAAATATGCCCCGGGTCTTCTCATTAATCGCCCGGGCAAAGTTCTGCGGATCGTCGGGGTCGACGAATTTTACCTTGATACCGAGCTGGGGCAGGATCGAGTCGAACTGAATGTAGGTGCCGCCGTAAAGATTGTTGGCAGAAATGATCTCGTCACCCTGAGAGCAGATATTTATGATCGTGTAAAAGATGGCCGAAGTCCCGGAAGCCAGTGCCAGGGCGGCCGCTCCGCCTTCGAGCTGGGCGACCCGCTGTTCCAGGATGTTCTGGGTGGGGTTGCCGATGCGGGTATAGATGTTGCCCAGTTCTTTCAGGGCAAAGAGGTTGGCGGCGTGTTCGGTGCTCTTGAATACATATGAGCTGGTGCGGTATACCGGCACGGCCCGGGACAAGGTGTCCTGATCTACAGTTTGACCGCCGTGCAGGGCGATGGTTTCGAATTTCATGGGATACTCCTTTTCTGGTTGGTCTCTGAGTTAGTTACTGCTTTCTGAAGCCTGGGCCTGGACCTGGGCAATCAGGTCCGCGAGCGGCATGCCATTGGCAGTCTGGTAGTCGGGATTGATGGCCAGCACCGACTGCCAGGACTTGATTGCCTCCTCTGTTTTACCCAGGTCGAAATGCAGGACGATGCCTTTATTGAAGCGTGACGGGGCATGACTGCTGTCCATCGACATGGCTTTATCAAAGGTTTCTAGGGCCTTCTGCGGATCTCCGGAACGTCGGTACATGACACCCAGATCGGTCCAGAGATTGGCATTACCAGAGTGGAGTTCGAGTGATTTTGTGTACGCACCGATAGCCTTGCTCACCTGGTTGCTGTCAAAATAGAGATGTCCGAGCTGGGTCCAGGCATTGTAGTTGTCAGGCTTGGCGGTTACCTCGGCCTCGAGATTGAGAATGGCCTGGGCTTCCTGCTGGGCCTGGGCGGACTGCTGGGCGGAGTTGTTTGCCACCGTGGCGGCGGGGTCCGACTTCATGACGGTGAACACTACCCCGCAGACAAAGCCGGCAATGAAAACGACCAGCACGCTGAGATATAATGTCTGTTTGGAAACAGTTGCCTGGTTTTTTTCCATATTTACACTTTGAGGAACGTTTCAGGTTTGTTTATTCGCTAATGTCAATCCTGGATATGGTTGACACTTCCTTACAATAGACACAAAAAGAGGAATGTGTATATGACATTGTGATATAATTTTCCAGAGTGGAACAGCGCCGCGCTTCACCGGGTCAAACTTAACAGCGTCCCTGACTCCCATCATGCACATGCTTTGAATCACTTGATTAAATGGCAAGCTGGCTGATTTTTCGAGCGAGATCGTCGGACAAGACCTATTATTAACCCGAAAAGCTGTTTTGATCCCCAATCCGACGTCTACCACACTACATCCACTAACTGGGAGGAGTGCAGATGAGCAGGCCAACCCCCGACCCGTTGTCCGAAGTTCTGGACAGCAAGGGTTCTAAAAACTATTTCCCCGAGACGGTTCAGTCCATCCGGGACAGTATCATTCATCACCTGTTGAGCTTTCAGGGCAGGGATCCGGAGAGGTCCGGCGCCTCTGACATCTACAAGGCCCTGGCCTTCACCCTGCGCGATATAATGGTGGAGAAATGGATTAAGACCCAGAAGACTTTCTATGCCAAGAAGAAGAAGCGGGTGTATTACCTGTCGCTGGAGTTTCTGATTGGTCGCTCCCTGGGCAATTCAATTATCAATCTGGGTCTCTATGACGAGGTCAAGCAAGCCGTCGCCGAACTGGGTTTTTCCATGGAAGAAATTCGTGAGCAGGAAGAAGACGCAGCGCTCGGCAACGGCGGTCTCGGAAGGCTTGCCGCCTGCTTTATGGATTCCATTGCGACCCTGAAAATTCCCGCCTATGGCTATGGAATCCGCTACGAGTACGGACTCTTTAATCAGCAACTGATCAACGGCTACCAGGTCGAGCGCCCTGACAGCTGGTTGCGGTATGGCACGCCGTGGGAATTCGAGCGCCGGCTGCCGGTGTTCAACGTCCAGTTCTACGGGAGGGTGAGCACCTATCAGGACGACAAGGGGCGTTACCGGTCGAAATGGATCGACACGAAGGATGTGATGGCCATGCCCTGTGATATCCTGGTGCCCGGCTATAAGAACGACCATGTGATCAACATGCGCCTTTGGGCGGCACGAGCTGCCAGAGAGCTGGATCTCACCCATTTCGGCGAAGGCGACTATATCGGTGCTGTTCAGCAGAAGGTCAGCTCGGAAACCATCTCCAAGGTTCTCTATCCCCCTGATCACAATTACGCGGGTCAGGAGCTGCGCCTGCGGCAGCAGTACTTTTTCGTGGCGGCAACCTTCCAGGATATCATGCGCCGCTACAAGAAGAACAACGACACCTTCGACAAGTTTCCCGACCGGGTCGCGGTGCAGCTCAATGACACCCACCCGGCTATTGCCATTCCTGAATTGATGCGGCTGCTGCTCGATCTCGAGGGTCTGAACTGGGAGAAAGCCTGGGACATCTGCACCAGGACGTTTGCCTACACCAACCACACTCTCATGCCGGAAGCCCTGGAGCGCTGGTCGGTGGAGTTGATTGGTAAAGTGCTGCCGCGACACCTGCAGATTATCTACGAAATCAATCAGCGTTTTCTGGACCAGGTCGCCCAGCACTATCCGGGCGATCTTGACAAGCTTAGCAGGATGTCGATTATCGAGGAGGGGTATCCCAAAAAGGTGCGTATGGCCTACCTGGCGATCGTCGGCTCGCATTCGGTCAACGGTGTCGCCGCGCTCCACACCAAACTGCTCAAGGATAAGGTATTCAAGGATTTCCACCAGTTTTATCCGGACAAGATCAACTCCAAGACCAACGGCATTACGCCGCGGCGCTGGCTGCTCAAAGCCAACCCCGAACTGTCCGAGCTGATAAACGAAACAATTGGCTCCGGCTGGGAGATTGATCTCGACCGGCTCAGAGAGTTGGAACCTTATGCCGCCGACAAGAATTTTCAGGCACGATTTCGCCGGATCAAGCTCAACAACAAGCTCAGGCTGGCAGACTATATTGGTATCAGCACTGGGGTGCTGGTCAGCCACGAGACCATGTTCGATGTCCAGGTCAAAAGGATTCACGAATACAAGCGGCAGCTGTTGAATGCCCTGCATGTCATTCACCTCTACCAGCGCTTCGTCACCGATGAGAAGACCAAGCTGGCGCCGAGGACCTTAATTTTTGCGGGCAAGGCGGCTCCTTCCTACTGGCGGGCCAAACTGATCATCAAATTGATCACTTCAATAGGCGAGGTGGTGAACAACGATCCCCGCATCGGTGATCGGCTGAAGGTCGTCTTCCTGCCGAATTACAACGTCAGCCAGGCGGAGCTCATCATACCCGCGGCTGATCTTTCCTAGCAGATTTCCACTGCCGGCACCGAGGCTTCGGGAACCGGCAACATGAAATTTGCCCTCAACGGCGCTCTGACCATCGGCACCCTGGACGGAGCCAACATCGAGATCAGAGAGGAGGTGGGCGCAGAAAACATCTTCATCTTCGGTCTGACTGCTGACGAGGCGGAATACGAGCGCATTCACTGCAGTCGAACCCCGGCACAGATCTGCCGCGAGAACAAGGATATTGCCCAGATCATGGAATCGCTCTCCAACGGTACGTTCAGTCACGGGGATCGCAATCTCTTCCAGCCGCTGGTCGACTCGCTGATGAGCCCGCACGATCAATACCTGCTCATCAGGGATCTGGAGGCCTATATCAAATGTCAGAACAGGGTTAACGATACCTTCCTCGACCCCGAACTGTGGACCAGGATGGCCATTCTCAATGTCGCCAGAATGGGCAAGTTCTCCACCGATAGGACCATCAGGCAATATGCCAATGAGATATGGGGAATTGATGTGTAGCGGAAGGGCTAAGCAACGGTTCGACAAGGTCCTCGAGGCGCTGGATTGACCGGAGGACCAATATGCGGTATGTAAAAGGCAAAAGGTTACAGGAGGTGCTCCTGTAACCTTTTGTGTATTTTGGAGGCGGCGAGCGGATTCGAACCGCTGAATAATGGTTTTGCAGACCACTGCCTTAGCCACTTGGCTACGCCGCCGACCACTTCGGTAGAGACCGTTGTTTATACCATAGATCGAGTGTTTGACAAGAGGAAATTGTTGATGGGAGCGTTCATGGATGGGCTGGCGGGCAGCAACAAGGAGGTGCTTGCCGAACTCGAAAAGCTGATCGACTACCGTTTTACCGATTTACGCCTGCTGCAGAAGGCGCTGGTTCATTCTTCCTATGCCTTCGAGCAGGCCCATGCAGGTCAGGATAACCAGGTATTCGAATTCATTGGCGATGCAGTGCTTGATCTGGCCATCGGGCACCTGCTCTGCACACGTTATCCCGACATGAAAGAGGGCGAACTCACCAAGTTTAGAGCATCATTGGTTAATGAATCCCACCTTGCGGAGATGGCCAGGAAGCTCGAGCTCGGGCAGTTTCTGCTGCTCGGCAGGGGAGAAGATGGATCCAACGGCAGGAACAAGTCATCGATTCTCTCATGCGCCTTTGAAGCGATGATCGGAGCGGTATTCGAGGACAGCGACTATGACACCGCCGCCGCCCTGGTCCAGACTCTATTCGAGGAATTCATCGAGGACAAAAAAGAAATCCTGGTGCTGGGCGATGCCAAGAGCAGACTCCAGGAAGTACTGCAGGAAAAATATAACGAAGCGCCCTCCTACCGCCTGGATAGCGAGGAGGGCCCTTCTCATCGAAAGCAATTCACGGTCTCGGTGGTGTTCAAAGATGAGGTGCTGGGTTCCGGAAGCGCCGGCTCGAAAAAGGAGGCCGAGCAGCGGGCTGCGGCCGAAGCTCTGAAGACCGTTGAGCAATCGCCAGCGAGGTCCCGGCAGAGAGGGTAATTATCGGCGGCCCGGACGGTGAATCAAGGTCGTATAAAAAATACCCTGATTGCTCAGCCACTGCAGCCAGATGCGCAACCTCCTCTATCTCTAATAGGTGATCAGAGGCGTTTCTCCAAACTG
>JARRLH010000032.1:0-14739 GCA_037387205.1 Desulfofustis sp.
TGAAGCGCGAGGATCTGCCAGGTACGCCCATCAAATCAGTCGAGGACGGGCCGAATATCTCTGATGCCCCCGATTTGCGCTATGCCTGGGATAACGGCTTTGCCATATCGACCTATCTTGATGGTCTAAAAAAAGGCAAAATTCGCGGCAGCCTGGATACCCGCACCAACCGCATGATGGTGCCCGCGCGCCCATTCTCGGAAATTGCCGATCTGGCCCCGGTCACCAATTATTACAACCTGCCCGATTCCGGCGTGGTCAAGACCTTTACCATTTCCCATGTCAACTGGGACAGTTCACCTCTGCCTGATGGCGAGGTAAACATTTTCGCAGTGATTGCCCTTGACGGCATCAATGAAGATATGGGCCTGGTGCACAAACTGGGGGAGGTCGACCCCCAGGATGTGAAGATCGGCATGCGCGTCAAAGCGGTCTGGAAGCCTGAATCAAAGCGGACCGGGGATATTCTTGATATTAAATACTTTGCCCCGCTGGGAAGGAAAAAGACCAATCTCGAGATGACGCAGATCAAGCCGGTTGAGGTCGATGTGCTGGCCATGTCGCAAAAGCAGGGCAAGATTCCGCTGTCATACCGCTATACCGCAGGTGTGGGTGGTGCGAAATTCTACACCGACCTGGCCAAGGGCGAGATAAACGGCACCTTCGTTGCTGAGCGCGACGAGGTGCTAATCCCGCCGGCGATGTTCGATGAAGAGAGCCTGTCGATTCTTGATCCGGAAAAGGACGCCAGGGCCATCAATCCAGGGTCCGGTTTTATCCGCTCCTTTACTGTCGTCTGCGAAGACCGTCTGGGGCATCTGCTGGATAAGGAACAAGTGGTGGTTCAGGTAGAATTCCCGGGCGAACGCTTCTATGAAGGCTCCCCGGTCACGCTGGTCAAGCCCAAGAAGGTCAATGGCCCGGATATGGTCGCCTTCAAGTTATCATCCCGCTAGGAGGTATGAGAGCATAACAAAATTCATTAGCGCTCAGCCGGAAACTAATATTTCAAGGTACTGATACTTTTCAATCCATCGTATCATTGAACAGTTCCCGACCGATGAGCATGCGGCGGATCTCGCTGGTGCCGGCGCCGATTTCATAGAGTTTGGCGTCGCGCAGCAGGCGGCCGGTCGGAAAATCATTGATATAGCCGTTGCCACCGAGGCACTGGATCGCTTCAAGGGCCATCCAGGTTGCTCTTTCGGCGGTGAAAAGGATGACTGCAGCGGCGTCCTTACGGATATTGCCGCCCCTGTCGGCTGCCTGGGCCACGGTGTAGGCGTAGGAGCGGCAGGCGCTCCAGGTGGAGTACATATCAGCGATCTTGCCCTGCATAAGCTCAAACATGCCGATCGGCTGACCGAACTGCGTGCGCTCGTGGATGTAGGGCAACACCACATCCATGCAGGCGCTCATAATTCCAAGAGGCCCACCCGCAAGGACCAAGCGCTCATAGTTGAGGCCGCTCATCAGCACCTCGACGCCGCGGTCATGTGCCCCGAGGATGTTTTCCTCCGGTACGACACAGTCGGTGAAAACCAGTTCGCAGGTCGGCGAGCCGCGCATACCCAGTTTGTCGAGCTTGGGGCTGGTGCTGAAGCCCGGCTTGGTCTTTTCGACGAGAAAGGCGGTGATGCCCTTGTGATGCTTTTCCGGGCTGGTCTTGGCATAGACTACCAGGACATCGGCATCGGGGCCGTTGGTGATCCACATTTTGGTGCCGTTGAGGACATAGTCGTCGCCGCTTTTCACCGCCGCAAGGCGCATGCTGACCACGTCCGAGCCCGCCCCCGCCTCGCTCATCGCCAGGGCTCCAATATGCTCGCCGCTGACTAGTTTCGGCAGATAGCGCTCCTTTTGCTCCCGGGTGCCGTTCAGTTTAATCTGGTTGATGCAGAGATTGGAGTGGGCGCCATAGGCAAGTCCCACCGAGGCCGAGCCGCGGCTGATCTCCTCCATGGCGATGACGTGTTCAAGGTAGCCCATGCCGGCGCCGCCGAACTCTTCCGGCACGGTTATCCCGAGAAGACCCAGGTCCCCCATTTTTTGCCAGAGTTGCAGAGGAAATTGATCATTGCGGTCGATATCGGCGGCCAAGGGCGCAATCTCCGCGGCCACAAAATCCTGTACCGATTCACGGAGCAGGTTGGCAGTGTCTCCCAGGCCAAAATTCAGTTGTGGATAGTTTTTCATGCTGTCTCCTGCGGGGCAAGATTTTAACGCCGGCCAGAGGCTCAGGCGGATACCCGGAGGTATCGCGGTGCCAACCGGCGCGAAGCGCGTGTTTACTCGGCCAGTTCCTGCAGGCCGGCAAAACAATCGAGGGCCTCGGGGTTCTTCAACGCGTCTTTGTTCTTGACTTGACGGCCATGTATGACGTTCTGCACCGCCAGCTCGACCTTTTTCATGTTGAGGGTATAGGGGATGTCCTGAACGGCGATGATCTTGGCCGGAACATGGCGTGGCGAGGCGCCAGTGCGGATTGCCTTTCTCACCTGATCCCGGATCTTGTCGGTGAGCTTCACTCCGGGCTTCATCTTGACAAACAGAATTACCCGGATGTCTTTTTGCCATTCTTGGCCGACCACAACACTGTCCTCGATCGAGCTCACCGCGGTGAGGATCCGGTAGATTTCAGCGGTACCGATCCGCACCCCGCCCGGGTTGAGAGTGGCATCCGATCTGCCGTACATGATGAGTCCGCCCCGCTCGGTGACCTCGACAAAATCGCCGTGGGTCCAGACCCCTGGATACTGGTCGAAATAGGCGGCCTGGTACTTCGTGCCGTTGTCGTCGTCCCAGAAATAGATTGGCATGGAAGGAAAGGGAGCGGTACAGACCAGGTCTCCCTGCTGGCCGATCACCGGCTTGCCGGCGTCGTCATAGGCAAAAACCTTCATGCCGAGGCCGCGGCATTGCAGTTCCCCTTCGTAGACCGGACCCATGGGGTTGCCGAGGGCGAAGCAGCCGTTCAGGTCAGAGCCGCCGGAAATCGAGGCGAGCTGCATGTCGGCCTTGATCTCCTGGTAGATGAAGTGAAAATCCTCCTTGGGCAGCGGCGACCCGGTGGACAGCAGAGCCTTCAGCGAACCAAGGCCGAATTGGCGCGCCGGCCTGACATCGGCCCCCTTGAGGGCGGCGATATAGCCGGCGCTGGTGCCGAAAACGGTGATCTTTTCCTCCTCGGCCATCCGCCACAGGGCATCAGGGGCAGGGTGGAAGGGGTTGCCATCGTACAATACCAGGGTGGCGCCGACGGCGAGTGAGGTGGTGAGCCAGTTCCACATCATCCAGCCACAGGTGGTGAAGTAAAAAATGGTGTCCTGCCGGGTGAGGTCAGTGTGCAGGAGTAATTCCTTAACCTGGTTGAGCAGGACGCCGCCGGCGCTCTGCACCATGCATTTGGGCAGGCCAGTGGTACCCGAGGAATACATGATGTAAAGAGGATGTTCGAAGGGCAGCTGGACGAAATCTATCTCCGTTGACTCGGGTGCACAGAATTCGGAGAAAAGAACGCCTTGTGCGAGCCCATTCAGGTCGGGCCGCTCGCTGATGTAGGGTACGACGACGATCCGTTCGATGGATGGCAGTTCCTGGCTGATGCGAGCCACTCGGTCCAGGCTGTCGAGCGGCTTGCCTTTGAAGAAATAGCCGTCGGCGGTGAACAGTATCTTGGGCTCAGTCTGGCCGAAGCGGTCGAGGACCCCTTTGATGCCAAAATCGGGGGAGCAGGAAGACCATGTCGCACCGAGGCTGGTCGCAGCGAGCATGGCGATAATCGACTCGGGCATGTTGGGCAGGAAACCGACCACCCGGTCTCCGGGTGCGATGCCGGCCAGGCGCAGCGCCGCCGCAACTTTTGCTACTTCAGCGTAGAGTTCCCGGTAGGAAACGGTCCTTCGCACCCGGTCTTCGCCCCGGAAAATGAGGGCGGGGCGGTCATCCCGGTAACGCAGCAGGTTCTCCGCGAAGTTCAGCCGGCTGCCCATGAACCATTGTGCGCCGACCATTTTGGCGGTATCGTCGATGACCCTGTCATATCCCCGCGAGGCGATGATGCCGGCAAATTGCCAGAGCTCCTCCCAGAAGGCTTCGAGGTTGTCGATGGACCACTGGTAGAGTGAATCGTACTCGGTGAAATTTTTAGTATGCGACCGATTCACCTGTTGCATGAATCGGTACATGTTGGTGGCTTTGATACGTTCCGCAGAAGGACTCCAGAGTGGTTGTAACATGGTCTTCCTCCCAGCTTTATCCAAGATGGAGAAGGTGATATTGCCTACTGTTGCTTATTGAATCCTATCATCCGCAGCCATTGTCTGTTGCCTGTCGACTCAGAACCGGGTCGTCTGCTCAGATCGTGCCCACCCAGAGAGCGATGCAGGTGGTTGCGCCGTTGTTGGTTATTTTCTGATTGTCGAGATTCGACCAGAAATGCACCGAATCGCCTTCAGACAGATGCAAGGAATCAGAACCGAGTGTGAGTTCCACCAAGCCTTTGAGAATGGTCAGAACCTCTTGCGCGTTTTTAATGTTTTTACGCACCGGGATCGATTTGCCAGGTTCGATGACGAGAATGGCAGAATCGATTACCGTCCGAAAATCGGGAGGGAAAAAGCGGCGGGTCACGAAACCGGTGTGGGAAAGATCAATCTCATCCCACTCCGACCGGCGAATGACTTCAACCTTGGTCTGTCTGCTGGCTCGGGAGATCAGATCGCCGGCATCGACCCCGATGGCTTTGCAGATCCGGATCAGGGTCTCGACAGAGGGGGAGTTGACATCGTTTTCCACCTGGCTGAGAAAGCCCTCGGAGATCGATGCCTTCTCGGCCACATTTTTCAGGGTTAATTTGCGCTCTTTGCGACGACTTCTTAGCAGGGTACCTATATTCATGGATGAGTGGCAGACAGGCTGAGAATAATTGAAAATGTGTGACTTTAGTTAAGACTTAACTATCACTAAAAATGAATAGCGTGTCAAGGGTAATTTCGAGCGCCGCCCCGGCCTGCCTCACTGCTGAAGGGAAACAGTTGTTCGAGAGGGGGAGGAGGGGCAGAGACACTGCGGGGTGGTCCTGGGCTTTAACGCGCTCAGCTGCGAGAAAGCTGCGAGAGCGGCTGTCCTAAGGGCCCTTGTGCTTCTGCGGGGTATCTCGGGCTTGATCGAACGCCATTTTTACAAGGATCTCTCCACCCGGATCGGTCGTCACGCTTGCCGCAGGGTAGCGTTTTTGCAGAATATGCAGCATGGCTTGGTTCTCTTCTAGAACTGAAGCAACAAATCCGACGAAACCGTTCTCTCCGGCGATCTTCTCAAGATACTCCAGCATCCGGCCGGCCACTCCTTTGCCCTGGAAATCGTCGTGCACCACGAAAGCCACTTCAGCATAACCATCCTCACCGCGGGAGTATGAGCCGATGGCCATAATCTCGTAGTGCCCGCCCCGCTGAACCCGGCCGATTAGAGACATATTGTTGCGGTAGTCTATCTCAGCCCAGTCCTGCTGCACCACTGCGTGGGAAAACAGGCTCATTTTATAAAAGAAGCGTCTGAATATGGTTTCTTCCTTGAGGGAGTAGAAAAAGTTTCGATACTCAAATTCGTCGGAAGGATAAAGCGGGCGAATGTGTGCGGTTTGCCCGCCTTTCAGGTTCACCTGCCAATTATATTTCTCAAGAAAGATAAGATCCTGATCCGGCGGCGGCAGTTGATCGGCGAAAATATAATGATTTTTCTTGGCTGCCTCTATGAGGCCTGAGCGAAACCTTGGGTGGGCGATCTGGGCGAGCTCCATGACCCTCTGATAGATCCCCTTGCCCTGCAATTCGGCACACCCGTATTCGGTAACCACAAAATTGACATCGCCTCGCGTGGTGGCCACGCCTGCTCCTTCGGATAAATGGCTGACAATTCTCGAAACAGTGCCATTCTTGGCCGTGGAGGGCAGGGCGATGATGGAAAACCCCCCTTTTGACATGGCGGCCCCCCGGATAAAGTCGACCTGATCGCCGATCCCGCTGTAAAAACGATACCCCAGTGAATCCGAACACACCTGCCCGGTAAGATCTACCTCCAGAGCCGAGCTTATTGACACCAGGTTGTCATGACGGGCAATCACCGCCGGGTCGCTTACGAACTCAGATGAGCGAAAGTCGAAAATGGGGTTGTCATCGACAAAGCTGTACAGTCGTTCAGTTCCCATGCAGAGGGAGGCCACGACTCTTCTGGGAACCAGGGTCTTGAGCTTGTTGGTGACGACCTTCTGCTCTATGAGAGGGAGCATGGCGTCGGTAATGAGCTGGTGTGAATGCCCAGATTTTTTATGCCAGTCAAATGTTGCAGAATGGCATTGGTCAGAGCCCCGAACCCTATCTGAATGGTGTCTCCGTCTCGGACGAGTTTAGCCATGAACTGGAAAATGCTGCCGGAGATGTGCTCCTCTGGCAGGTCGGGCTGATAGGTGACCAGCGGTTCTTCGCAGGGCACAAAACAATTAATGTCATCTGTGTGCACGAGGCTGTCGCCCCAGGTTCTCGGCATCGCCGGATTAACCTGGGCGATCACCCGTTCCGCGCTGTCAACGGCGGAACGGGTGATATCGACTGAAACACCAAGGCTGCAATAGCCATACTGGTCGGGAGGACTGACCTGGATCAGGGCCACATCGAGACCAATGTGATAATTTCTGAACAAGCTGGGAATCTGGGAAAGGTAGGTAGGCAGGTAATCTATTTTTCCCTCATATGCTGCCTTGCGCATTGATTCACTGATAAAAAACAGTTTCAGCGAAAAACGGGACACAAAGGAAGGGTCATCGAGATACGGCACCAGGGTATGGGAGAGCATCTGATAAATCATGATGTCCCGGATACCCTTGTCCACTGCCATCGCATGGATCAGATGCTGGGGTTCACCGCATCCGGTACCGATGAAGACGCGGCAGCCGTTGCTTATCGAAGCAAGAGCTTCCCGGGTCGTTACAACTTTATCAGCAGGCAGTCTCAACTGCCATTCCGGCACGGACATGAATGCTCCTTTTAATTGGTTAGTCAACCGTTCAGCCCTTCACCCTCCCGGCCGATCCGCATAAAAATACCATGTGCTTATTCATTTTACCCCTTTTCCTGGGAAAATCCTGTGCCGCAGCCCGACATTCGGCCATCGAGCCGGCAATTATCGAAAATTCACGGAAAAATGATCAGCGAATATGATATCATTCCATTACCGTAGCTAAATGATATACGAGCCGCTGCAGACGGCAGCCGCCAAGCACTTTCAATTGCATGCCTTTCGTTGATCATGAGCACCCAACTCTCATATGCAGATTTAACGCAACAGATTGAAGCCTTGAACCTTGAGTTCAAACGCCTCAAAGCTGCCGAAGGGGTTTTTTACCGCCAAAATGCATCGTTAAAAGCCCTGCACGAGACCTCTCTGAGCCTGATCGAAAGTCTCGACAAGGAAGAATTACTCGAAAACATTCTTGAACGCGCCGCATCGCTCAGTGAGACCGCGCACGGATATATCTACCTGCTGGAACCTGAAGGAAAACGGATGTGCATGAAGATGGGGATGGGACTTTTCAGAAGCCAGCTCGGCAGATCAGTTCTGGCAGGCGAGGGGATGGGCGGGCGTGTGTGGCAGGCAGAATACCCTGTCGTCGTTGAAGATTATCGGACCTGGCCCCATCGCATACCTGACAAGGTGTTTGATGAGCTCCGCTCAATTGTCGGTATCCCGCTGAAATCTGACCAGAATGTCCTCGGAGTGATCGGTCTAGCCCATGTTGAGGGTCAGAAAAGATTTGATCAGGAGGATATTGCCACGCTGGAGCGCTTTGCCGCCCTGGCGACCATCGCCCTTGAAAAAGCGCAATTGTACGCTGATGCCAGGCATGAATTGGCTGAAAGAAAGCGAACGGAAACCTTTTTGCGGGAGAGTGAGAACAGGTACCGGACGTTTCTTGAGTCATCCCCCGATCCCATTGTTGTATATGACATGCAGGGAATCGCAACTTACGTGAACCCGGCCTTTGAAAAGACCTTCAAGTTATCGCGGGATGAACTGCTCGGCAAACAAATTGACTTTGTCCCCCCGGAGAATGTGCAGGAAACAAGAGAGGCAATTCAGCGAATGCTGAGCGGCCAGAAAATACATCTTTTCGAGACCCGCAGGTTCACAAAAGACGGGACTATTCTCGATGTCCAGCTCAGTTCAACCCTTTACCAGGGTGACGATGGCCAACCGCTGGGCAATATTGTCACGCTCAGGGATATCAGCGCCCAGAAGCAGGCCGAAAAAGAGCTGACCGTTTATCGTAATCAGCTGGAAGAACTGGTCAGAGAGCGAACGTTCGAACTTGAGCAGACGAACATCCAGCTTGAGCAGGAAATAGAGGACCGCAAACGTGCTGAAAAGGCGCTCAGAAAGCGTGAGGAGGAACTCCAGGCTCAATCGGATCATCTTGAAGAAGTGAACACTGCCCTGCGGGTTCTCCTCAAACAGAGGGAGGATGACAAGAAGGAGCTGGGCAATGTAGTTTTGCATAACGTACAGGAGCTCGTTAATCCTTATTTGCACAGATTTATCAATGGAAACCTTAACCCCCAGCAGAAATCTCTGGCGCGGATCCTGGAAACCAATCTCAACAACATCGTCTCCCCCTTTATCGATAAACTGACCTCCGGGCTGACCCATCTGACCCCGACAGAAGTTCGCGTTGCCAGCCTGGTCAAGGAAGGGATGACCAATAAGGAAATTGCCGAGATTCTCCTGCTGTCAAAAAATACCATCCTCTTTCACCGGTACAATATAAGGAAAAAATTAGGTATAAAAAACAAGAAGATAAACCTGAGATCCCATCTTCTCGCCATGGATTAATAGTGGGTATATACCACTATTATACCACTATTTTATAAACTTTGTTTTTCTTTTCTTTTCCCCTATCCTACGTCTGTCATAAAGGCGGCTGGCCCAAGGCTATCTGTTAACGCTCTCTCACTTTCGCACGAGCCAACACATTCTGGGACTCTTGGGCAAATGCGCAAGTTGGGTAGTTACGGCAGGTGCTGGCGTACCCCTGGTGTGATTGACCGCCGCTGCAACACGTTTGCTGCTGTACCCATTGCTGTTATCCTCAAAAGTTGGGTTTCCGGTGCTCCTCAGGTGCCGCCACGGACTTTCCGGCAACCCAATTTTTATTATCAAGCAGTCGGTTAGAAAAGCGATTTAGCTCTTTATGACCCATCTCATTGTTTCTGATGTGACCTTGACGTTTGGCGGGCTGAACGCTCTTGCCAATGTCGACATCACTATCGAACCCGGGATTATTACCTCGATTATCGGCCCCAACGGTGCGGGAAAAACAAGTGTGCTCAACTGTATTTCCGGTTTTTACCACCCGAGCCAGGGCACGATATATTATGGTGAACGCAACCTTACCCATGCCTCGCCCCACCAGGTTTCTAATATGGGGATCGCCAGGGCTTTTCAGAATCTTGAGCTGTTCAGCGGGCTGTCGGTACTCGACAACCTCCTCCTGGCTCGCCATCAAAACCTTAAGTATTCGATATTTCATGCCCTCATCTATTTTGGCAAGGCGTCACGCCTGGAGGCGGAAAATCGCGCCTATGTTGAAAAGGTTATTGATTTCATGGAACTGGAGCCCTATCGAAAAAGCATGGTGGGGAACCTGAGCTACGGAGTTCAAAAGCGGGTCGAAGTTGCCAGGGCACTCACGCTGGCTCCCAAATTGCTGCTCCTTGACGAACCGATGGCCGGAATGAATATCGAGGAAAAAGAGGATATCGTCCGCTTCATACTCGATCTGAAGAAAGAATGGGGGATTACGATTGTCCTGGTTGAACATGATCTCGGTGTGGTGATGGACATTTCAGACGAGATTTACGTACTCGATTTCGGGCTCTTGATTGGTTCGGGAAAACCGGAGGAGGTCGCCTCCGACCCCAAAGTGATCGAGGCTTACATTGGAGAAGAGTAGGGGCTTCATGCAGGAGAGAAATCAACTATTGCAGCATACTATCCCCCAACTCCTGCGTTGGCGGGTCAATGAAACCGGAGACAAAGTCGCATTGCGCGAAAAAGATTTCGGATGCTGGAACAGCTATACCTGGAATCAATATTACGACGCGGTGCGCAGGACCGGGCTCGGTTTAAGACAGATAGGCTTCGCCAAGGGGGACAAGGTTGCCATTATCAGCGACAATATTCCCGAAACGCTCTATGTGGCAATCGGGGCCCAGGCGGTGGGCGGTCTCTCGTCCGCCATCTATCAAACAAGCCTGCCGGAAGAAATCGGCGATATCATCAACTACCTCGATGTGAAAGTGGTTTTCTGTAACGACCAGGAACAGGTGGATAAGGTTGCCGAAGTCAGGGAGAAAATTCCGCAGGTCAAAAAAGTGATCTACGAAGACCCCAGGGGCATGCGAAGCTACCAGGCAGACGACTGGTTTTTGTTCATCGAAGATCTCTATACCCTGGGGGAGCAGCTGCACCAGGACAGTCCTGAACTGTTTGAAAGTCTTGTCAATGAAGGCACCCCAGACGATGTCTGCCATTTCTGCTTAACCTCGGGAACTACAGGGTTGCCCAAGGGCGCAATGTTGACCCACCGCAACTACATTAACATGGGGCTGCAACTCACCGAGGTCGATCCTCTGGAAGATACCGACGAGTATGTTTCATTTCTGCCTTTTGCCTGGATTGGCGAGCAAATGAATTCCTTCGGTGTGGCGATGGCTACCGGGATCGCCGTAAACTTCCCGGAGTCGGTGGAAACAAGCATGGAAGATCTGAAGGAAATAGGGCCCCATTTCATGTTTGGTGCGCCGCGGATTTATGAGACCATCCGCTCCCAGATCTGGCTGAAGATCGACGAGTCCTACCTGCTCAATAAAATCATCTATAAATATTTCATGAAGATCGGGGAGGAGGCGGCAGCATATCGCATGTCGGGCAAAACCATGCCCGTAAGGCTGCGTATACTGGCCTGGCTGGGCAGGCAGATGATCTACAGGCCGTTGGTCAACCAGATCGGTTTTCTGAGGTTGCGAAGGGCGTATACGGGCGGGGCGGCGCTGGGGCCGGAGCTCTTTACTTTTTACCAGGCAATCGGGGTAAACCTCAAGCAGATCTACGGGCAGACGGAAATCGTCGGCATCGCTTATATGCATCGTGATGGCGATATCCGACCCGATACAGTGGGGAAGCCTCTGCCGGGAACAGAGTGCCGGATTTCCGAAGAAGGCGAGATACTCTCGCGCTCCGCATCTGTTACCCCCGGCTACTACAAACTCCCCGAAAAGACGGAGGAACTGCTGCAGGGGGGCTGGCTCCACTCAGGAGATGCGGGCTATATTGATGAAGACGGTCATCTGGTGGTGATCGATAGAATCTCCGATGTAATGCACACCAAAGCCGGAGATATGTTCAGTCCGATGTTTCTCGAAAATCGCCTTAAGTTCAGCCCCTACATCAAGGAGGCGGTGATCTTCGGCGATCAGCAGGAGTTCGTTTCGGCACTTATCAATGTTGACCCCATCGTCGTCGGCAAATGGGCGGAAGACAGAGGGCTCTCTTTCAGCACCTTTATGGAACTCTCAGGTCTATCTGAGGTGGCTGAACTGATTCAGAATGCCGTTGCAGAAATCAATAGCAATGCCGAAAAAGAGCACTTCAGAATCCATCGGTTTGCACTTCTCTATAAACTGCTTGACATGGATGACGGGGAATTAACCAAAACCGGCAAAATCAGGCGGAAATTCGTCCAGGAAAAATACAGCGACCTCTATGAGGCTCTCTATGACCGGCAGGTAACGGAGAAGACCGTTGAGGCCTTCTACCAGTACCAGGATGGCCAGACAGCCACAGTAGAGACAACCATTCACTTCTACACTATGGAAAATTGATGAGCTATTTTTTTCAACTGGTGGTCAGCGGGATCGTCGTTGGCTCAATCTACGCTCTTTCCGCCCTTGGCTTTGTACTGATCTACAAGTCCAGCCGGGTTTTGAATATCGCCCACGGACAGATTATCGCTGCCGGGGCCTTTATTACCTATGCCCTCACCGTCTGGGTGGGCATTCCCATCTACATCTCCTTTGGCATGAGCCTGGTTGCCACATTTTTTCTGGCAATGAGCGTAGAGAGAATTTTTCTGCGCCGTCTGATCGGGGAGCCGATTATTTCAGTCATCATGGTTACCATCGGCTTAATGTCGATCCTGGACGGGCTTATCTATCTCACCCCGTTTGGTACCGAGAACTTCTCGTTTCCGCCCTACCTGCCGACTACGCCGATCACCATAGGCGGTGTTTCCATATCATGGACCCAGCTGGTTGGCGTCATTATCACCTTTTCCATGATTGCCGGCTTTTCCTGGTTCTTCAAGAAATCAACCGTTGGTATTTCCATGAGAGCCGTGTCCGATGACCAGATGGCGTCTATGGCGATCGGCATTTCCGTCCCCAGGGTATTTGGCCTGGCCTGGGCGATGGCCGGTTTGAGTGCCGCGGCGGCCGGAGGGATTATCGGCAATATTACGGGGCTCAATTTTGATACGCTGCACGCCTTCGGCATCGTCGTCTTTCCCGTGGTTATCCTGGGCGGGCTTGACTCGATTCAAGGTGCCGTGGTGGCGGGCATCATAATGGGACTTATTCAGCAATTTGCCAGCGGCTACCTGGATGGCAACTGGGGACTCAACGGTACCGGAGAGGTAATGCCCTACATCATCCTGCTCATCATACTGCTCTTTAAACCACACGGCCTCTTCGGAATCCACGAGATAGAACGGGTATAAATCATGTCATCAAACCGCTGGCTGGCTACAGGAAACTATTACACCTCCTATCAGGAAGAGCAGAGGATTTTTACCACCTCCCTGGACCGGACAGTGATGTGTGTGTTTCTCGGCACCCTCTTTGCCTGGCCGCTCTTCTTCGATGTCGGCAACAAGTATATGCTTGTTATCGACAATATCCTGGTGGCAGTGATTGCGGTGATAGGGCTGAATCTGGTCACCGGCTTTGCCGGGCTGATTTCGATAGGGCATGCGGCCTTTGTCGGCATCGGCGCCTACACCGTCGCCTCATTTTGCAGAGTACTCGGGGACAGCCACCTTATTGTAACCCACTGCTGGCCACTGCTGATTGTCATTTCCGGCTTTATGGGGGCACTTTTCGGTGCTATCGTCGGTCTGCCTGCACTCCGCTTGAAACATCTCTATCTGGCCATAGCCACGCTGTCATTCCAGATGATTTTTCAATGGACCATCAACTTTATGAATTTTTTCGATCAGGGCCAGACCATCCCCGTAGGGCGGGTGTTCTGGGTTACCGGCAAAGTGGCAAGGACAGAACACTATCTTTTCTGGTATTACGTGATCCTCGTGGTGATTGTCATCGTGGGGTTTGGGGTACGAAATCTGCTTCGGACCCGTTACGGCAGGTGTCTGGTTGCCGTTCGTGATAATGACAGGGCGGCCGATGCCATGGGGATGCACCCCGGCTTAATTAAGGTGTATGCCTTTGGTCTCGCAGGTTTTTGTGCCGGGCTGGCAGGTGCCCTGCATGCCTACCTGTACCGCGGGGTCGGCTTCGACTCCTTCACCCTGCATCACTCGATCAACTATCTTGCCATGGCGATCGTCGGCGGGCTCGGTACTCTCCAGGGGGCATTCTGGGGACCGCTGGCTATCCGCGTGCTTGACCTGCAGGTTGAGCGTCTTTCTGAGTGGGCCGGCAGTCATTTGACTGCGGCAACAAACCTGACTACCGCCCTCAGGCCCTTGAGTTTTGGCCTGGTTATTGTTCTTTTTCTTATGTTTGAGCCCCGCGGCATAGCCAATTGGTGGCGGATTGTCAGATCTTACGTAAAATTGTGGCCCTTTAGGTACTGATTGGAAACAACAAAATAATCGACACGGTAAATGAATGGCAACGGCTCATGCGGAGGACTTCAGGAGTATGCAGGTGTTACCACATGGCTGCCCTGATTCCTCCAGTATAACAGTTTCAGGGGATATGTAATTATATGAAATAACAAATAATTACCATCCATTTCACTTCATCCATCAAGGTGGGCTCCGCACCACCTCACCATGGAGGGCAAAGCACGTAAAAGTCTTCAGACGCAGCGTACATCAAGCGTGGCGCAACCTAACACAGAGGAGGAGATATGAAAAAGAACAACGTGACCAAGTGGACATTTCTGTTGGCAGCTATCTGCATTTTAACCCTTCCTGCCCTGGCTCTTGCCGGGGAGGTGTACAAGCTGGGATTGTCTCTCGCCATTACCGGTCCCACCTCCGATGCCGGTAATCCGTATTCCAAGGGGGTGGAAGATTATTTTAATTATGTCAATGACACAAAAATGCTGGGAGATGACAAGATCGAATGCATGATCAGGGACGATCAGTACAAGAACGATATAACAAAGAGGAATTTCGAAGATTTCCTTGATCAGGGGATAGTCTTTTACCTTAACTATTCAACTGGCAGCACCCTGGCTTTGAAAAAGGATTTCGAAGAAGAGAAGATACCTGTTCTCCCCGCCTCTTTTCACGCGGGCAATCTTGTCGATTCAAACTATATTTTTCTGCCAATAGCTTCGTACTCGGCCCAGATGATTGGTCTCACCGAGTATGTTGAAAAAAACCATAAAGACGGGAAACCCAAGGTGGCGATGTTTATTCACCCCTCGGCATTTGGC
>JARRLH010000033.1:0-13862 GCA_037387205.1 Desulfofustis sp.
CTGAACGACAAAGGTTATCTGCAGACGGCGCTGTGGGTGGAGGAGCGCGATATCGATCCCGAAAATCAGCTCGAAAGGGGCCGTGAGCTTTTCATCCAGCAATGCTACGCCTGCCATACCCTGAACGGGTTCAACAACGACCTGATGGCCCAGACCTCGCATATGAGCCACAAGGCCCTGGTCTCCTATATTGGCAAGATTCACGAGGTGCGCTACTTTATGCCGCCCTTCGCCGGCACCCGGGAAGAGGCAGCCCTGCTGGCCTCCTATATTGCCACGGGACTGCACGGCAAGGAGCCCGCTGCCAAGGCTGCTGGAGCCGCGGTGGTCGACCCCGGCCTGGAGCTGTTTGAGAGCCATTGCGCCTCATGCCATGCAGCGGATGATCTGGGACCGGCGACCGAGGATATGACCCGCGATGAAATTGTCGACCTGCTGGCGACCCTCGATGAACTCTCCGAGGAAATGGAGCCGTTCGAGGGAAGTGAGGAGGAGACCGCTGCGCTGGCCGCCTTCCTCTATTTCCTGAGCGAGCGTGACGAGGAACCGCCTCCCCAGCCTCTGTCGACCGCTGTCGACGGTGCCGAGCTGTTCGATTCCGAGTGTGTCGCCTGCCATGCGCCTGAGGATATGGCTGACGCGCTTCAGGGCTGGGAACCTGCTGAGATCCGGGAAGCTCTGGATAAGCTCGATGAATTCAGTGATGAGATGGTACCTTTCGAAGGCTCGCCAGAAGAAAAGGACGCACTGACCAATTTTCTGCACACACTCGGGAGGGAGAACTGATGCAACCCTTTATACCATCTGCAGACACGATCCCCGTCGCCTGGGGCTGGTTTCAATTTCTGCTTCTGCTCACCTTTCCTCTGCACCTGCTGGCCATGAACGCAATGGTGGGCGGCCTGGCAATCGGGGTCCTGCAGCACTTCAGGGGCGGTGATACCCGCACCCAGCTGGCCCACAGAATCGCGGTGGTGCTGCCGCTGGTCATTGCCTTTACGGTCAACTTCGGGGTCGCGCCGCTGCTTTTTCTGCAGGTGCTCTACGGACAATTCGTCTACACCAGCTCGATACTCATGGGCCTGTTCTGGATTTCGGTGATACCCATACTGATCGTCGCTTACTATGGCGCCTACCTGTACGATTTCAAATTCAACGGACTCGGCTCCGCCGGCAAATGGATAGCCCTTGGTGTATTGCTGCTGCTCTTCTGCATCGGTTACTTCTTTGCCAACAACATGCTGCTGATGACCCTGCCCGAGCGCTTTGCCGACTATTTTCACCACCGGGACGGCAGCCTGCTGGTCTCAGCTCAGAAAGAATTTCTGCCCCGCTACCTGCATATGATGGCTGGTGCCCTTGCGGTCGGCGGTCTCTTTGTCGCCCTGCTGGGCAGATTCAGGGCCCGGGAGAATAGTGAGCTTGCCGCCCACGCCGCGGCGATCGGCTTGAAAACCTTTTTCTTCATGACCATGGTCAATGCTGGTCTGGGAATCTGGTATCTTCTCTCGCTGCCGAGGCAGCAGATGCTGCTTTTCATGGGCAGAGACCCGGCCGCCACCGCTTGTTTCGTGCTCGCCCTGCTGCTGGTGATCGGGGTGCTGGTGAGTTCCTTCACACAGCGATTGGCGGTCACAGCGGTCGGTACAGTGGTGCTCGTCTATCTGATGAGTTTTCTCAGGTCCTGGTTGCGGACCGATCTGTTGGCCGACTACTTCAATCTTTCAGAGCTTCAGGTTGTCCCGCAATACAGCTCCATGCTGCTGTTTCTGGTCTGTCTGCTTGGCGGGGTCGTGACTGTCGGCTGGCTGATACAAAAAACGGTCAATGGTTTCACCTATGGTGCGCCGGATCGATCGCCCTGAGAAATTCAAAAGATTTTCAGACACTGTCCAGTCCGGGCGGATGCAGATAAAAACCTTGACATGGCGGGTCACCCTTTTATAACAGCACGGTAGTGTTGTGATAAAATTGCGAAAGAACAAGGAGAGAGGGTGATGCGCCTGCTGGTACTAGTTTTTACGGCGGTTCTGTTGAGCGGTTGTGCGGCCGCGGTAGCCAAACATTCACGCACGATCCTGATGAATTCCGAAGGAGAGCGGCAGGAGTGCACCGTCGATATGCTCCGCACCCAGGCGTCTTATCAACGCTACGAGGAGTGCATTAAGTCCTTTGAGGAAAAGGGATACAAAATCTGGGGTCAGTACTGAGCATCTCCGCACCCTCTCACTTCCTCATCCCGGATAACACGTGGCGCACACCAGTCCCCCAGATAGAAATTGGACCCTGATCGAGGGATGGGTATCGATAATCTCCAATATCTTCCTCTTTTTCCTCAAGCTCTGGGTGGGGCTGATCACCGGATCCGTGGCCTTGACGGCCGATGCCTATCACACGCTCACTGATTCTATTAGTTCTGCAATTGTTATTTTCAGCGGCTGGCTGAGCAGGAAGCCCGCCGACGAAAAGCATCCCTTCGGCCACGGCCGGAGCGACCTGATCTGTTCGGTGATCATCGGGGTAATGCTGGCCCTGATCGGTTTCGAGTTCCTGCTCAAGTCGGTGGAGCAGATCAAGAGCGGGGTCGGCGTCGATTACGGTAAAGCGGCTATCATCGTTACCCTCTTTTCGATCCTGGTCAAGGAACTGATGGCCCAGTTCGCTTTCTGGGCCGGCCGCAGGAGTGAAAACTCCATCCTCAAGGCGGACGGCTGGCATCACCGCACGGATGCACTTTCTTCGGTCATAATTCTGTTCGGAATACTCTGCGGTTCCTTTGCCGAGTGGATCGACGGGGCCCTGGGTGTGCTGGTGTCGCTGATGATCTTTTACGCCTCTTATGAAATTTTGAGAGACTCGGTGAGCCGTCTGATTGGTGAAACACCAGACCGGGCCCTCATTGAAAAAATTGACCTCATCATCGACGATATGAACCTCGATGTCCGGCCCCACCATTTTCACCTGCACCGCTATGGCGACCATATTGAGCTCACCTTCCACCTCACCATGGACGCCGGCCTGACCCTCGATGAGGCCCACGAACACGCCCACCAGGTCGAGCTAGCGCTGCGCGATAAGTTGGGAATCGAAGCAACCATACATATGGAACCTGAAGGACACACATGATGCGACCGATAGATCTGAGAAGCGACACGGTGACCAGGCCCAGTCCTGAGATGCGTGAGGCCATGGCCGGCGCTGTGGTGGGAGATGATGTTTTTGGAGATGACCCGACGGTTAACAGGCTCGAGGAAACGGCCGCAGCCATGCTTGGCAAGCAAGCGGCGATTTTTGCCCCGAGCGGCACCCAGACCAACCTTATTGCTCTGCTGGCGCATTGTCAGCGCGGCGATGAGTATATCGTCGGTCAGACGGCTCACACCTATCGATACGAGGCCGGCGGGGCCGCCGTTCTTGGCTCCATTCAGCCCCAGCCGCTGGATCTGAATCCCGACGGCACCTTTGATCTGGAGCGGGTGGCCCAGGTGATCAAACCTGACGATTATCATTTTGCCAGATCCAGGCTGCTCTGCGTGGAGAACACCCACAATGGTCTGGCGCTGCCGCTCGATTATCTTGACCAGGTCGCCGAGTCTGGCGCTGCACACGGACTCAGCCTGCATCTCGACGGGGCCAGGATTTTCAACGCTGCGGTGAAATGCGGCGTTGGCGTTGCCGAGATCGCTGAGCATTTCGATACCGTGTCCGTCTGCCTGTCCAAGGGGCTCGGGGCACCGGTCGGGTCAGTGCTGTGCGGTGACCAGCCGACCATCGCCAGGGCCAGGCGGTGGCGCAAGATGGTGGGCGGCGGTATGCGTCAGGCCGGCATCATCGCTGCTGCCGGGCTCTTTGCTCTCGAGCGCAACACCGCACGGCTGCAGACCGACCATGAGCACGCCCGTCTGTTGGCCGGAGGTCTGGCTGAAATTGCTGGGTATCGGGTGGAATACGACGAGGCTCAGACCAATATGGTCTTTGTCTCGCCGCCCGCCGACAGGGTGCCGGGACTGCAGGCCTATCTGGCCGAGCACCAGGTGCTGATCCTCGGCGGCAGCAGAATCAGACTGGTGACCCACCTCGATATCAGCAGGGAGGATATCGAAGCTGTCATCGAACTGGTCAAGTCCTACCGCGCCTGACCGCCTGATGGGGCCGCAAGGGAGGTGTTAATCTATCAGTTATTATTGATCTTTTGTTGCATATTACTGATTAGGGGGACGCGGGACCATGGCCAGGTGTTTTGCGCTGTGCGTGTTGTGCCCGCGCTTTGTCAATTAGTAGAATTCTATCTTTTTCTTTATCCAAAAGACATACTTCTGTGGTATTCTTCCGCAGCCGCAGCGTTTTGTGCACAACAGGCACAGATGCTTGCGGAGGGTTGTCCAGTCGGCACAAGGTGCGGCAATTATGTGAATAAACACGAAAATCACCTTTGCTTGACAGGGAGTGGTTCCGCTTGGTAATTCAAGCGGTGTTTGGTTTTGACAGGTTGCTCTGTGCAACACATTAATGCAGTTATAGCCCAGTGTGAGGTGTCTTGATGTCTGCAGAATTGGTTCTATCCGGCGCGATCTTCATTGGCCTTGCTCTCCTGATTCCCACCATCATGGTACTGACCGCGGTACTCGGGCCCCGCTCTGGCGGTGAAGCCAAAAATGCCCCCTACGAGAGCGGCATCAAGCAGGTGGTCGGTATGGCGGACCAGAAATTCAGCGTCAAATTCTACCTGTTGGCAATTCTTTTTCTGATCTTCGATATAGAGGCTGTGTTCATGTATCCGTGGGCGGTAAGTCTCCGGGAATTAGGCGTAATTGGTTTCGTTGAGATGACCGTGTTCATTCTTCTGCTGCTCACCGGATTGATTTACATCTTAAGAAAAGGGGTGCTCAATTGGCGTTAGGAATAGAAGCCGGTCTCGGAGACTCGGTATTAACGACTAAACTGGATGAGATCATCAATTGGGGCCGGCAGTACTCGCTCTGGCCCATGGTCTTCGGTACGGCCTGCTGTGCAATCGAGTTCATGAGCGCAGCCGCCTCCCAGCACGATATTTCCCGCTTTGGCGCCGAGGTGGTTCGTTTTTCACCGCGGCAGGCGGATCTGATGCTGGTGTGCGGTACCATCAGCTACAAACAGGCCCCCATTCTCAAGCGCATCTATGACCAGATGCCGGATCCCCGCTGGGTTGTTGCCATGGGCGCCTGTGCGAGTTCAGGCGGGATTTACGACAACTACTGCACGGTGCAGGGCATCGACACCGTGATACCGGTGGATGTCTTCATCTCGGGCTGCCCGCCGCGCCCCGAAGCGGTGCTCGACGCCCTGATGAAGATTCAGGAAAAGATTCAGACCGAAAGCGTGTTGGTTGACCGCCATAAAGATTTCAAAGGAATCCTCGACTGATTATGACTGATTCGCTGACAGACAAACTGCAGGTGCTTTTCCCTGAGATCGAGCCGCGCACGGTACTCGACTGCACAGTAATCGATATTGATCCGCAAGCGGTGCCCCAGGTAATGGAACGGCTCAAGACCTACCCGGATCTTGGTTTTTCCCTGCTGCTCGATATCACCGCCATTGACTATCTCACCTATCCGCAGAAGCCCGCCGCCAGGTTCTGTGTGGTCTATACCCTGCGCAACTGGGAGCGCAACTGGCTGCTCCAGGTGCGCACGCCGGTGGCGGACCCCGAGCGGGGTGTGGAATCTGTGGCCCATCTGTGGGGTTCCGCCGACTGGGCCGAGCGCGAGGTCTACGACCAGTATGGAATCATTTTTAGAAACCATCCCGATCTGAGGCGGATACTCAACCACTGGCAGTTCGAAGGTCACCCGCTGCGCAAGGACTACGACATTTTCAAGGGCCAGATCTGCTACGAGGCCGACAGTCTCGAGAAAGAGATCCGGGCCCGGTTGGCCTCCAAGGGGATAGACAAAAGCACCATGCAGGACATCAACACCGAGATGATGTTTCTCAATCTCGGACCGTCCCACCCGGCCACCCACGGCGCGATCAGGATTTTCACCGCCCTCGACGGCGAGACCATCATGGCCAACGTCAACGAGATCGGCTACCTGCACCGCGGCTTTGAGAAAACAGCGGAAAACCGCACCTACAACCAGATCGTTCCACTGACCGATCGACTCAATTATTGTTCGGCCCTGATGAACAACATCGCCTATGTGAAGGCGATTGAGTCATGGCTGGGGCTCGAGATCACCGAGCGGGCCCGGTTCATGCGGGTGGTTCTGTCCGAGTTTTTCCGGGTCCAGGATCACCTGGTCTGCCTGGCGGCCAACCTGGTCGATATGGGTGGGCTGACCAACTACTGGTATCTCTACAATGAAAAGGAGGCCTCCTACGATTTCATCTCCCGGCTGACCGGGGCCCGGCTGACCAGCTCTTTCACCCGCATTGGCGGCATGTATCGCGATTTTTACGAGGGCTGGGAAGACGATATGGAGCAGCAGCTCAAAGCTATCGAGAAGGGCGTAAACGACTCGCTCAAACTGGTGCTCCAGAACCGCATCGTGCACGAGCGGACCCAGGGAACCTGCGTGCTCAGCCCGGAAACGGCCCTCTCCTATGGCTATACCGGCCCCAACCTGCGCTCCACCGGGGTCTCGTTCGATCTCAGAAAGGACAACCCCTATTACAACTACGAGGCCTTTGATTTTTGCGTGCCGGTCGGCAGCCAGGGCGATATTTACGACCGCATGATGGTCCGCTTCGAAGAGATTTTCGAATCGATCAAGATCATTCGGCAGGCCATGAAGATGATTCCCGAAGGCCCCGTGTTCGTCGATGACCACCGGGTCGCCCTGCCGCCTAAAGATCAGGTCTACAACAAGATCGAGGGGCTGGCCAATCATTTCAAGCTGATTTTCGAAGGGGTGAAGGTGCCCGCCGGGGAGTGGTACGACAGCTATGAAGCCGCCAACGGCGAACTGGGGTTTCATTTCGTGGCCGACGGTTCGGGCGGTCCCTATAAACTGAAAGTGCGCCCTCCCTGTTTTTACGCGATGGGCGGATTCCACGAGATGATCGAGGGGGAGATGATCGCTGATGCGGTTATCAACCTCGGCAGCATCAATATCATAGGCGGAGAGCTGGACAGATGAGCGATCGTTCAGAGTTGCTAAGCACTGGTGAACCTTTTGCGTTCGATGCCGAGCGGGATGCGGAGTTCGAGCGGCTGATCGTCCGCTACCCGATCAGGGAATCGATGATCATGCCCGCCCTGTGGATGGCTCAGGAACAGCAGGGCTGGATCAGCACCGAGGCGATCGAGTACATCGCCGAGCGGATTGGCACTTTTCCGGCCAAGGTTTTCGAGCTGGCGACCTTTTATACCATGTATCAACTCAAGCCGGTGGGCAATTACCATATCTGCGTCTGCCGGACGCTGTCCTGCTGGCTGCGCGATAAGCAGGCGATTGTCGATTACCTGGCCGAGGAGATCGGCATACGCCCGGGGGAGATCAGCGAGGATGGCCGATTCAGCCTGGAAGAGGTCGAGTGTTTGGGACATTGCGGGACCGCACCGGTGGTCCAGGTGAACGGTGAATTCCACGAAGAAATGGATCTGGAAAAATTCAAAGCGCTGCTGGCGACGCTCGAATAGGGGAGGGTGGACGAAGATGGAAGTGAAGATTCTCAGCGCCAAATTCGACATCGAAGACGCTCATCTCATCGAAGTTGCCAAGGACCACGGTGCCTATCAGACCCTGGACAAGCTCTTTTCGATGCGCCCCGAGGATGTTATCAACGAGGTCAAGGAGAGCGGTCTCAGAGGGCGCGGCGGCGCCGGCTTTCCGGCCGGGGTGAAATGGAGTTTTCTACCCAAGGGTCTCGACAAGCCCACCTATCTGGCGGTCAACTCGGATGAATCCGAGCCGGCCACCTTCAAGGATCGCTACATACTGGTCAAGGATCCCCACCTGCTCATCGAGGGCATCATCATCTGCTGCTATGCGATCAACTGCCACGACGCCTACATCTACATCAGAGGTGAATACACCTCCCAGGTTAAGGCGCTGCAGCGGGCTATCGATGAGGCTTACGAGGCGGGCTACCTGGGTGAGTCCGTTGGGGGCCACGACTTTCGTCTTGATGTCACCGTGCATCGGGGTGCAGGTGCCTACGTCTGCGGCGAGGAGACTGCGCTGCTCGAGTCGATCGAGGGCAAGAAAGGGCAGCCCCGGTCAAAGCCGCCCTTTCCGGCCGTGGTGGGCCTCTATGATTGCCCCACCATTATCAACAACGTGCAGACTATTGCCTCGCTGCCCTTCATCATCCAGGAAGGCGCTGACGCCTATAAGGCCCATGGCACCGAAAAAAGCAGTGGAACGCACCTGTTCGGCATCTCCGGGCATGTGGAAAAACCGGGCATGTATGAGCTGCCGCTGGGGCTGCCGCTGATGGAGGTGCTCGACCGTGTGGCCGGCGGCGTCTGGAAGGGCAGAAAACTCAAGGGCGTGATCCCGGGTGGCAGTTCAACGCCGGTATTGACGCCCGAAGAGGCCAAAACGGTGAGTCTCGACTATGAGTCAATGGCCGAGCACAAGACCATGTTCGGCTCCGGCGGCATCGTGGTGCTCGATGAGACGGTGGACATCGTCAAGCTGGTCGAGAACCTGATCTATTTCTATCACCATGAGTCGTGCGGTCAGTGCACACCCTGCCGGGAAGGGCTGGGCTGGATGTTGAAAATAGTCAAAAAGATCATCGCCGGTGCAGGGTCGATGGCCGATATCGACCTGCTGGTCGAGCTCTGCGACAATATCGAGATGAAAACGGTCTGCGTGCTGTCGGCGGCCTGTACGATGCCGGTGCGCAGTTACCTGAATAAATTTAGAGATGAGTTTGAGGCCTACGTCACCGATGCTGCCTCGTAAATCAGTGTGAAAAGGACGATCCATGGCTGAAATGGTGAAGCTCTTCGTAAACGGCCAGGAGGTGGAGGTCGAATCGGGCAAGAACCTGATCGATGCCCTTCGCGTGGTGGGTATCGAAATCCCTCACTTCTGCTATCATCCGGCTCTCGGAGCCGACGGCAACTGCCGCATGTGCCTGGTGGGCATTGAGGACGGCAGGCCGCCGCTGGTGCCGGCCTGCAAGACTCCGGCCCAGGAGGGGATGAAGGTGCTGCTCGATGCCGAGCACATCAAAAAAATCCAGCGCGACGTGCTCGAATTCGAGCTGATCAATCATCCCGTCGACTGCCCGGTCTGCGATCAGGCCGGCGAGTGCGCCCTGCAGGACTATTACATGAACTACAGCCTGGACGACAGCCGCATGCAGGTCGAGCAGGTGACCAAGGGCAAACGGATGGATTTCGGCTGCGGAGTGGTGCACGACCAGGAACGCTGCGTGCTCTGCGGTCGCTGCGTCCGTTTCACCAGGCAGATCACCAAGACCGGGGAACTGGGGATTGTCAACCGGACCGATGCCGCCCGGGTGTCGATTTTTCCCGGTAAACCGCTGAACAATCGCTATGCCCTGAACATCGTCGACATCTGTCCGGTCGGCGCCATGACCTCGAGTGATTTCCGGTTCAGGCAGCGGGTCTGGTTCCTGCAGAAAGATCCCGGCATCTGCCATGGCTGCAGCAAGGGCTGCGCCATCTATATCGATCACCATCGGGAAAAATACAAAGATGATGTGATTTACCGCTACCGAGCCCGGACCAATCTCAAGGTCAACGGCTATTTCATCTGTGACGCCGGGCGGCTGAGCTACGCCGGCGAGAATGAAAACCGGCAGACCGCTGCCCTCGCAGACGGCGCCGTGATCGACTTTGACAAGGGCATAGAACAGGTGCGGGAGCGGCTCGACCGGGCCCGCAAGCCGCTGATGCTCATCTCCCCGGACTGTTCCCTCGAGCAGATGTGGGCGGTGAAGCGGCTCGCCACCCTCTACGGTGCCGAGCTGTCCGGTTACAGCGATCACTATATCATCGACGGCGACGGTGATGAGTATCTGATCAACGACGACAAAGCGGCCAATCGCCGGGGGCTGGAACTGCTCGAAATCGATTCCAGTCGAGAACAGTTCCTCTCCGGTCTGCAGCACACCGACCTGCTGGTCAATTTCAACAACGATCTGTTTTTCGGCGGAGTCGATGAAGAACTCAAATCGCTGCTCGACAAGACCCAGTCCATTGCCGTCTGCAGCCATCAGCTGCAGGTCTATGAGTCTGCTTCTCTAGTGCTGCCGACCGCATCCTACAGCGAATATGGCGGCACCATCATCAACGAGGATAACGTGCTGCAGCGTTTTGAGAAGGCCTTGTTCAAGAACGAAGATCCCCATGATATTTTAGAGATCACCAGGCTGCTCGGCGGCGCCATCAGCGATGGTCCCCATGCCTGGCCTGGCATAAAGCAATCGGTGGCCTGTCTGGCCGATATCGACCCGCAAGCGATACCCGCTGAGGGCATAAACCTGCAAAACAGCGAGGATACCAATGTCGGCGCTTGATATTCTGCTCGTCATTTTACGAATCGCCTTCGGGGCCTTCGTGCCGCTCAGTTTTGTCGCGGTGCTGGTGTGGATGGAACGCAGGGGGGCCGCCTTCTTTCAGGACAGGGCCGGGCCAAACCGCTGCAACGTGCTGGGATTCAGAGCCGGTGGACTGATCCAGAATGCGGCCGATGGCATCAAGCTGGCGTTCAAGGAAGATATCATCCCGGGCCATGTCAAGCACAAGTTCTATTTCATTCTGGCCCCCATGCTGGTCTTTATCACCGCCCTGCTCTGCTTTGCGGTTATCCCTTTTGCCGATGTCCTGATTCTCGGGGACAAGCATTACATGATGCAGGCTGTACCGATGGATATCGGCATCCTCTGGTTTCTGGCCGTGGTCGGCTTCGGGGTTTACGGCATTATTCTGGCCGGCTGGTCCTCACACAACAAGTACGGGATGCTGGGAGGGCTGCGGGCGGCCGCCCAGGTGATCAGCTACGAAATACCCATGGGCCTGGCGCTGGTCAGTCTGCTGGCCGTCTACGGCACGGTGAATCTCTCTGAAATGGCCCAGTTCCAGGGCAGACTGCTGTTCGGCTTCATCCCCATGTGGGGATTTCTGCTCCAGCCTCTGGGGGTCATCATCTTCATCGTCGCCGCCTTCGCCGAAACCAATCGGACGCCGTTCGACCTGGCCGAGGGCGAGAGTGAGATCGTGGCCGGCTACCACGTCGAGTACAGCTCGATGAAGTTTGCCCTGTTCTTCATGGGTGAATATGTGGCCATGTTTGTCTCCTCGGCGCTGATCGTCACCCTCTATTTCGGCAGCTATCAGATTCCTTGGTTTACCACCGAGACCCTGGTGACCTATGCCCGGCCGGTGGTCATCGCCATCATGATCGGGCTGCCGGTGATCGGCTACTTCTTCGCGGAGTGGATGAAGAGGAACAACCGCAGTCACTACTATCGGGAAATCGACCCGCGCCAAAAAGAGACGGCGGTCTATGTCGCCCTGCTCTGGTCGCTGGTCGCCATACTCGAGGTCGTGCTGCTTGTCTACCTGGTCTTTGCCCATGGCGGGGTGGCGGACCGGATTCTGGTGGCCCTGCTGCAGATTGGCACCTTTCTTTTCAAGACCTTTCTGATGTGCTTCGTCTATGTCTGGGTGCGCTGGACGCTGCCGCGCTTTCGCTATGATCAGCTTCAGAAGATCGGCTGGGAGAAGCTGCTGCCGCTGGCCCTGTTGAACATTTTCATCACCAGTGCGATCATCGTCTCGTTGGGCTGAGGGAACACGTTATGAGCATCAAAGTACGAATAGTTGAACGCAAAGGCCGCACCTTCCTGGAACAGCTTTACCTGGTTGAGGTCATCAAGGGCATGACCGTAACCTTGGGGCATTTTTTCAGGAATCTGCTGGACAATTCACGTCTCTATGTCAGGCATTATCCTGAGGTCAAACCGGAAATCACCGCCCGCTGGCGGGGCCGGCACCGGCTTACCAGGCACGAGGACGGCAGCGTCAAGTGCGTGGCCTGTTTCATGTGTCAGACAAATTGTCCCTCCAACTGCATCATGATCGAAGCCGGAGAGCGCTTCGACGGCAAGTCTGAGAAGATGCCCACCCGCTTCGATATCGACCTGCTCGAGTGCATCTACTGCGGCTACTGCGTGGAGGCCTGCCCGATGGATGCGATACGGATGGATACCGGCATCTATTCGGTGACCAGCTACTCCCGGGAGTCGCTGGTCCTGGGCCTGGAAGATCTGCTGGAGACGCCCGGTGCGTTCGCTGAAGAAGAATACAAAAAGGGAGGTGGCTGATCGATGATTACTACCTACTTGTTTTTTGGCTTCGCCCTGCTGGCGGTGCTTGGCGCGCTGGGGCTGATTCTCTTCAAGCATCCTATGAACGGGGCGATGAGCTTCGTGGTGACCCTGATCTCCCTGGCCGGCCTCTATGCCCTGCTGTCGGCCAAGCTGATCTTCGCCATCCAGCTCATTGTGTATGCCGGGGCGATCATGTCGCTGATTCTTTTCATCATCATGTTCCTCAATATTCAGGAAAAAGACCTGCCGCTTGGCCCCGACCGCTGGTTCTATCTGGCCGGCGGGATTGTTGTGGTGGCGCCGATTGCCGGTCTGCTTATCAAAATTTCCAAGTCTCTGCCGGCCACCGAGGTAACGGTATTCGAGGATGGCTTCGGCGGCGTCAAAGAGGTTGGTCAACTACTCTTCACCCAATGGCTGCTGCCCTTTGAAATCGTGTCAATTCTGCTGCTGGTGGCCCTGGTCGGGGCCGTGGTGCTGGCCGGCAAACGGGGGGTGAACTGATGGTATCGCACTATCTCTCATTGAGCGTCATACTTTTCTGCCTGGGGATTCTCGGCGTCGTCTCAAGAAGAAATGTGTTCATCGTCTTCATGTCCATCGAACTGATGCTCAATGCCGCCAATTTGGGCTTTGTCTCGCTCAGTCGACTGCATGTCAACATGGACGGCCACGTCCTGGCCTTGATGGTGATGGCTGTGGCCGCAGCCGAAGCGGCCCTGGCGCTGGCAGTGATAATTCTTCTGCACAAGCACAAGGGCAACCTTGACACCAATATATTCAGTTTGCTGAAGGGGTGATCGAATGACACACACTGCCACATACCTTGGCTTCATTCCCCTGCTGCCGCTTGCGGGAGCCCTGATTATCGGTGTGCTGTATGTGGTCACCTGCAAGGGTAAGCAGATATCCGAACGGTTCTACGGGATCCTGGGGTGCATCGGCCCGGTGCTTTCTTTTTTCATGGCCGTCAAAGTGTTCTTCGCGCTCCTCTCCCTCCCCGCCGAGCAACGGTTTTTGAGCCATAAGGCCTTCACCTGGTTTGCCGTGGGCGACCTGGATGTGTCGATGGGGTTCCTGGCCGATCCGCTCAGCTCCCTGATGCTTCTCTTCGTCACCTTTGTCGGTTCGCTCATCCACATCTACTCCATCGGCTATATGGCCGGTGACCAGAAGTTCGGCAAATTCTTCGCCTACCTCAATCTCTTCCTCGGCTCGATGCTTATCCTGGTGCTCGGCGACGGCCCCGTGGTCATGTTCGTGGGCTGGGAAGGCGTCGGGCTCTGTTCTTATCTGCTAATCAGTTTCTGGAGCGAAGATACCGACAATGTGGTGGCCGGCAACAAGGCGTTTATCGTCAACAGGATCGGCGATCTCGGCTTCGTGCTCGGCATGGCTTTTCTGTTCTGGGGGATCGGGGCTGATGGCTTTGACTATCTCTCCCTTAAAGCAAATGCTCATAACCTGACAGCGCCCGTTGGAGTGCTTGTCTGCCTGCTCCTGTTCATCGGCGCCACGGGTAAGTCAGCCCAGATTCCGCTCTACGTCTGGCTGCCGGATGCAAT
>JARRLH010000034.1:0-13769 GCA_037387205.1 Desulfofustis sp.
CCGCCGACCAGGAAGCCAGCAGGATTCGCAAGCTCTATGCGGCCTACCTCGAGGGCATCAGTTCGCTGCAGAAAGAAGTTGGCAAACCGGACGGTTCCACTGACACCTCCCTTCTGCAATTTCTGGTGCAGCAGAAATGGGCCTCGGCATATGAAAAGAACCAGACCGGGCAGAACACCGTGGTTATTCAGAATACGGATAAAATCCCCCCAGGTACCCTGCCCCTTCCCGAACCCAATCCGCTTCCGGTAGAAGCTGAATAAGCGAGGCTGAGCGACGCCGCTGGCCCGACGATTAACAAAAAAGATCCGCTATATACGGCTGCCTGAAAAGCGAATTGCAGAAATAGATGCAATCGTGGCGTCCTGGCCGCATGAAACCAAGGAATTCATGCGTGCCCGTCTCAACCAGTATAAACCCCGCAGAGGCGTGGTGAGGCGCCTGGGCGGCCTGTTTCGCTGGTTTACCATATCACCCCGCAAACGCGACCTGGCAATCCTGAAAAACCCCGAGATCCTCACGGACTGGCAGAAAAGATTTGAAGTGTCCGGCCAGACGGTACCGCGAAAAGCCTGGAATCACATTCTTGAAAAGGAACTCAGCGACAACGATCATGCCTATATGCTGGCCCTGCTCGAGCGCGAACTCTCGGATGTTCACCTGCCCGATGAACTCGGCGAGCTTTTTGAAAAGATCTACCGGGCCCATATCAGAAAGGAGTACACCACCGATCCGGACGTCCCGCAGGCGCCGATAATCCTGTTCATAGGAACCAGCGGAAGTGGAAAAACCGCAACCGCCACCAAGGGCATCGAACAGGTGTTCTTCGACAGCGACGTCCGCCCCGAGGTCGATCTCGACCAGAAACGGATGAATGTCATGGCCGAAGCGCCTTTCTGGAAATCTCTCGAGGAGGTCGAACCGGAACTGGCCTCGGAAATTGAGCGCAGAAAACGTCTGCTCAGATACGAGCGGCTGGCGAAAATTCCCGTTATCAGCCATCTGTTCCGCAAACAGATTGGTAAGAACCTCAGTGATTTGGAAGAACAGAGCCTGATGGTGGATTATGCCCGGATCACCCCCAATGATTTCCAGACGGCGCTCTCCGGTGAACCGGGCAATTACCTCAGACGGGCCTTCGGAAACCCGAGGTTCACCTGCATCAGACATCTCGAGGAAGCGCACAGCGCTTTCGCCAGGAAGGAGAGCGGCAGATCAAGCGGCGGCGGGCCCGAGCGTCAGCAGGGCACCCTGGTGGACAGCTCCAACATCATTATTGACGAGATCATCAACGGCACCAGAGACTGTCTGCTGATTGCCACTTCCGACCAGCCGGAACTCTTCGATTCGGCTATTTACAGAAGATTCGTGGAAAAGGGGCTGATTATTGACGTCTCCGAATACTGGCTCAAGAAAGCCAACATGAAGGAGATCATCCGCATTGAGCTGATGCGCAACAATATTCGGGTCAGCACGGAAGAAACTGTGCCGGAATATGGCAACATCCAATGGCTCGATCCCGAAGACCTTAATACGGCGGTCGGTAAATTCTATCGCCTGTTCAAGGATCGCGCCCTCCAGGTAACGCCGGCCTATGTGCGCAAACTGGTTGGCTATATCATCAGCCTCAAAGGGACGTTCAGCGCCGATTTTCTGGACGATCCTTTGCTCGTTCGCCACGCCTTTGAAATGGTGGCCAGGAACGCGTTCGGCGATCTTTTCAAGAAGGTGGTCAACAGGATAGACCGGTCCGCTCATTGGAATGATTATGTCGGCGATATTAAAGATACCTTCTCGGAGATGGCGAATAACTGCCTTGTGTACAACGTCAACGAAGAAAAGGGTGTGGTTCTCAACGGGCCGCCGGGCAGCGGCAAAACCTTTCTGGTGCGGACCTGGCTCAGTGAGAACAAGAAGATTCACGATATCAGCACCAGTCCCAGCGCCCTGCACAACCCGGCTGATCCCATTGACGGTACGGTTGAAAACCTGGTGAAAGTCTACGATATCGCTAAAATGATCGCCCCGGCCGTGGTATTCTTTGATGAAGGCGATGCACTCGCCCCCCGGCGCAGCAGCAGCGGCGGCTCTCCCTCCGATCGTCTGACCAACAAATTTCTCAATATAATCGACGGTGAACAGCCCCTTTCCAAGGTCTTCACTGTCCTGACCACCAACCGTCTCGATCTGCTCGATCCCGCGCTTATCAGATCCAAACGTCTGAAAGTACTAGAAGTGTCGGGCCAACTGGCAAAACGTGACATAAACGAGATAATCGATGCCACTATTGTTGGTATGCCGCTGGAACCGGGTCTCACCTCCAGCGAAATTATCAACGCGGCCAAGGGGATCTGCAACACACCCGCGGATTTTGCCGCCTTTGCCGAGAAAGCATTGTCGCTGCGCAGCACCGAGCTGATGGTGTTGAGTAAATTTAGGCAGATCTCCACACTTTCCCCTGAAAAGCAGGAACGTTTTCTGAAATTCAACCTGAAAACGCTTACCGGCATTCTGGAGGCAATCGGAAACGGCGATACCCTGTTAAAGGCACTGCGTGAATCAACAACCCAGTTCCTGCAGAATTACGAAGAGGCACTCACCCTGTTCGCCAGCGTCGGCAAAGAAGCCGACTATCCACTGTGCCACTCCCACCTGCGGCATGCGCGCGAAGAGATGTCGCAGAGCCCGACAAGAAAAGGCAAAGTCGAACTCGATGATTTCCTTGAAACCGAGCTCAGCAAAGAACCGCAAAAAGGTTTCATCGTCGGTGTCGGAGCCAATGAGCTGGACGGCGTGCTGTTGCCCATAGCCACCAGCCTCACTTATAGCCCGTCGGCAGAGAAGGTGCTGGTTACCGGCGCTGTATCGGCCTCAGGGGACAGTTCGGCCCAGATGGAAATGGCCGTGCAGATGACCCAACAGTCGGCCCAGGAAGCTTTGACACTGGTGAAAAACTATTTCCAGGCCCTTGTTCCCCAGTACAGTATGGCAAAACTGCTGGGTGAATTCCTCGCCAAGCTTACCATCCACCATCAGCTTCTCTCCGCCTCCTATAACGTGGGTGGCCCTTCTGCCGGCTATGCCCTGGCGCTGAACACGCTCTCGGCAATTCTGCACATACCCATCTACCACGACTTCGGTATCACCGGTGCCCCGTGGACCAAAGGGGTCACCAAGGATGAAGTGGGCGGATCGGTGATCATCGGCGGACACAAGAAGAAAACCGAAAAAGTACTGCAATATCTGCGGCGCATGTATATGCCCCGGCAGAACTACAAGAGTCTCGAGAACGAGTTTTTGATCGGCTACTGGAGCCAGAACAAAGATATCCTGGGAGTTACCCATTTTGGAGACCTGGTGCCGGAAACCATCTGGCTCGGAGAAGACTATGAAGAACTTCTGCTCGAGCTGATTGATAGCCGAATCCAGTACAAATTGAATAAATATCAGAACAGCGAACTGGATGAAACGGGCAGGGAAAACATTATTCGCCTCAAATCTATCCTCAAGCACGAGACCGAGAAGGAAATCAAAAGAAAGATAGGAGCGATCAAGAACTACCTGAGCAATCCCGACCACGACCCCTTGATTTCGCTGGAATCAATCTTCCGGGAAGAGCCTAAAGTCGTCACCGAACAGGTCAAGAAGGTCTTCGGTGTGCTCGATCCGCTTACCCGGCGATTCAGAAAACAGCCGGCTGTCCGTTGAGTTCATTTCTCCTGCAACCTGAACCATGAAGTGTACCTCTGTCCCGAGCACAAGCCACCACTCCCCCAGGGAATAAAAAATTTCGGATGAAATGAAGACAAGAACACGCCTATGCTGGTTTCGCCAGGACCTGCGCCTCAATGACAACCCCGCCCTGCTGGCGGCGGCTGACAGGGGAGAGGTCCTGCCCGTGTTCATCCTGGATGATGAAAATGGTGATAAATGGCGGCTCGGCGCTGCCTCGAGGCTATGGCTGCATCATTCTCTCAAATCTCTGAACAGATCTCTTGAAGGGACGCTCAGTATCCACCGCGGCCGGGCGGAAGAGATAATTCCCCGGCTCTGCCGCGACCACCATATCGATCAGGTGTTCTGGAACCGCTGTTATGAACCATGGCGGATAGAGCGAGACGGAAATTTAAAGAATCGACTCAAACAGCAAGCAGTTGAGGCCCACAGTTTCAACGGTTCATTATTGTGGGAGCCATGGCAGATTCTGAAGAAGGATGGCAGCCCCTACAAAATATTCACTCCATTTTATAAAAGAGCGCGCGCCCAGGAACAGGGCACCCTGGAAGATCCCCAGAACGTCCCTCCGAACCTGTCGCTATACCGCGCCGATCATGGCGGTCTCACGGTGGAAGACCTCAGACTGCGGCCCGACCATCCCTGGTGTACAAAGGTAGAACGGCACTGGAGGATGGGCGAGGAGGGTGGGCTGCTTGCCCTGGACACCTTTCTTCAATCGAGACTGAGCAACTATCGCAAGGGCAGGGATTTCCCGGCCGTAAGCGCCACCTCGAAATTGTCGCCGCATCTGCACTTCGGGGAGCTTTCGCCCCGCCAGGTCTGGCAGCGTGTTAGTGAAGTCGGTTATGACGACAATGTAGAGACGTTCAAATCGGAACTGGGATGGCGTGAATTTTCCTACTATCTGCTCTACCACTTTCCCCACCTGCCCGAGTCGAACCTCAAACCGCAATTCGACCGGTTCCCATGGTGGTTGAACCAGAAATGGCTGCGCTGCTGGCAGCAGGGGAAGACCGGATATCCACTCGTGGATGCGGGTATGCGAGAGCTTTGGCAGACCGGATACATGCATAATCGAGTCCGTATGATTGTTGCCTCCTTTCTGGTCAAGAACCTGCTCATAGATTGGCGTCATGGAGCCGACTGGTTCTGGGACTGTTTGGTCGATGCCGATCTGGCCAGCAACAGCGCGAGCTGGCAGTGGGTGGCAGGTTGCGGAACCGACGCCTCACCTTTTTTCAGAAGATTCAACCCTGTTTCCCAGGGCCAGAAATTCGACCAGAATGGTGCCTACACCCGGCGCTTCGTGCCGGAGTTGAGAGATCTACCGGACAAGTTTCTTTTCTGTCCCTGGAATGCCCCCTCCCCGATTCTCGAGCAGGCAGGCATCCGCCTGGGAGAAGATTATCCCTATCCTCTCGTCGATCTGCAGCAGTCACGGAAAAAAGCTCTGGACTCGCTGAAACTCGTTTCATCATCATCTTAGCCGAAAAGCGGAAAAATTACCGACAGAAGAAAGGCACGCCGGTCATACCAGCAACAGAATGACAGGGGCGCCGGCCCCTCTGGCAGTGTGCAGCTGCAAAGATAAAAAAAGCGGCGGTAAATGGACACGGATTGTTAGCAGTTTATAGTGTGAGAATCCCATTTGGGCACACACAACTATGCAAGGAGTATATCATGACCTCCCCATCATTATTTGATCAATACGCCATTGGTGATCTGCAGCTCAAGAACAGGATCGCCATGGCCCCAATGACCCGCGGCCGCGCTGGCGACACCCGGGTTCCAAACGAGCTGATGGCAGACTACTATTTTCAGCGTTCCTCTGCCGCTCTGCTGATCACCGAGGCTACGGTTATTTCACCACGGGGCATCGGCTGGATAGGCTCGCCCGGCATCTTCACCGAGGAAATGGCCGCCGGCTGGCGGCTCGTGACTGATAGGGTGAAACCCACCGGCAGCCATATCTTCCTCCAGCTCTGGCACTGCGGCAGGGCTTCTCACAGTGACTTTCACGATGGTGAGCTGCCGGTTTCGGCTTCTGCCGTCAAACTGCAGGGTGATCAGATTCATACACCGCGCGGCAAAAGAGATTACGAGACACCCCACGCCCTTACCATTGAGGAAATCGGCAAAACAGTGGCAGACTACCGCAGGGCGGCCGAGCTCGCACGTGATGCCGGCTTTTCCGGCATTGAAGTGCACAGTGCCAACGGCTATCTGCTCAACCAGTTCCTCGATTCACGGACCAATAAACGCGACGACCGCTATGGCGGGAGCCTAGAAAACAAGACCCGCTTCCTGCTCGAAGTGCTCGCCGCCGTTACGCAAATATGGCCTTCGCAGCGAGTCGGCGTCAGACTCTCCCCCAACGGTGTGTTCAACGATATGGGAAGCGAGGATTTCCGTGAAACCTATCTCTACGTCGTCAAGCAGTTAAGCGGACTTAACCTCGCCTACGTCCATATCATGGACGGCCTCGGCTTTGGTTTCCACGAGAGAGGCGAACCAATGACCCTGGCCGAATTCCGCGAATTGTACCAGGGTACGATCATAGGCAACTGCGGCTACACCAAAACAGATGCCGAAGAACGCCTGGCCGCCGGACACGCGGACATCGCCGCCTTTGGTCGGCCTTTTATCTCCAATCCCGACCTGGTGGAGCGCTTGAAAAATGACTGGCCGCTGACCCCGTTTGACGACATGTCACTGTGGTACACACCAGGAGCTGAAGGCTATACGGACTATTCGCCCTATTCCGGGTAGCAGGCCTACCTCATCGGTCCCTACAGCCGGGGACACAATACCCATTGTGTCCCCGTGATTACCAAGCACGAGGTCACGGGAAAATGCTCAGTAAGCCTACTCTTACTGCAGGAAAGCCGGAAAACCCGGTATGCAGAAATACGCCGATCTGAGACGAAGATCGGGCTGAACCTCACTGGTGAACTCCACAATTGCTTTCCCCCCAACCGTTTTTCAACCTTCATGTACTAGTAGCAGCGACATTCTGTATACCCTTTGAACTTTCACTATTTTGTCGAATTTGCTGGCTTTTTCAAAAAACGGTATTACTGAAAGCAAGGATATTTTGCAAGCTTTGTACCCCAGGACTGATAAACAAGACTAATATTCATGCCTCATACAGCAGATAAACGTTCTTTCATAACTCTTTTGGTAATGATCCTGCTGGCAGTGGGACTGCCTGTGGCCCTGTATGCAGAGGAGAACACCGCCGCTGACCAAGAGCAGACCGAGCCCCGGAGAGTGGACCTGATCGAAGCCTATAAATGGTCAAACTTATTACCTAAAGAGCTGATTGATCTGCAACTCGGGATCACATCTCTGTCTGACATAAACGATATTAAAAATCAACTTCCGGAACTAACCATTAAAGTTGAGGACCTCGAGTGGGATGCGGTTACGCTCAAGTCAAATCCCAACCTGACATTCTACTCAATCACCGCTTTTGACGGTAAAATCAACAAACTAACGATTACCCTAAACAAAATCAACAAAACGCTGCAAAAAAACATTAGTGAACTTGAAACCCGGCATGCTCACTGGCTCAATCTGGAGCAGCAGCTTCAGGAGATTAGCTCCGTTCTTGAAAGTGAGTACGATTCCAGCTCTACCCTCCCGGATTTTTCTCGTTTGCCGGAAATTATCAATACCGGAAAGGATCTTATCAATGCCAAGCTGCAATCCAATCTTTTGGTCGGGCATGATATCGGTAAACTGCAGACCAGAATCTACAGCCTGAGTGTCATCGGGTCTGAGCTTGTCGGTGAAATGAATGCATCAGGCACCGAACAGACATCACCCTCCATGCTTTCTGCTGACTTTTATAAACTGATCGACTCCGCTCAGATGGTTATGGGCTGGGAGAACCTCATTCTTTTCGGTAAGTATCAATTTCAGTATCTCGCTCAGAACCTAAAGTTCGTTACGGCCAGCCTGCTCTTAATCCTGTTCCTCTCCTTGCTGATAAAGTTCTCACAGAAGCTGGTTAAATCTTCGTCAGGGTGGACCGTTTTTGCCGAACGTCCGCTGGTGAGTTCCATTTTCGTCTTCTGTGTGGCCTTAATTTCCTTTGTCACGCTTAGTAATTACACCGATCTGCCTCCGGACTGGAACACCCTGTTATATCTGCCGCTGCTATTTTGCGTGGCAGTCCTCGCCAATACTATCTTCAAGACCAGATGGAAAACCAGGCTCGTAAGACACTTAATTTTCTACATCAGTTTGACGATTCTGCTCACCCTCATCAATCTTCCGAGGCTGCTCTTCTATCTCTTCGTTTTCTATGCCTCGATTGGATTACTTGCCTACCTCATCTGGGTTCTTCGCCGAGGGTATAAAAACAGCGCTGACAGACCATTATTGACCTCCCTGATTCTCGGTATTTTTCCGGCCCTCATAATAATTGCCGGGATCAGCGGATATGATCAACTAGCAGTGGTGCTTTTTGGCAGATTGCTGTCTCTGATTGCCGCCACAATTACCATACGCATAATGCTGCTCTTTATTTCCGCGCTATTGGAACTCATATTGATCAACACGCCCTGGCGATTCGTAAAAACCAATGCCGCCAGCATAGTCCAGCAAATACACCCTGTGCTGGCACTCCTGCATTTCATTCTCTGGATCGCCTTCGTCCTGGTAATAACATGGGTCTACCCGACGCTGTTCGACGCATTTGAGGCGCTTTTCTCGCTTAACTTCACCTTCGGATCACTCACTATAACGACCGTTTCGGTGATAACCATTGTGCTTATCGTTTATATTACTATGCTTGTTTCCCGCGCCTTGAGGGGGTTTCTGCTCCAGGAGATCCTTCCCCGTCACAAAGTTGAGAAAGGCGTTCAGCTCTCCATCACCAGACTGGTGCACTATGCCATATTTATCGTAGGTTTCCTTGTGCTTCTGAGGGTTCTCGGGTTTGGCTTGAATCAGATTACCATATTAGGCGGTGCCCTTGGTGTCGGTATCGGTTTTGGCCTTCAGGCAATCGTCAATAATTTTGTCAGCGGACTGATTCTGCTCTTCGAGCGGCCCATTAAGGTGGGTGATATGATCGACGTCGGCACCCAAGTTGGCGAGGTAAAAGAGTTGGGCCTCCGGGCAACAACGGTTCAGACCTTTGACAATGCAGAAGTGGTAATTCCAAACTCCCAGCTGATTTCTAGCAATGTGATCAACTGGACTCTGGCGGAGAAAAAAGTGCGTGTCCGGATCCCTGTTGGTGTTGCTTATGGAACCGATATCTCTAAAGTTTTCGAAATTCTTCTGAACTGTGCTCAAGCGAATCCCAGCGTCTTGAGCACCCCTAAGCCGGTGGCTCTGTTCCTCGCCTTCGGGTCGAGTTCCCTGGATTTTGAATTACGGGTCTGGATTGCCGACTTCAACGACAAATTCACCGTCCTGAGCGAGTTGAACCAGGACATCGAGTCGGAGTTCCAACTGGCCGGCGTCGAAATACCTTTCCCGCAGACCGATCTGCACCTGCGCAGTGTCGACCGCCAGGCCGCCGAGTCGCTCTACGTTACTCAGCGTCCTTCAAAAGAAGGACAACCCCCGGGCTCACCCGCCGACTGACGGATCATCGAGGTCCCCTTCAACAACTACTGTTTCAGCGCCAATTTAGAAATGGCATCGAATAAACATGGGCGGCCGTCCGGCAGCAATATGGACGCCATCGACCTCCCAGCCATAGCAGTACTCGATGGCAACAAATTTTCCAGGGCCGGAGTCGACACATAAATACCGTTTACAAAAAAACTCTTCTTTCTTGTTTCTTTCAGCGGCCAGCACCACTACTCTTTGTTCCTCCAGATTACATTCACCGTACCCTATGCTCAAGGCGCTGGCTTTCAGATCGAAAACCGCTCCCAGCGAAGCAGCCGGTCGATGACCGCACCGATGATGAATCCTGCTGCCAGATTGGAGGCCATGGTAATGCCCGCGATCAGAAGAATTACGAAAAATTCTCTGCGCCGGCGCATGTCGATGACTGTCAGTCCCAGATGAATCCCAGCAAAGATCAGCAACACGCCTAGTATCGACAGGGGAAGCAATCTAACGATATTCAGCGTATGCTCCCCGAAGAATATGGCAATCAGCAGAAAGAGTGCACCGATGAACAGGTTCGAGCCACCGGTTCTGGCCCCGAACCGGTACCGGGATGCCAGCCCGCCGGCGCCATGGCACAAAGGTATGCCGGCCCAAAAAAAGCTCACGCCGTTGGCCAGGGCCATACTGATGCACAATCTGCGGTGACTTACCCGAGCGGCCTGTTCGCCGAAATACTGCCTGGACAGGTCGGCATTGGCAATCACCGCATTGCCGACGGTCATCGGTATCTGCGGCAGTACCAGGATAATAAGAGCAAAGCTGAAATCTGCCGCAGTCGGCAGGGAGTAAGGCAGCAGCTCGGGCAGATTGAAGCCGATTGAGGTGTCTTCCCAGCCCTGGCGGCTGCCGGCCAGCAGCCCTATCACCATGCCCACGCCTATGACCACAACCGCCGCCGGAAGCCGCCGGTTGTCGAGCAGCAGCAGGCAGAGCAGGCCAAACCCGCCGCCGAGCAAGATGCCCACGGGTATGAACCCTACCTGCTGGATCTGCAGATACGGCTCGGTGACTCCCTGCAGTTGCTGCAAGGTGGAGGCGCCAGTCATCAGGTGCACACCCATGGTGAGAAGGAGCATGCCGGTGGACAGCTGGACACCGCGGACAACGGCCTTGGAGATATAGCGGGAGATAACATCGATAAAACCGGTCACACCCAGCACCAGCAGGATGGCGAACACCCAGAGGCAGGAGGCTTGAACCTGGGCCGCGGTGACCGAAGCAGCGATAGCATAGCCGCTGATGACCTTCATCGGTTCCACCGGACTGGTAACGCGAAAGTAGAGACCGCTGAAGATATAGTAGAGACCGATGGTAAAGAACATGCCGGTGGGATCTAGCTGGGTAATGACGATCAGCCCCATCCCCAGCGGCAGGAGCGTGCCCAAATCGCCCAGAGATCCTGATATTTCAGTGCGATTGAGTTTCAGCCACGTCGGCATTTCTTTTTACACCTCGTTCACTCCTGATGGATCCGTTATGCACAACCACCATACTCGATTATTTTCAGAAATATAAGCGTTATAAGAGCGTTACCTGCATTTTCGGAGAAGAACATATCTTCCTTCCTGAAGGATCGGCCGCAGGAATTGCGCGAAGTATGAAAACCCTAAGAAAAATGATGGTGCCGAAGGGCCGGACAAGCAGCGGCAGGGGAAATATCGATATTCAAGCCAGTGGCTTGCCGTATTTCTTCTTCTGCGTCTTCATGCGCTTCAGCTCAACATCACCCGGCACGACTATCTCCGGCCTCATATTGAAGTCAACGCTTCTTTTGCGGCCCCGGTACTTAACCGAGTTGAGGATCAGCTTCATGGTCTCGCGGCGGGCCAGGTGCTTGTCATCTGACTTAATGATCCACCAGGGGCACTCCCTGGTATGGGTTTTCTGCAGCATGATCATCTTTTTCTTGGAAAACTCATCCCAGAGATCCTGCGCCTGCAGATCGACCTCCGAGAGCTTCCACTGGCGCAACGGATCATTGCGGCGCCGCTCGAAGCGCCTGGCCTGTTCATCTTTGGATACCGAGAAATAGAGTTTCAGCAGGATGGTCTGCCCGGCATCAAGGATGAAATTATTCTCATAAAGCGTGACCTTGCGCAGAAAGCGGCGGTACTGATCATCGGTGCAGAACGACATGACCGGCTCAACCATCGCCCTGTTGTACCAGGACCTGTCGAACAGAACTATCTCGCCAGCTCTGGGAAACTGCTCGATGTAGCGCTTCATGTGCAACTCGGTCTGCTGCACCTGATTGGGTTTACCCAGCGCCACGACCCGGTAGTGCTTTTCGTTCATGTACCTGGTAACCCTGCGAATCGTCCCCCCTTTTCCCGAGGCATCGCGGCCGTCAAAGAGGATGATCATCTTTTTCCCGGTGCGCTCGAGATGCTCCTGCATCTTGATGAGCTCAGCCTGATATGGTTTGAGTTCCTCAGCCTCGTAATATTTGATCAAAGAGGACTTGATAATCTCGCGCTTGTGCTTTTCCTTGAGGATCGAGTAGATGCGGTCATGGTAGTAGCTGTCCACTTCGGGGTCGCTGGGCTGGGAATCGAGGCTTTTCAGCACCTCTTCAATGGGCTTGCCACTGCTTTTGTTGTCTTCTCTCATCTGGTCGAGCTACGTGTAGATGCTATTGTTATGGCCAAGCGCCCTATCCATCCCCTCCAGGGCTATCTGTGCCAAGACAAAACCGAGGACATCATTCTTGGAGGTCAACTCGGTATGCTGCGCCAGAGTCTGCGCATCAATCTCTGTTTCTACGATCCGGTCGAACGTAATTAACGGCTGAAAGGCCCTGCAGCGGATCTTTTCAAGCCCGGCTGCAGGGCAGGCAATTCGATGTATACCCGCTTTATTCAGGGCTACTGCAGCATTTCACTGACGGCTTTGCCATACTGTTGACAAGCTTTGACTCCCTCATCGGTTTTGACCATTTCCTCGGTCAGATTCAAAGGCCCCAATGTGGTCGTATCCATTTTATAGACATGCTGCATGGTCTCATAGATCATGGGAGCGGATTCACCGCTATGGGTATGCGACCCGAACGCGCCGCCGATCTTGCCGGTCAGATTGGCCCGCTCAGCAAGGAACAGGAACTGCTTCATGTTGCTGGTCATATCTTTGTGATAGGTGGGGCAGCCGAACACATACCCGTCGTAGCCGATGATATCGGCGTCACTGTTGACTTTGGAGATGGAGACGAGGTCAACCTCACAGCCTCCCATTCTCATCCCCTCGGCGATGAATTGCGCCATCTTCTCTGTGGTTCCGGTCCTGCTGAAATACGCGATCAATACCCTTTTCATAGCTTCTCCTTGCGTTGTAATAATAGATTCGGCGGGTATCAGGACCAGGCCTGCACCAAGCCGCATCCCGCTCAATAAAGCTCTATCCAGTCACAGGGATCCTTTCAACTGTTCATTTTTTACACATGGACATGGGGGAACGCAAGATAAATAGCGATTAATGCTGAGAATTAACCCTATCATGTTAGGCAGGTAGGGTTAGAAACTGCTGTGACGGGCCGGGACAAGGCGCCCCGGCCCTGAAGAAATCAATCGATATCGAAAGCTAAATTCTCTTTAACTGAGTAGACCACATCCTTTTTCTTGCCGCTCACAAAATAGGTGAGGACTGCCTCGACTTCAGCTTCCTCCACGTCGGTGCCGAAGTTCATCAAGAACTGCTCTTTCTTGGCCTCCATCGGCTGCAGGGTGAGATCTACTATCTCCTTGATCTGCCAGGCGCCGTAGCGCATCCTGCCAGCCATATCCCGGTCGATCTCGAAATACTTTTTCTGATCAGAGAATATCACCTGCTTCTCCGCATCCGTTTCTGCCAGATTTCGCGCGGTCACATCCAGGACCACTTGACCGGACCAGAGTCAGCCGTCGGGAATTCGGTGGCCGGCTCTGTTCTCGATGAAGACCGTCACCACGGCGCTCGGTACCCATTGTTTCTCGTCCTTGACGTCCTTGATCTGTCCAGGTAAATGGCGATACGGATTGATCTGGACGTCGAAGCCAATCCCCTGCTTGACGGTATCCAGGTCGCGGCCGCCGGGAAAATAATGCCCCTTATCCATGTGGCATTCCTGGCATGTCTTACTGCCGCCCTTGGCCACATAGGCGTTCTGGTAGCTGCCCGACAGGGTGTTGCACTGGATGGTTTCACCGTCCGCGACCGTGTATATGCCATGACACTGCATACAGAACGCGGCCCGTGTCATATCAATACTCTCCAGCACACCCTTTTGTACTGCGCTGTGGTAGAGGAATCTCTATTATCACCTATAGACAGGGATATGTACAGCGAAAGATTGTCAGGCGAAGCAAACGTATTCAGCGCTCCAGGCTGGGCGGCAAACAACCCTTCAGCAGGTCTAGAGGGTT
>JARRLH010000035.1:0-10000 GCA_037387205.1 Desulfofustis sp.
GATGACCTTGGACAAGGTGCTGAAGCATACCATAGGCGAAATAATGACCGCCGATCCGATAACCGTAGCCCCCTACTACACACTGCAGGACACCCTGCTGATTATCGGTAAAATAAAGGTGGGAGCCCTGCCGGTAGTCGACGAGGAAGGATATCTGAAGGGCATCATGTCCACCCGCGACCTGCTCCGCGCCTTCGTCAATATCATGGGCATCGAGGAGCCGGGAACCCTGCTCTGTATTCTGGTGGATGAAAAGCCGGGTCAGCTCAAAAAAATTGTCGACATCGCCGCCGAAGAGAACGTCTCATTGGGATCGGTGCTCGTCGCCCGCGACTGGGATAAGGAACGGCGGGCCATTTTTCCCTATCTGCTGACCAACAACGTGATATCAATCAAGAAGAAACTGCTCGCCCTCGGATATGAACTGCTCGATCCGATGCAGTGGTACCTCGATCAGTCTCCCAAAAAAGAATAGCCCCGAGAGGGGACACACTACCCATCGTCTCCCCGGCTGCTGCTGATACGCTAAAATAAAGGAGTTCCACTAATCTCCACTGCGGAGCACAGGTCATGGCATCCACTCCAAAGGGTATGAAACGCCACCTTACCAACTACGGCGATCCCGATTTCTCCCTCTATCTCCGCACGGCCTTTATCAAAGCCATGGGCTACACCGGCGAGGCCCTGGACAGACCAATTATAGGCATCGTAGACACCTACAGCGGCTTCAACCCCTGCCATGCCACCGTTCCGGAATTGATCGAGGCGATCAAGCGCGGGGTAATGCTGGCGGGTGGACTGCCAATAATCTTTCCCACCATATCCCTGCACGAATCCTTTGCCTATCCTACCTCGATGTTCCTGCGCAACCTGATGGCTATGGATACCGAGGAGATGATCAAGGCCCAGCCAATGGACGCAGTCGTCCTGATCGGCGGCTGCGACAAGACTGTCCCTGCTCAGTTGATGGCCGCCGCCAGTGCGGATATACCGGCAATTTCCGTGGTCACCGGACCGATGCTTTCCGGCTCCCATCGCAATGAGCGGGTCGGGGCCTGCACCGACTGCAGGCGCTTCTGGGCCCAGTACCGATCGGGCGCCATCGACCGCCGTACAATTGACGAAATTACCGACAACTTGGTGCCGAGCGGCGGCACCTGCGGAGTGATGGGTACAGCCAGCACCATGGCCTGCGTAACCGAAGCACTTGGCATGATGCTGCCTGGCGGGGCAGCCATTCCGGCGGTTCTCGCTGATCGCATGCGGCACGCCGAGCAGACCGGGGCACGGGCGGTCGCCCTCGCTTCCGAGGGGTTGACTCCGGCCAGAATCATCACCCCGGAGGCCCTTGCCAATGGACTTCGAATGCTTCTGGCCATCGGCGGCTCAACCAACGGCATCATCCACCTGGCTGCCATCGCCGGGCGGTTGGGCATCGATATTGATTATGAAGCGTTCGATGAGATGGGCAGAGAAACCCCGGTGCTGATCGACCTCAAACCCTCGGGCAGCTACTACATGGACGATCTCCACCGAGCAGGAGGGCTGGCACCGGTTTTCAGGGAGCTGAGACCGCTGCTCAATCTCGACTGCCTGACCGTCACCGGACGCACTCTCGGAGAAGAAATAGATACGCTGCCTGCACCTTTCACCCAGGATGTGGTAAGGACAATGGACCGACCGGTTCATCGCGGCGGCTCAATTGCAGTGCTCAAAGGCAACCTTGCCGGCGGAGGAGCCATCATCAAACAATCGGCTGGCTCCCCTGAACTGATGGTCCATACAGGGAAGGCGGTAGTATTTGAATCTGTCGAGGACATGGCGCAACGCATAGACGACCCCAATCTCGAGGTGGAAGAAGCCGACGTACTGGTCATGAAGAATTGCGGCCCGCGCGGAGCCCCGGGCATGCCGGAAGCCGGCTACATACCGATTCCGAAGAAACTCGCTCGGCAGGGGGTCAAGGACATGGTGCGGATTTCCGACGGCCGGATGAGCGGCACCGCCTTCGGGACCATCGTCCTGCACGCCACCCCCGAATCGGCGGTTGGCGGACCGCTGGCCCTGGTGGAAAATGGCGATATGATCAGCCTTGACGTTCCCAACCGGCAGCTGACCCTGCTGGTCGATGATGAGGAGCTCGAGCGCAGACGCACCCGGATCAAGCCAGCCGTCGACCCCGCCAGTCTGCGGGGCTATCTGCGCCTCTACCACGAGCAGGTGAACCAGGCGGAACAGGGCTGCGACTTCGATTTCATGAGGGCCGCCCGCAGCGGCACCGCAACGCCTTGAGCCTCTACCCGGGGGGCAGCTCGGCCCAGAGCTTTTTCAGACGGGCATCGCTTTGCGGGTTGACAGCTCGGGGCGGCATCTGGCGCTGCAGAATGGCTTCCACCTGCTCGACAGCGCTCCAGGCCTGGGCTTCGGCATTCTGCACGGTGAGACCGCCCAGATGCGGGGTGGCGACGACGCCCTTCATCTCGGCCAGCCGTGCAGACGGGCGCTGGTCGGAGCCGCGCCCCACATCCATGGCGATCTTGCCGATACGCCCCGCCCGGTAGGCCTCGGCCAAGGCTTCTTCATCCACCAGGTTGCCGCGGGACACATTAACGAAATAGACGTCGGGCTTCATCCAGCCTATGGTCTCACGGTTGATGAGGTTTTCAGTCTCTTCCGTGGCCACCGCCAGGGGCAGGACGAAGTCGGAGTTTTCAAGCAGGACCTTGAGATCCACCTGTTCAATGTCTTCTTCGCCACAACTGACATAGGGGTCGTTAACCAGGACCCTCATCCCCAGAGCTTTCAGCTTTTTTGCCAGATAACTGCCGATTGCGCCATAGCCGATTATCCCGGCTGCACTGCCGTTCAGCTGCCGTCCCATATTCGACGGCGGCATCCTTCCGGCCTTGAATTCCATGGTCGAAGCGGTTACATCCCTGGCCAGGTCAAGCATCAGGGCCAGAGCCATTTCGGCGGTGGCGGGAATGAAGGCCGGCACCGAATTGAGGACCAGCACTTCATTGGCCTCGGCAGCCGCCACGTCGACGTCGCTGATATCCACCTGGGGGCGGATAAAAACGGCCATGTCGCTCAGTGATTCGAAGATTTCCTTTTTGCCGTGGGTGGCGCGATGACAGACGATTACCTGACAGCCGGCCGCCGCCTGAATTAACTCTTCAGTGCCGAGATTGCTCTCTTTTGGGTTGAGGATCACCTCCACCATCCCATCCAGAGCCTCATAAGCCTTCTGGAAATATACTCCCAGGTCCTCTGGGTTATGAGACAGGAATACCTTTAGCATGGTCGTTCATACTCCTTTGCCAATGAATTGTCCGCGTGTGGCAGTAAAAAACAGTACAGGGCTGTGAGCCCCGCATTTTCGATAGCGGCGCAGCACAGCGCGGCAGATTGTTCAGAACTGATAGAACTCCGCCGGGTTGTCGCGCAAAATTTTTGTTCTGGTTGCCGGATCTTCCACCCAGGTGAGCAGCAGATCGAGGAGATCAGCCTCGTCGGGGGGAGCGGTCTGACCAGGGTGGGGCCAGTTGCTGGCCCAGAGCATCCGCTCCGGGGCGAACTTGACCAGTGCTCTGGCTTCCGCGCTCACGTCCTCCCATCCCGGCGGCCCGCTCTCCGAAGATTCATAGGGAGCCGAGAGTTTAACCCAGCAGCGGCCCCGGTCAAGGAACCCGAGCAGGGTTTTAAAAGCCGGGTCTGAAGCCGACACCGGACCCATGAAACGCCCGACATGGTCAACCACAAGATCGCAGGGGAGCCTTTTCAGCAGTGCCTCCCGCTCGGGAAACTCCCTGCCGTTCATCTGCAGCTGCACGTGCCAGCCGAAGTCATGCACCCGGGCGGCAACCGCTTCAAGAACATCCCAGTCCAGTGCCCCGCCGGGCAGCATGTGAAATCTGACCCCGCATACCCCGGCATCGCTGAGTTTCTGAAGTTCGGCATCGCTTTTAGACGGGTCCGGCACCACGATGCCCCGGGCGTTCGGGGCGAAAGCCTCCATTGCCTTGAGCTGACAGCGGTTGTCGGTGCCGTAGGTGGTCGGCTGGACGACCACCACCCGCTCCAGCCCCAACCTTTTCTGCACCGCCCGGTACTCCTCAACCCAGGCATTGGGCGGCGTCATCAGCGCCGTTGCGGCGGTCGGATAGGCATCGTTATAAAAATGCATATGGGTATCGCAGCTCCCGGGCGGAGCCGTCAGTTGCGGAAACCTCTCGGTCGTCATGGTCTTTCACCTCCCTCCCGGATGGCGGCTCACTGCTCGGCAAGCGCCTTCATCTCTGTTTTCCAGCGTGAATGTAACTCAACCAGCCTATCCTCGAGTGCATCCTTTTCCGGGTCAACCCGGTTGGCTTCCCGTTCGAACCAGTCCACCATCATCGTCACCCCGTCAAGCAGACCCATAGCGCAGCTGAAATCGGGAAGCACGCTGCGTATCTTGGCATTATCGAACAGTCCCGGATAGGTTTTTTCGAAAAACAGGTGGCTGAACAGCTCCGGATTTGCTTCTACCAGCAGCTCAGAGGATATGTGAACGATTTCGACCTGGCAGTCCAGGACGCGGCCGAAAGCCAGGTAGAGATCCTCCCAGCGAGTGCGCTCTTCATTGCATACGTGGTAGGCCTCACCGAAAGTCTTGTCGTTGCCGAGCACACCGACAAAGGCCTTGGCCAGATCCGGGGTAAAGGTAAAGCTGAAGACAGTGGAGCCGTCGCCAAACATAACCAGCGGCTTACCCCTTCTGATTCGGTCGATAATACCGTAGTTCTGGCGCAGCACCCCCATGTTCGCGGCCCCGGGACCAAAGGTAAGAGATGGACGAAGCATGGTCACCGGCAGTTGTCGCTCAGCGATCACCTGGTTCAGGTAACGCTCCACCTCGGCCTTGTCGAAGGCGTAGGTAAAGGCAGGATCGTCGAACAATTCCTCGGCCGATTCCACCGTTGGCACGCTCCGATAGGGCCGTTTGTAGGCGGCAACGCTGGAACAGATGACAATATGGGCGCCTGAATCCCCAAACGCCGCAACGGTGGAACGGGCATCCGCCTCGTTGAAGCAGATCATGTCGATCACCGCATCGAAGCGCTCACCCCGCATGGCCGACTCGAATTTCTGCCGATCCATTCGGTCGCCGGTTATCTGCCTTACCCCGGCAGGATAGGACATCTCGCGGCTGCCGCGGTTGTAGAGCGTCACCTCATGTCGGTCAGACACCAGCAATTTGACGATCTCCCGGCTGATAACGCCGGTTCCGCCGAGAACGAGTACTTTCATGGTTATGCCTCCGTTTTGCTGAGATCAGTGCGTCATCCAGCCCCCGTCAACCGTCAGGGTGGTGCCTGTAATAAAGCTGCCGGCATCACTGGAGAGCAGCAGCACCGGTCCTATAAGGTCTTCCGGCGTGCCCCATCTGCCCAGCAGCATCGAGTTGAAATACTCCCTGAGTTCCCCCTGCACCATCCGATCGGTGAGAGGAGTGGAGATCGGCCCGGGAGCGATCGCATTGGCCGTGATGCCCCACGGGGCAAGATCCTGGGCCATGGTCCTGGTTATTCCAATTAGTCCCGATTTGGTAGCTGAGTAACCGCCGCGCTCGTTTTTGTGCCGAAGATCGAGCTGATGTTGACGATGCGCCCCCATTTTCGCTCTTTCATCTGGTCTGCACACTCCCGTACCAGCACCATCGGAGCAGTGAGGTTTAATTCGATCAGCTTATCCCAGTCTTGATCAACTATCTTATCCACGGGGCTGACGATATTGGTGCCGGCATTATTGACGATGATATCAACCCGCCCCATCGCTTCCAACGCCTCTCGGGCCAGGCGAACGGTATCCTCACGTTTGAAAAGATCAGCCACCACGCAGTGACCCTGGCGCCCGGTTCCGTCGAGGATGTAGCTCATCGCTTCATCCATCTCTGCCCGACTGCGGCTGTTGATGACGATATCGGCCCCGGCTTCAGCCAGGCCGCGAGCCATGGCCCTGCCGATGCCCTTGGAGCCGCCGGTAACCAGGGCTACTTTTCCATTCAGATCGAAGAGTTCGTTTATCATGGATTTACTCCGAAATCAGGTTTGAATTTGACAATTGCGACGCTGGCCTGACAAATAGGACAACCGATTGGTAGTGAACCCTCCCTCACGGTTGGTAAGCTTCTGAACAATTTCCGCTTGATTATCACTACCTGATGTCAGTCGGCAAATGGTGCTTTACCGTCACCAATCAATTGACGAATTGGGGTGCCAGCCAGCGCGGCAGGGCCAGGATAATGTCGGGAAACAGTATCACCAGCAACAATACGCCGAGCATTGGAAACAGTATGATGACCACGTCCTTCATCGCCTTCTTCAGTTCAACCTGGCCGATGGCGCAGCTTATCAAGAGACAGAGACCGTAAGGCGGCGTGACCAGGCCGAAGGCCAGGGAAATTACCCCGATAATGGCAAAATGAATAGGATGAAGTCCGGCAAACTGGGCCAGCGGCCAGAGCACCGTACCGAGGATGATAATCGCCGGAATCGCGTCGATAAACATGCCGATAAAGAGAAACGCGCAGGCCACCAGCAGGCCGGTGGAGATCGGTCCGACCCCGAACTGCTTGAGATAATCAACTAATGCCAGCGGTATCTTGTAGTAAGCCAGGAGCCAGCCAAAAGCCGAGGCGGTGCCGACGCAGAACAGTGAAATTGCCGCAAAGCGAGCTGATTCATAGAGAATTTTGGGTACCTGCCTGGGGGTTACCGTATGATAGATAACCATGCCCAGGAAGAACGAGTAGATAACGGCAATAACCGAAGCCTCGGTCGGGGTGAAGAAACCGGCCACGATGCCGCCGACGATGATCATCGGCGTCATCATCGGCAAGGTGGCCTGGAGGATCGCTATCACGGCCTCTTTGAAGGTTGACCGTGAATAAATCGGATAATCATAGATCTTGGCATAGACATAGACGGTGAGCATCTGGGACAGGGCCACCAGCATCCCGGGAACAACACCTGCCAAGAACAGACCGCCGATTGATACGGTCATCAGTCCCCCCCAGACGACCATCAGGATGCTGGGCGGGATAATGACCCCCATCACCGAGGAACAGGCGGTCACGGCCACCGAAAAGGTGGGGGAGAACCCCTGTTTCTTCATCTGCGGTATCAACAGCGAGCCGATTCCAGCCGCGTCTGCAGTGGACGAACCAGAAATACCGGCAAACAGCATGGAGACCACCACGTTGATATGCCCGAGCCCGCCCGGCAGGTGACCGACCAGCGCCCGCGCCAATTTCACCAGACGGTCGGTAATGCCGGCCGAGTTCATGATATTGGCAGCCATCAGGAAAAACGGTACCGCCAGCAGCACGAAGGCATTGTAGGACTTGAACATCTCGTTCATCAGCAGAAACGGGGTCAGCCGGTCATCGAGCATAAAAACCGGGACGCAGGCCAGGCCAAGGGCAAAGGCCACCGGGATGCGAAGAATCACCAGAACGATAAAGACGCTAAACAGGATTGCTGCTACGAGACCCGGTGTCATGAATTCTCACTCCGCCACAATTTGATATTGTCAACAAACTTCTCGATCAGAAACAGAATCCAGGTAAAGCCGGCCAGCGGCCAGGCCATATAGATGAAGACCATCGGCAGCTCGGCCATTTCCGAGGTCTGCAGCAGACCGAATTTGACCAGCGGCCAGCCCCAGATAATGAAGACCAGGGCGGTCACCAGGATCCAGAAATCGACAAACATCCGCGCCGCCGCCTCTCCGCGCTTGGTCTTGGGTTTGGGCAGCAGGTCGACGGAAAAATGAGTTGAATCCCGCACTGCAATCATCGAACCGACCAGGATAACCCAGATAAAGCAGAACCTGGCCATCTCCTCGGTCCAGATATAACGGGGAATAAAACTGAAGTAGCGGGCGAAAATCTGCAGGGTTACCGGGATCAGCAGCAGCCCCATCAGGGTCGCCAGCGCCACCTGTAAAAACCGGTAGTAGCCATTCAATACTTTTCTCATCTTGTTTACACCCGGATATACATCTCAGCGTAAGCTGCCGTTGCTGCCACCGATAAATCAAAGCCGGGAACCTGAGGCCCCCGGCTTTCTATCAGCTCCGAAGAGCGCTATGATGCACTGTTCTCAAACGCGTTAGTTTACTGCTGGGCAACATCCTGAATCTGCTGGTAGAGATCCGGGACTCCCTGCTCCTTGAAGTATTCCTGAAGAACCGGTTTGGCTGCTTCCACCAGCTGGTCTCGATCCTTGAAGTAGATCGTCTTCAGCTTCCCTTCTTTTTCCATCTGCGCCATTTTCATCTTATCCTCAGAGGACTCAAGGATGCGGCCGTAGGTGCCGGCATCCTTGCCCGCCTGCAGAATGGCCGCCTGCAAATCCTCGGGGAGCTTCATGAAGGTCTTGTTCGAGAAGCACAGCGGGCGAACGGTAATCGCATGGGCCGTCAGACCAATGTTGGGGCCCACCTCGTAGAATTTCATCTGCTGGATGCCTGCCGCCTCGTTCTCGGCGGCATCGATAACCCCGGTCTGGATGGCGTTGTAAACCTCGGCATAGGCAATAACCGTCGGCGCCATGCCGAAGGCCGAGAACATCTTGGTCTGGATCGGCGCTCCCATTACGCGGATCGGCACGTCCTTGATATCTTCCATGGTGGCGACCGGCTTGTTGACAATCAGCATCCTGGTGCCGCCGCCGCCATAACCAATGATCCGCACATCGGCACGCTTGAGAATGTCATCCTCGATCGGCTTCAGTGCATCACCGCCCAATACTTTAGACCAGTGGATGTGGTTCTGGTAAAGCATCGGCGGATCCATCAAAGAGGCCATTTTCGAGAAGGTGGACATATGCGACGGCGAGGCCACTGCATAATCAACCGAAATCCCCTGGTTCATATAGGCGACATAATCCTTCTCAAGCCCCAGCTCGCTGTTCAGATGCATGACGAACTCGATGGACTTGTCACCGGTGTAGTAGAGCTGCACCAGTTCCTCGAATTTACGCATCAGCCGGGTAAAGGCGTGTTCCTCATCGAACTGGCTGGCTCCGTGGAAAGTGAAGTCGGCGGCCTGAGAGGCCGATACCATCATGACACTTGCGAGAAAAGCAACAACAACTGCACGGACAAATTTCCTTTTCATGAACGTCCCTCCTTTTCGGTTGTCTTGCATGATTTACTGCTGTCTCCGCTTTATTAAAAAAGCGAAGTGTTCTAGACATCAAATCACTTAATATCAGGGCTTTCAGAAAACGGCAGAATGCTAGGAAAACACTACTTAGAAGCAGGTTTTATTTCAAGTCTTTTATCTGCGTCTCCGGGGCGCAATAATCATTATTTCTGCGCTGCTCAACACTCACTCGGAGCGGCCTGAATTATGTTGACAACTCCAGTGGCAGCGGTAATTTGTCGAAGTGTATGCGGAGGAGGGAGGCAGACGGAATTCAGCACAAGAGGATAGACTATGGAAACACGGACATTCGGCGTCGGCTGCCGGGTCACCTTCTCGAAGACCGTTGGCGAGAGCGACATTTACCTGTTCGCCGGCATCACCGGCGATCTCTCCCCGAACCACGTTGATCGAGAGTTCATGAAGAATACCGCCTACGGCCGCCGAATTGCCCATGGCTCACTGCTGATCGGGTACATGTCAACAGCCTCGACCATGATCCTGCAAAAATACCCGCCCAGCAATCCCGATATGACCGCGGTGTCACTGGGATATGATCGAATCCGCTTTCTCAAACCGGTGTTCATCAACGACACGATCACTGTGCACTATGAAATAGACGCCTTCGACGAGCAGAAGAACCGCAGCCTCTCAAAGATTGAGATCACCAACCAGCACGGGGAACTGGTGGCGGTGGCCTCCCATATACTCAAGTGGGTGCCGAACTCCTGAAGACGGAACCGATTCAGATCATTTTAAGAATTTCCCTCTCCAGCACCTCTTCCATCACCCCGACCGGCGCCTGAC
>JARRLH010000035.1:10027-24922 GCA_037387205.1 Desulfofustis sp.
GGTGTACAGCTCTACCTGTCCGCAGGCCTGATGCAGCAGCATCCTTGCTCCCGGTACGACCCTGCACCCGGCGCTTGCGGCCAGGCGCAGCAACCGGGTTTGAGGTGGAAGAAAGACCACATCCATGACGATGGTGTCTGGGGGCAGCGATGTTTCCAGCATGCTCTCGGCGAGCGGACAAACAGTTGGAGATTGAAAACCGCTGGACGTGCAATTGATCAGAATATCGAATTCCGCACACCCCGGAAATTCGTCCAGAACTCCTCCGAAGTCGAGGTTAAATTCATCGGCCAGCAGTCGGGCCGGTTTAACGGATCGATTGTACACCGTTACCCGGGCACTTTTCTCCGCCAATCCATACCCCACTGCCCTGGCTGCGCCGCCGGCGCCCAGCAGCGCCACCCGGGACCCCGCCAGATCGGTCTGCTCTTCCAGGGCTTTTAGCGCACCGATATAGTCGGTATTATAACCGGTTAAGACCCCATCGCGATTGTCGATGGTGTTAACCGCCCCAATTTTCCGGGCCGCCGGATCGAGGCGGTCCAGAAAAGGGATCACTGCGGTTTTGAACGGCATCGACACGTTCATTCCCCTGATCCCCAGCGCCCGAATGGCTCCGACTCCGGCGGCGGGGTCGGTGATGCCGAAATAGACGAAGGTGTAGTCCAGGCCCAAGTCCCGGTAAGCGGCGTTGTGCATCTCCACTGCCAGCCTGTGGGGACTGGCGGCCATTGACCCGCATAAGGTTGGCAGGGTCGGGCTCATAAGCGTGATAATAGGGTGTCAGACGTTTCTTTACCGTGCCGCTATGATTGTCAAAAAGGGTTAGGCGAAATAGAGGCCGCCGTTAATTTCAATGATTTCTCCGGTGATGAAAGAACCCAGTTCAGAGACGAAATAGATCACCGCGCCGGCCACATCTGCCGGAGTGCCTCCCCGTTTTAGCGGGGTGGCGTTGATCGCCCCCTGGATGCCCGCATCGGTATTGAAAGTCTCATGAAACGGGGTCTCCAGAATAAGTCCCGGAGCCACCGCGTTGACCGTAATGCCCCTGCCCGCCACCTCTTTGGCCAGTCCCCTGGTATAGGCAATAATCGCACCTTTGGAGGCGGCATAGGCCACGGCCCCGTCTCCGCCGCCGTTGCGCGCCGCCAGCGACGACATGTTGACGATCCTCCCCCAGCCTCTGTTCATATAAGGCAGAACTGCCCTGCTCACATAAAAGGTGGAAGAGACATTGACATTCATGATCTTGTGCCAGTGTTCGTCACTCATTTCCTCTATTGTTGTGCGCCCGACCAGGTGCCCGGCATTGTTCATCAAAATATCGATATGACCGCCCAGGGTCTCGGCGACCTGATCAACCACTTGATTCACTTGCGCGCTGTCCGTTGCATCGAGCTGATGTGCATGTCCTTTGCCCCCCATCCCCTCGATCATCCTGACCGTCTCCTCGCCCTCCTGCTGATGCGAGAAATAGGTGAGGGCCACTTCTGCCCCGCAGCGTGCAAGGGAGAGGGCCACCCCTCTGCCAATACCAAGGTTGCCGCCGGTAATCAGTGCCGTTTTTCCGCTCAGATCAATATCCATTTCTCACTCCCTTTTTCCTGTAGATGAGTGGTATGCTGATCCTTTTCGGGCACGAGATACATGGCCGGATCAAACACACCTGTAAGTTAATCTTTATCTTCGTTCGAGCGCTCCATTTTCAGCAATTCCAGGAGAAATCGATTTCTCTTATCGGTCAGCTCAGCCCCGTCGCGCACCTGCCAGTCATAGAACCCCTTGCCGGACTTGACACCGAAATCACCGTTGTCGAACTTCTCTTTTAGAAGTGCGGCCGGCTCGGCATCACTGCAGAGCGACCGGCACATATAACTCTGGATCGCATGGAGCGTATCGAGGCCGACCACATCATTATGCTCCAGTGGACCATAGACCGGGAAGCGCCGGCCGAGCCCGTTCTTGACGGCGGTGTCCACGTCTTCAACCGAGGCAATGCCCTCCTCGACAATATGAATCGCCTCCCTGAGCAGGGCCTGGAAAAGCCGGTTGCCGAGCTGTCCAGGCGTATCTTTGAGGACCTTTACCGGCTTCTTGCCTGCCCGGCTCAGCAGATCGACAAGCGTTTCCACCGTGGCCATCGAAGTCTTCACGCCCTTGACTACCTCAACCAGCGGCATCAGGTGGGGAGGATTCCAGAAGTGAGTCACTGCGAAGCGCTCCGGCCGCTTCAACCCGGCTGCCAGATCGGTTGCCGGAATTCCCGAAGTATTGGAAGTGAGAATAGCCTTGGCCGGGCAGTGCAGTTCTACACGTCCGAAAAATTCCCGTTTCAACTCCAGGTTTTCGGGAATCGACTCGATGACCAGATCAGCCTGCCGGACACCGCCTTCCAGATCTGTGGTACCGGATATTAACCCCCGCACTCCCTGGGCCTTGCCAGCTTCCAGAAGGCTTTCCGATCTGAGGGTATCAAGCAGATCGTTGATGCCGGCCAGGCCGCGCTCGACACTGTCAATCGTGCGCGCGAAAATCTGCACCTGACAGCCCACCGACGCCAGCGTATAGGCAATTCCCGGACCCATCTGGCCGCTGCCGGCCACCACTGCACTGTGAATGTTCATAGCCCTGTTTCTGCGCTTGAATAATCAGCGGGTAAAGCTGTCGATAATCTCCATCACCAGCAGACCATCTGCTGTTGAGCATGGACAGTCAGCCTCGCCAAGAAAATAGTTGGTCACCGCTTCGATCATCGGCAACTGAATGTTGACTGGATTGTCAAACTTCATGACTGTCTCTCCCTCCTCCGTGCAAAGCGTCACTTCGTCACCGAAAAACGGTACGGAAACCACTCCCTTGTTTCCGGTCACGATCAGTCGCTCGGAGACCGCACAGGGGGCGACACTGAAGCACCAGCAGCCGCGAAAGACGACATTGCGGTCGAACAGGATTGTCCCCTGAACAAAATCGTCAGCCGGTGCGGCCGCACTCAACCGTCTGGAAAAGCCGTCATACTCCAGCGGCTGGCCGAAGTAAACGAGCAGCAAGTCGAGCAGATGGGGCGACAAATCATGGAACAAGCCGCCGCCTGAAATTTCCGGATTTAACCGCCAGTTGGTGGTGTCGGGTATCAAAGAGTTTTCTTCCGGCAGGAAGAAGTTGACCTCCGCCAGTCGGACCTCCCCGATTACTCCGTTTTTGATTATCTCACCCACCTTCCTAAACGCCGGCAAAGCCCGACGATAATGAGCCACCGCCACCTTTTTCCGGCTCTGTGCTTCAGCCTCGATAATGGCCTTGCACTCCGCCGTGTTCATCCCCATTGGTTTTTCCAGGTAGACATGTTTGCCGGCCGCCAGGGCCGCCAGACAGTGGTCGAGATGATAACGAGGCGGAGTGGCGACATAGACCGCATCGATGTCGGGATCACCCAGCAGACCATCAACCGAATCGTACCATGTACCGACCCGGTGGCGACGGGCAAAATCCGCTGCTTTTTCCCCGTCACGGCGCATCACCGCCGTCAACTCCGCTCCCCGTGCTTTCTGGAAGGCCGGCCCGCTTTTCACTTCGCAGACATCGCCCGCCCCCAAAATTCCCCATCTTATTGATGCTGTCATTTTCCCTCTCTGTCTATCTATCAGTGAAATAATCCAGGCCTCGTGACATAAGTTCAAGGCGCTCACTCAGACAAGGCGCCAGCGAGCAGCCTCCGCAGCGAGCAACGCTGCCTGCTGAGATGGGTTGGAATAATTATCGCTATGTATAGTCACTAATCGAGATAATACTTGTGGTAAATAGCCGAATCTGCCAGGCGCTGGATATACACTCCCAGTTCCAGAAGATGGTAATCCCCCCACATGCATGACTCTCCGCAGGGCACCGAGCGTCCCTCGGGTACATAATCCCAACCGTTGGGCCGGTGGTAGACCGAGTGGAGCAGCAGTCCCTGGTGATTCGGATCGAAAGATAGATAGGGTTCTTCCAGGAGGGTGGCGGCCAGACTCAAACCCGACTGGATATATCGCCGTCCCCCCTTCTCAGCGCCGTGACGCTGCAGATATCTGCCTAGCCTCAGCAGCCCCTGAGCGGAAATCGCCGCCGAGGACGAGTCGACCGGCTCGAAATCGTTGAAAGGGTTCGACCTTTGGTTCAAACACTCATCCATATTGGCCAGCCCCGGTGCTCCGCTATCCCAAAAGACAATGCCGTCCGGGGTGCAATGCTCGATATAGAACTCGGCCACCGCCTCGCTGACCTCGACAAAGCGCTCCAGTATTGCCTGCTTGCCCGGAAAGATTTCCGGCAGCAACTCAGCACACTCAGCCTCTTCGACAGTTTCGAAATATTCGATCAGTTCGGGATAACCGCTGAGAATCCAGGCCAATCCCCGCGTCCAGGTTGTGAATGGGGAGTAACCCTGCTGGGTGTTGGTACAGCGGTAGGTGCCGTTTTTCTCGTTGAATATCGCTTCATGGGCCACCCGCCCCCGGATGTCATACGAATCCCGGCCGCTTCCGAAAAACACGTTGTAGCGCGCCGTGGTCTCGGCATGCTGCAGGCTGCGTGTGAGCAGATTGATTTTTTCGTCCTGCTCGCCCATCAGAAGATGGCCAAGTTGGTGGCTCAGGGTCAGGGCGCGAACGGTTCTTATGGTATCGGCAAAGAGCGAATGGGAACCGTTGAAGGAATAGATGTAGCCCAGCCCGTCAACCACTTTGGTCCAGCGGGCGGCCTGGATGGCGCCGGTCATCTTCAAGGCCAGTTCATAGAATTCTCTCTCCCGCAGATTCTCATCTATGCGACCTTCGTTCGTCAGTCTCAGCAGGTTGCCGTAGGTACTGACATTGTTGAAACCGTGGTCGTGAACGCCAACATGACTGAGATGCGGAGCCATATGGGTCACGGTCCGGTCGCGGCCCAGCTTGAGAAAATCCTGTTCCCCGGTTCCATCGAAGTGCAGGAGCGCACAGCCGAACTGAAAGCCCTGGGTCCATTCCGTCCAGCCCCGCGTGGTGTAGGTGCCCTTGACGGTAAAAACAGGTGTGCCGCGTGAGGGATCCCAGCTCTTTTCAATGCTGGCAATCTTCTTTCCGGCCAGCTCGAACATCCTGTCAAGTTGAGGTTTCAAGCCTTCCGGGGTGATTGAGTAGTCAATGTTCAGCATGGTTGCACCTCCAAGCCTCCTGTCGTCGGTCTTGAATCTTTATTTTTTATGCACAGCCACAGAAGTCCAGTCTATCTCATAGTTAATCTTCATTCCGAGGATAAAATTTCGAGCACAACGAAGATATTGAACAACATAGCCGTTTCCCTATTTCAGCAGCTGCCTGGCGATAATGGTGCGTTGGATCTGGTTTGTTCCTTCGTAGATCTGGGTGATCTTGGCATCGCGGTAAAGCCTTTCCACCTCGTAGCCTTTCATATAGCCGCTGCCGCCGAAAATCTGCAGGGCTTCGGCGGTTTGTTTCACCGCCATATCGGAGGCATAACACTTGGCCATCGAACTCGCCTCGGTGGCCGGTTTGGCGTTGTCTAGCAGCAGTGCCGCCTGATGCACAAGTCCGCGAGCCGCGGAGATCTCCATTGCCATCTGGGCCAAAAGCCATTGAATTCCCTGGAAATCGGCTATGGGGCTGCCAAACTGCTTCCGCGTCTTGGCATAATCGAGTGATGCGTCCAGCCCGGCCTGGGCGATGCCCACGGCCAGCGCACCGATCCCCACCCGACCCTTTTCCAGGACACTCATGATCATATAAAATCCTCGGTTCAACTCGCCGAGCAGGGCGTCTGCAGATAGTTCCACTTCGTCGAAGAAGAGGGGCCCGACCTGGGACCCCCGCTGTCCCATCTTCTCCTCCTTGGGTCCACGGCTGACCCCCTGGGCATGGAGGTCAACGATGAAGACGCTCATGCCTCTGTGCCCCTTATCCGGATCTGTCCTGGCCAGCACGATGCCGATATCGGCCAGGGGAGCGTTGTTGATCCACAACTTGGCGCCATCGAGTTTCCAGCCCGCCCCAACCGGCCTCGCGGTGGTCTTGATTGCCGAGAGATCAGAGCCTGCTTCCGCCTCGGTGAGACAATAGGCCACTTTTGTCTGAAACCCGGTGATCGGTCGCAGATATTTATCTTTCTGGGCTTCCGTACCGTACTGGTAGATGAGGCTGGAAACCAGCTCCACCAGTCCACACTGGTCCGCCACCGACGAGTAGCCCCGGGACAACTCCTCCATGACAATGGCATAGCCGTAGCAGTCGACGCCCCCGCCCCCGTACTCCCCGGGGATGGTGACGCCGAAGAGCCCAAGCTCGGCCATCTGGTTGAATAACTCCACGGGAAACTCCTCGTTCCTGTCGAGCCTCTCCGCCTGCGGCCGTATCTGTTCCCGGGCAAAATCGGCGGTCATCTCACGTATCTGCCGGTATACATCCGGGCTGTTTGTGGGTAGCTCAACCAGCATGACTCCGCGTCCTCCCGCCAACTATTGGCGCTGCTTCATTTTTTTGAACTTTTCTTTCAGATTGAGTGGCCCTGCACGGTAAATCATGGCATCGATGGTTTTCAGCTCGGAGCTGATGAGCGGCCTGAATTCCATCATATCAAGCACATCCGTCTGTAGATCGAGTCCCGGTGCAACCTCGAGCAGCATCACTCCCTCCGGCGTCAAGGTGAAGACCGCTCGCTCTGTGACATAGAACACGCTCTGGCCGCGATCGATCGCACTCGTACCCGAAAATGTCACCTGCTCCACCCGGTCGACAAATTTCTTTGCCTTGCCCGGGTGAATCACCTTTAAACCGTCGGCTGTGATCTGCTGTTCCCCCTTAACGGCGAAGGTTCCGCAAAAGACGAGCTTCTTGGCCGCCGAGGAGATATCGATGGCCCCTCCGCTGCCGGTGATGAAATTGTTGAACCTGGTTGAGTTGATATTGCCGATCCTGTCGACCTGGGCAAACCCCAGAAAGGCCATGTCCAGGCCTCCGCCGTGAAAAAAATCGAACTGGTAGACATCGTCAATGATGGCGGTGGGATTGAACATCGCCCCAAAATTCAATCCAGTGGTCGGAATTCCGGCGATGGCGCCCTGCTCAATCATGAAGACAAGTTGATCGGTGATCTCTTCCTGCTGGGCCACGATGGGCACCCCGTCCGACATGCCGTACCCCAGGTTGACGAAGATACCGGGCCTCAACTCGAGCGCCGCCCGGCGGCTTACCACCCGCTTGACCCCCTCGAGCCGCAACTCCTCGGCCTCGTACTCGACATCTCTTTTCACCAGAGCGGGGTCGAAAGCGGTCAGAAAGGTCATCTCCTGCTCCGGCTCGACCACCACGTAGTCGATGAACACCCCCGGCACCTTCACCTGGGTGGGGTCGCAGTGGCCCTCGATGGTCCGTTTTACCTGGGCGATAACGATACCGTCATTTACCTTGGCAGATTGAGCTATGGAAAGCATGGAGAAGGTGCCGACCTCTTCCTCCATGGTAAGGTTGCCTTCGCAGTCTGCCGTGGTCCCCCTGATAAAGGCGACATCAATCGGAATGGTTTTGTAAAACAGGTACTCTCTGCCGCCGAGTTGGATCACCTCGACCAGGTCTTCGGTGGTAATGCTGTTGAGTTTGCCTCCTTCCACCCGGGGATCCACATAGGTATTGAGGCCAATCGACGTAACGATCCCCGGTTTGCCCGAGGCTGTCGCCCTCATCAGATGCCCCAGTACTCCCTGGGAGAAATTGTAGCCCTTCACCCTATTGCGCAGCGCGAGATCGACCATTTTCGGTGAATTCCCCCAATAGCCGCCGATGGCAGTATCGATCAACCCCTCATGGGCCAGATGATTCATGCCGCGGGAATCATTGTCACCGATCCCACAGGGATGAATTACCCTGAGGTTGCCTGGACCACCGCTGCGGATATACCGCTCTCCCAGCTCCTTCATCAGTCGATCCGGAACCGCGTGTCCGGCACCGGCGCCGCCGATCGCTAGCGTGACACCGTCCTTGATAACTTCCACTGCGTGCCGGGCGCTGACTATCGAAACCATTGCTGCTCTCCTGGGGGTCCCCTGTCTGAATTTCTCAACCCTGTCATATTGAGGATGCAGGGAATAAAATACACCAAAATGATATTGGTGTCTAACTATATTAAAAATTTTTTTATTAACATATTGAGTTAATATAAAAATTTGTTATTTACATATAATACCAATAATGATATTGGTATTATATTGGTTGGCGAAAAACTACCGTGGTCGACATATGCAGACAAAAACTATCAGCGCCCTGGAAATGCTTCGCGATCGTCTCGCCAGCGGCCATTACCAGCTCGGCGAGCGCCTTCCTTCGGAGCGCTCTCTGTGCGCCGAACTCGGCATTTCGCGCAGCGGTCTGCGCAAGATTCTATCCCGCCTCGAGGCTGAAGATTTGGTCTGGCGCCACGTCGGTAAGGGAACTTTCGCCGGGCCCCGGCCCGCTCTCGGTTCCGAGTCGTTTAGGATCGTCACCAGCAAAACCAATCCGCTGGAAATCATGGAAGCCCGGTTGATGCTCGAACCTCAGATTGCCGGTGCGGCCGCCCAGCGTGCGTCCTTTCAGGAGATCGAGCGGCTGGCCTTGTGCGCCAAGCGCAATCACGAGGCCAACGATCTGGAAACCAACGAAAAATGGGATGTCCAGTTCCATGAAACCCTGGTCATAGCGACGAGAAATTCTTTGCTCATCGCCCTCTACGGAGGGATCAGCAAAATGCGCCTGTCCGACGAGTGGTGTCTGAGAAAACAACATTGGATCACGCCTGAAAACTGGGATTCCTTCAAAAAAGAGCATTCTGCAGTCGTACAGGCGGTGCGGGCGCGGGACGAAACAGGGGCCGAAAAGGCAATGCGCGAACATCTGATCTCAGTCAAACAGCATATTCAATCAACCTATCTCTGAACCCCATTTCTAGCAGCGAGGACCGGACACATGAAAAACCTGGACAAACACATCGAGCTGGTCAGAGAAGAACACCTCGCCCTCATCTCCATAAGCAGAGAGGACAAGCTTAACGCCCTCTCCTGGGAGATGATGCAGACCCTGAAGCACCACTTCGAAGAACTGGATCTCGACAGGGACATTCGGACGGTTATCCTCCATTCCAAATCGGCCCGCACCTTTGGCGTCGGTGCCGATATAAAAGACTGGGGCGCACTGGCGCCGATCGAAATGTGGCGCACCTGGACCCGCCACGGCCACCGCATCATGAAACTTATCGACGAACTGATTCACCCGGTCATCGCGGTGGTCAACGGCTACACCTTCGGAGGATCTCTGGAGCTCGCCCTGGCTGCCGACATACGCGTCGGCGAAGCAGGTTCATGCTATGGCTTTCCCGAAGCGAAAGTAGGCACCATCCCGGGCTGGCTCGGCACCCAGAAAGCACTGCAGCTTGTCGGTCCGAGCAAGCTGAAAAAGCTGATTTTTACCGGCGCCGCGATTACGGCTGAGGAGGCCATGGAGATTGGCTTGATCGATGAACTGGTTCCCTCTGGAGAAGGGCTGGTTCGGGCCCGGGAACTCGCCTCTCAGATGAGCCGGACCTCGCCGGTGTCGGTGAGCCTTGCCAAGCAGATCGTCAACAGTCTTGTCGCTAATCAACCTGGTCCCGCACTGGAATCGATCGGCGGCGGACTCGCCGCCCTGAGTGCAGACGGCGGGGAAGGAAAAGAAGCCTTTGGCGAAAAACGAGCCCCTTCGTTCACTGGATATTAGAGCAGCAGAAGCCCCAGGTCTTCAGCAATTGAATCCTTACTGATACCGTGTGAAATCAGGACATTTGTTCAAGGGCAAGGCGCGCGGGGATTGAGCCACAATCCCAATTTTCAATAGTAGAGAGTGACGCTGTCCGGATGGGTACCTATGGCGGCATAGACCTCCATGGTGGGGATGTCGGGATTGTTGCCGCTGTAAGGACCTCCGGGCTGATATTTTCTCTCGTCGCCGCCGCCGTACATGGTCATTTTTTTCGAATCGGGCACATAGAGCTCCCTGCCGTCCGACCAGACAATCTGAAGCTTGGGACCATACTGAGGACCAAGTTTGGGAAAGACGAACTTGTCCCGCCATATTTTGTCTATCGAAATTTTCGCCCCGTTGTTCTGCACCGTGACCTGATTGCCGTAGCCGCGATTATCCTCAACCTCTGGGGCGGCCGCGGCCTGCACCTCAGCGGCCTCGGTTTCTTCGATCCCCTGGCTCAGCTCTTCGATAATAGCTTCCAGCGCCCCGCTGGTGGTGGCGTGGGCCGGCAGCGCGCCGAACTCGGCCAACGGGGTAACCCACTTATCCGGCAGCGCACTGCACCCCGCCAAGGCCGCACTCCCCACTGCCATCTTCTTGATCACCGAACGCCTGGTGGCTTTTTGTCCTGCCACAGGACCGTGGTGTAACGGCTGAGCTTCGTTTGCCAAAACATCTTTGATCTTTTGAGTGCTCATCATACCTCCTATTCAACGTCAGGATATACAGATGTGAGGAGAAACTGACAAAAATATTGTCTAAAATCAAGAAATATTTGAATATTTTTAGTTGAAACACCATTTCATCGCCACCCCTGAACGTCTACAATGTAGCACAAACGGGCTATTGAACAAGATCGGGCCACTTTCTTTGCCCAGGGGAAGATGCAACAGCTTTCAGCCCGCTACCGACTCTGCTGCTGAGGCAGAAGGCACTGAAAACAGCTTTTCATACCAGGTCCGATCGGTGTGTCAGGCTGTAATTTGTTATTGACTTTGGCGGAGCGATTTAATAGATAAATACTTTGATTTGTTTCAATGTATTTGATGTATCATCGTGTTGATCAGGTCAATACAATCTGAAATAATTCACCAGGGTAATGAATGCTGAGCCCCATTTCCAATAGGCCGTCCGCTGATTATTGGTACAAGTGTTGTCTTTCGTCCTCGGGGCATCTTCCTCTTCTCACGGCACTACCCTCTCCTACCTTATCGATCATTTCAATTAACTCATCTTCCTTAGCAGATAAGAAACCAGCTGGTGCTGCAGCCGATTATCTCTATGATGATGACTAAGCTGATAAACCCCAAACAGCTCGGAAGCCCGCCTCCATGTTTTGCTTTAGCGCGGGCCGGCAGCCAGAAAAGACCAAGAGTGTGCTATGACGTTTAACGGCGGCTACAACGTAATGCTCGAAGGCGCCCCCTCGCCGGGTATCGCGCCTTATCAGAAACCCGAGGTGCTGTATCTTCCCCTCTTTTCGGAATCGCTCGACTTCTCCAATCTGCAGGTGGAACACGGCGAGGCTGTTTGCAAGGGGCAGATTCTGGCCAAGGATCCCATCAATTTTTCAGTTCCCTTGCTGGCGCCAATGGACGGCACCGTAAATCTTGAACGGGCCGAACGCCACATCGCCCTGGAGAATCTGTCCTCGGCCAAAGAAGGCGCCGCGCCGCAGGCGGAGGATGAGAATCAGCGCCAGACCCTGCTTCGAATGGGTGTCTGGTCCTCTCTTGCCAGAGTTGACTCCGGCCGGATCCCGGACCCCGAAAACACCCCCGACTGCCTGGTCATCGCCGTTTCCAGATTCGAGCCGTTCTTCCCAGAGGCGCAGACCCTGCTTAAAGATGCGCTTGAGCAATTCGGCGCCGGGCTCGATCTCTTGCACAAGATACTTGGCGGCACCGAAGTCATGCTCATCTGTGCCGAATCTGATGCAGAAATCAAGTCCCGGCTGCAGACGGTAACAACCGAACGTTCGGCCTGGCTCAAGCTCTTTGAGGTACCTGAGCTCTACCCCTTCGATTCACCCGCCCTGGCCGCCCAACTCAATGATCTCAATCCGGAAAAGACCTGGGCCACCGATCTGCAGGCTGTGCTCGCTGTCCGGGCTGCGATCGAGGACAATCACCCTTTTGTCAAACGAATCATCTCTTTGAGTGGCCCCATGGTGGACTCGCCCGGGCATCATCAGCTCCCCCTGGGCTACCCTCTCGCGGACCTGGGCTTCAGAAACGGCGCGGTTCCGCTGAGGGTTGTCAATGGAGGCGTATTAACCGGGACAGCAGTAGAAGGCGTCCAGCTCGGTCTTGACTGCGGCTGCCGCTCTCTCACCGTGCTCGAAGAAATGACCAAGCGCGAGGTGCTCGCCTTTGTCCAGCCCGGTTTCACCAAACGCTCATACTCCAATACATTTGCCAGCTTCTTCAAACCCCTTTTTAAAGAAAAATTCACTACCGCACTGGGCGGCGAAGCCCGTCCGTGCGTATTCTGCGGATTTTGCGAAAGTGTCTGCCCGGCGGGAATCATTCCGCATCTCATCTACCGGTATCTGGACCACAACCGGCCCGAGGATGCTTACCGGGTGGAATTCGACAAGTGCATCGACTGTGGTCTTTGCTCCTACGTCTGCGTATCCAAGATCAACCATCTCGAATTGTTCAGGGCGGAGAGTCAGCGGGCGATTGCTGCAATGGTAGAGGGTGAGTGAGGGCTAAGCGCCCGCCTCCTCAGGGCGGGCCGTGGTCCTTGCCAGATTCATTTAACACGGTGTCAAGGAAACAGGCATGAAATGGCTTTCTGATTTGTTCGACTCGTTCAGACCGCAATTTGAAAAACGGGGAAACCTGGCTTTTCTCAAGCCGCTCTACGAGGCTATCGAGTTTATATTCTTCTACCCGCCGGCCCGCACGGCGACTGCTCCCCATGTCAGGGACCCGCTCGACATCAAGCGCTACATGTCAATCGTCATCGTTGCCCTGCTGCCCAGCATCTGCGCCTCGATCTGGTTCTTCGGACCGCGCATCCTGTTGATGATTCTGGTCTCCTATGCAGTGGGTGGTCTGGTTGAAGTAATTTTCGCCTGCGTCAGGAAAACCGAGATTCACGAGGGCTTCTTTGTCACCGGCATTCTCTTTCCGCTGATCCTGCCCCCGGCCACCCCGCTCTGGGTTGTGGCTGTGGGTATATTTTTCGGCGTCTTTTTCGGTAAAGAAGTGTTCGGCGGCACCGGCCACAATATATTCAATCCGGCCCTGGTCGGCAGGCTGTTCATCACCATCTCCTTTCCGACCATCCTGACCAGCGGCTGGACCGCCCCGGGAGCCTGGCGGGGCGCGGTTGATGCTGTCTCCTCGGCCACCCCGATGGCGCTGGTTAAGACCCAGGGAGTCCTGACCCCGGCAACCGACCTGTTAATGGGAATCCCATCAGGCAGTGTAGGAGAAACTTTTCGGCTTGGCATCATTGTCGGCGGTATCTTTCTCATGCTCACCAGGGTGAGCAATTGGCGAGTGCCGGTGTCGTATCTCGCCTCTGTGTTCATCTTTGCGTTTCTTGCCGGGCTGTTCGGCTGGGCGCCGGCCTCCGCGGAGGGAAGTGTGTCGGCCTTTAGTTTCGGTCTTTTTAACCTGCTGGGCGGCTCGGTCCTGTTCGGCGCCATGTTCATGTCCTGCGATCCGGTGACTTCGCCGTTCACCGTGCCCGGCAAATTTATCTTTGGCATCGGCTGCGGGCTTCTAACCGTGCTGATCCGCGTCTTCTCAGGTTATGTCGAAGGCGTGATGTTCAGTATCGTGATAATGAACGCTTTTACCCCACTTATCGACCATGTGGTAAAAATCAAGATGATCTGTTTTGTTCTGGTGTTCGGGGTTTTCTGGGCTTCGGCGCTGGTGGCTGTCGACACCATAACCGGTCCCAGGATCGAGAAATATCTGCTCGAGAAAAAACGCAAAAAAGTTCTCGAAGCCCTGGTAATTCCCTATGAAGCCGACACCATTGAAGAGATTTTCACCACCAACATCAAGGCTGAAGAAATCGACGGCAAGACCATCTACACCGCCGAAGACGGCAGTATCGCCTTCGAATTCTCCGGGCCCGCCTCCCAGGGACCGATGAGCGGTATCATCGCCCTGTCCCCGGACAAGGAAGCGATCAAGGGGATTGCCATGATTCAGCAGAGTGAAACCCCGGGTCTGGGAAGCCGGGTGCTGGCCGCCGACAATTTGATAAACTTCAGGGACAAGAAAGTGGTTCCCGAACTCCTGATTGTGGCCGCCGGTACCGCTTCTGCCGACAATGAAGTCGATGCGATCACCGGGGCGACCCTGACCTGCAAGGCACTGGAAAAAAATATCAACAAGAATGTCCAAGATACCAAAACTCTGATCGGTCAGTAGAACATGAATTTAAAAGAAACTTTCGGAAAGAAAGGCGCCAAGACCATCAAAAACGGGATCTGGCGGGAACATCCGATTAGCTCGGCGACGCTCGGCATCTGTTCCGCCCTGGCCATCTCGAACAAGGTGGAAAATGCCATCGCCATGAGCGCGGGGGTGATCTTCGTTCTCATTCTCACTGCCGTGATCATCTCCCTGCTGAGAAAGATCATACCGTCCCGGGTGCGCATCATCATATATATGATCACCATTGCCTCGGGTGTGACCATTGTCGATCTTGTGCTTAAAGCCTATTGGCCCACGGTGAGCGAGGCCATGGGCCCCTATGTGCCGCTGATCATCACCAACTGCATCATCATGGGCCGGGCCGAGGCGTTCTTTGTGCAAAACCCGCCCAAGCTTGCATTAATTGATGCGTTGGCAAACGGATTGGCCTACACCTATACACTGATGGCCATTGCCATCTTCAGGGAAATATTTGCTTTCGGCACCCTGCTCGGAGTGCGGGTCACCCCGAGCGGCTGGGTGGACTGGGTGGTGCTTGCCGCCCCCGCCGGGGCTTTCTTCGTACTGGGGGTATTCCTCTGGATTACCAGAACCGCGGCGGGAATAGAGCCGCCGAAGAGCAGCTGATTACTTATCACTCTATAAGACAAGCAGAAAGGCGATAACATGGGCGAAACATCATTATTATCGATTTTCATCACGGCACT
>JARRLH010000036.1:0-14144 GCA_037387205.1 Desulfofustis sp.
CCATGAAGGCCTCAAGCTGGGCTGGTGTGGTCACCCCCCTGGCCCTGATTTTTTCAACCTCGCGCATCAGGGTGACCGTGCGCATGATCTGCTTGCCTTCTCCCCACTCGCCACCATAGCTTTTTATACAGGCTTGCTTCCATACAATTGATGCACCAGATGTGCATCAGACCTCTTCGACGCTGCCCCCCCGCCTTGAGTCCCCTGCCCCGCAGTGGCCGGGGATTACGGTGTGAACGCCTCCGAAAAAGACATCTCTGGTATCCCAGAGATTGATTTTCACATTACGCTGAACCTCTTCCAGTGCCTCCTCCGAGAAACCGGGTTCGACCTGCAGAATTTCACCGTCCCAAAACAGTCGCGGCGCTTCAACTGCTGTCTTGAGGGGACGGTCGAAGTCGACAATCTGGCTCAGCACCTGACTCACCGAGGTTCGTATCCGTTTGGAGCCGCCGCTGCCGATGACCAGTTTAATCTCACCATCCTTGGCAAGCAGCGAGGGCGACATCATGGAGCCCACCCGTTGACCGGGGGGGCTGGAGTGAAACCCATCGGGATGGAGATCATCCTCGCCCATCATATTGTTCAGCATGACACCTGTGCCCGGGGCAAAATAACCTGACCCCTCGCCGTTGGAAAAAGTCATGGCCGCACAATTTCCAAATTTGTCGGCAATACTGATATGGGTTGTGCCGCGGCTGAACATGCGAATCTGCTCAACCGAGCCGTTCACTACCGTGCCGTCTTCCATGAAGGCCTCAAGCTGGGCTGGTGTGGTCACCCCCCTGGCCCTGATTTTTTCAACCTCGCGCATCAGGGTGACCGTGCGCATGATCTGCTTGCCTTCTCCCCACTCGCCACCATAGCCACCATAGGGCCCGGCTTTCTGAAGCAAGCCGATGGACAGACCTATCATAGTGCCGCCGACCGAGGGTTCCGAGGTGGTCAGCAGTTCATAATCCCGGTACGGTACCTTCAACGGCGGCCGCTCGTGCACCTGATAGTTGGCCAGATCATCCCTGGTCAGCCAGCCTCCGCCTTCTTTCATTTCCTTGTCTATGCTGGCCGCAATCTCGCCTCGGTAGAAACTTTCACCCTGATCGTCTGCGACAAGGTCGAGAAAGTCAGCGCACAGCCTGTTTTCCAATATGTCCCCAGGTCTCTTTAACACGCCTCCGGGTTCGTAGAGATCCCGCCCCCGGTCGGTCTGGGTAACGATCGGGTAAATCAAGGTGAGGAACATCCCCTGCTGTTCGTTGATGCGGTGCCCCAAGGCAAAATTCCTGGCCGGCTGCACCACTTCACGAAGACTCATCCGGCCAAGCTGCTTCTGAATGTGAATCAGCCCTTTCAGGGTCCCGGGTACGGCAACAGAGCCAAGACCGATATTAAATACCTGGTCAGACCCTGAGAAGCTTACGGTAACCGGGAAGAAGTGGGTATCTTCAGGGTTGATCGTTCGACCGAGGCCAGGAGTGTCGACAAAGAAATCAAAAAACAGGTTCTGTCCTGAAGAGTGTTCATGACCGATAAGATAGCCGCCGCCGCCCAGGCTGGTCAAACAGGGTTCGACTACCGCGGAGGCAAAACCGGCAGCGACGATGGCATCAAAGGCGTTGCCGCCCTCTTTTATTATTTCTACCGCTGTACGACTGACCATCTGGTGCCCGGAGGCGACGATCGACTTCTCGTAGAGGCTCATTGCCAGAACTCCTTCTGAATTTCCCTGACGACCTGGTGAAAATCCCTGGTGTTCTGGTAAATTCTGCGCATCTGATCGGCCCCGGTACCGCCTGAAATAATTGCATCGAGGTTTTCCAGATACGATTCGCACCCCAATTTCGCGGCGTATGGAGATACCCTGCGCTTCAGTATCATGGCCGCCAGTCTGAACTGCATCGGATGGTCGCCGAGGATGTTCGTGGGATCGACGAACCGGCCTTCAAGGCCATGCCGCGCCGCCTGCCACTTGTTGGCCTTGAGCAGATAAGGATTCAAGGAACTGGCTGGTTGAACTGCCTCGACGAGCCAGGCCGCGCTACTCTGAATAAGTGCAGCCAGCGCCAGGATCGAGGTAAATTTTACCGGCAGGTCGCAGACCCGAACTTCAATGGTGCCTAATTCTGGATTTGGCCTTGCATCCCACCAGAGATCGCGAAATCCCTGGATCACGCCATATTTTGTCAAACTGTCTATTTGGTCAACGAAATGCTGCCAGTTCTGCATATATTCGAATAGTCCCGCCAGGGGAAGCGCCTCGAAAAGTTTGGTCCGATACGACATGAGACCGGTATCTTTGCCCTGATAAAATGGTGAGGAAGAGGAGAGGGTCAGAAATATCGGTAGAAAAGCCTGGATCAGGTTACAGACCTTGATCGCCGTCTCACCGTCCGGCATGCCTATGTGAACGTGCAGTCCCTGGGAAATGAATCTTCTGCCGATGATCTGCAGTTCCTGCATGATTTTTTCATAACGTTCGTTGTCGCTCAATTCCTGGTCGGCCGCCAGGGCGAATGGATGCAGGCTGGCGGCATAGAGGAGAAATTGGTTGTCGACGGCAAGTTCCTCGGCCAGCGCGCAGGTCTGCAGTAAATCATTCTCCACATCGCGGAGATCGTCGCATACGCCGGTCTGAATCTCCAGGATCGACTTAATGAACTCCAGGCTTAACCGCGGCCGCAAAAGTTTCGGGGCCTGATCGAGCAGCAGCGGCGCGAACGGAACGAGGTTGAGATCTTTATTGTCAAGAATCTGGAACTCTATCTCGACCCCGAGGGTATGGGCGCTGCTCGACGAAAATTCCATCGCTGCTTCAACTTTCCTGAATCCTGTTCTCTGACACCACCGTCCTGCCGTTGGTGTTCAGCCAGCGCCAGCCGACCAGAGCCAGCCAGGATGCTCCGTACTTGAGGCATCTTTCATCGAAATCAAAAGTGGGGCTGTGGGCCGGGCCCACCGGTTCAGGCAGCAGCGCTCCGATTCTCACCAAACAGCCTTCAACATAGCGCTGATAAAAGGAAAAATCTTCGCCTCCAAGACTGGGGTAGCCCTGGGAAATAACTTTGTCGACAGTGGTCGTATCCCAGGCGGCCGAACGGGCGATCTCAGTTGCTCTGGCGGAATTGATCACCGCCGGCAGGCCATACTCGAAAACAATATCGGCATGGACGTCATACATGGTTTCAATTGACTGGACAATTCGCTGCAGGCCAATAATGGTCTTCTGCCGGTAGATCTCATCGGTTGATCTCACCGTTCCCTTAAGCACGGCTTCACCGGCGATCACGTTGTGAATCGTGCCGGCCTGAAAACTGCCGATGGTGATAACCTGGGATTTATTAGGGTCAACCTCGCGCGATACCAGCGTCTGAACGATCATCACCAGACTCGAGGCGGCAACCACTGCATCCGAACCTTCATGGGGCCGTGCGGCATGCCCTCCCCGTCCCTTGATAGTAATCTGAAAGGGATCGGCGTAGGCACAGATGAGCCCCTCATCAACGGTAATCACACCGGTCTCGAAATGGGTGTCGATATGGCCCCCGAATACTGCCTGAACACCGTCGAGCACCCCCTCGCTGACCAGCTGTTCAGCGCCGTTGCCGTGTTCCTCGGCCGGTTGGAAAATAAGCTTCACCCGGCCGGGGCCGGAAAAACTCCGCTTCAGAAGCGCGGCGGCGCCCAGCAGCATCGCCACATGGCCGTCGTGGCCGCAGGCATGCATGATTCCTTCGTGCACTGAACTGAATTTAAGGCCCGTTTGTTCCCTGATCGGCAGCGCATCCATGTCGGCCCTCAAGGCAACGCAGCCATCACCGGCATTACCATTACCTATGTAGGCCGTTACCCCGGTCCCCCCCGCCCCGATGCGTGAGTCAATTCCCAGTTCGCTGAGTTTTTCTTGTATGTATTCAGCGCTTTTAAACTCATCATAGGAGGTTTCGGGGTATTTGTGCAGATGTCTGCGAATATCGATCATCCATGCTTCAAGTGACCGATTGACACTAAAATCCGGTGGGGCTTTGTGGACGTGGCTTGATCTACTCAATTCTTATTGCTCCAATTCCTCTCTGATCGGCAGACTCTTCCTGGTCATCGTACCTATCCCGAGCTTCATTCTCCTGCTGATCGTCGTCAACAAACTCGGCATAGTCGTCTTCGCTTGCGACTGTATAGTCAGCCCCGTCCTCGCCGCCGCCGATCTCGTGCTCTTCGGGATAGCCGGCGTCGCATTCATTGCCGTAGAACTCGGCCTGCCTTTCTTCCTCGCCCAGATACTCATCGTCGGCCTCATCCCCATACCCAGCTTCTGCGCCATCAGCAGCTTCGGCCGTTTCATAATATTCTTCGACTTCTTCCCTGCTGTCCCTGTCTTCTTCTATGCTGGTCGCTACCGAGTAAGAAAGACGCACATCGAGGGGCTGCTTGAAAAAGGCGATGACGCCGTCCTGAACTTCGATGATGGAAGTCAACTCCCATCCCGAACGGCCAAAGTCGTTGAGCTGCTCCTCGATTTCAGCTTCATCGAGAAAACTGCCGCCGAGCAGCCCTTCTTTTTTCAACTCAAAATGGACTGTTTTATAGCTCCATTTCATCGCTAATAACCTTTCCTGGTTCTCGATTCCAGTAGTTTTCCCAGTGCTTGTCACTCTTCCTTCAGAGAGTCATTCACAAAAGTACCCTTGTATTGGGTGCCGTCGGGCTTGGTCAGTGTACCATAGCCATTTCTCCTGCCATTGGCGAACTCCCCTTGATAGATTGTTCCGTCAACCGATTTCAGTACGCCTCGGCCGTGCGGCAGGTCGTCTTTGAAACCGCCTTCGTACACCGAACCGTCGGCATAATTCAGGGTGCCTTCGCCGTTAAAGCTACCGTACCTGAAGGCGCCCCGGTAGAGGCTGCCATCGGCGAATCGGTATTCTCCGATCCCGTCAAAATAATCATCTTTGAACTCTCCGACATAACTGGTGCCGTCAGGGTAGGAAAACGTACCTTCACCGTCACGTTTACCGAGCAGATACCAGCCCGTATACTGACGTCCGTCACTGTACCTGAATGTCCCTTTGCCGTTGAACTGGTCGAGTTCAAACTCACCTGAATAGCGGTCTCCGTTGGCATATTCCATGGTACCCCGGCCATCTTTGAGCCCATCCTTCAAGGTTCCCTGATATCTCGCCTTATCCGGGTAGACAAAATCGACCTCACCGTTCATCGGCTCACTGCCGCCGGTACCAGACCAGATTTTCCCTTCTGCATAGACTAGCTCTTCAGCTGAACCAGCGGTCACGGTTGTTACTTTCTCAATGTCTTCCTGGGGCTGTTCGGTCACCTCGCCAGCGGTTGTTTGCTCGTCGATCAGGTCAGGTTCTTGGACCACTTCCTTTCCCCGGGGGGGCTCCGCATCCTGGGCCACGACCATCGCCGCGGCAGCCGCCGGAGCTGGTGGAGCGCCGTCAGCATCCTCGGTGGTGACCTGCTCATCTGGCAGCAGTACCGGATTGCCCTCAACGAACTCACCTTCGAACACCCGGCCGTCGCTATATTCCATCTTGCCCCTGCCGTGCAGCCGACCATCTTCAAAAGCTCCCGAATAAACAGACCCGTCGGCATATTGATAGCGCCCCTTGCCGTGCATTTGTCCGGCAACAAACTGCCCCTCGTAGACGCTGCCGTCCTGAAAATTCATGGTCCCGTCGCCCTCGGCCAAACCTCCTATATACTCACCGGTGTAGAAGGAGCCATTGGCGTAATGCATTTCCCCGCTGCCGTGGAACAGGTTGTTTTTGAAACCGCCGGTATAATACCCACCGTCTTTGTAGGTCAGGGTCCCGGTTCCAGAGTAGAGATCGTTCTTGAAATCACCCTCATAAGTATCTCCTGAGGCCAGCTCCAGGACCCCGTAACCGTTTCGTTTATCCCCCTTCAGCTCTCCGCGGTACAGCGAACCGTCGGGATATGACCTGGTACCCTTTCCTTCGGGTTTGCCGTTGCTGAACATTCCCTCATACCAGCTGCCGTCGGCATAAACGAGACGACCCTGGCCGTCGATCACATTGTTGTGGAACTCTCCTTTGTACTCCCGTCCGTCGGGATAGAACAGGACCCCTCTGCCGTGGTATCTGCCTAAACGGAAATCACCCCGGTACTTTATTCCATCCGGCGTGATCAGATATCCCTGGCCGTCAATAATCCCGTCTTTAAACTCACCGGTATAGTGGCGACCGTCTTTGCTCTTCAGTTCGCCTGTCCCGGAAATCGCCCCATTATCGAACGCTCCGCGATACACCGTTCCGTCCGGATAGGTCATGGTTCCAGAACCATGGGCTTTGCCGCGCACGAACGATCCCTCGTATTTTTTGCCGTCCTTGGCCAGATACACACCTCTACCCTGCCAACAGTCCCCTTCAATGCATGACGACCATGCTGTCTGAGCCAGCAGCAAAGCTGCCATTACTGCCAACCCAGCGGATCTGATCATTTTGAACATACAATCTCCTACACTTACATTGGCTGAACAACCCTACGAGTATTCCTGATAAATCTTTTTAAGCACACGGCCAATGATTGCAATGCCTTTTCGCACTGCCTCATCATCCTGAGAATAGGTCAACCTGACACATTCATTCCTATGTTGCCAGTCCTGATTGAGTCCTGGGAAAAAATACTGCCCTGAAACCACCAGCACCCCCTGCGATTTAAGTTGCTGGTAAAGTTCTCCGCTGCTGATCGGCAGATCTTCGAACCAGAGCCACAGAAACATCGAACCTTCGGGGGTGTGCACCCGGTAAGGAGTACCTTCCAGCTCCTTGTGCACCCACTCCAGGGCTTTTTGGCATTTAGCAAAATAAAATGGTCTTATCATCTTCGCCCCGATGTCCAGAATCTCCCCGCTGCTCACCAGCTTTTCCATCAGAACAGGCCCGAAACTGCCCGGCGCCAGGGAGATAATGGCATTCATGGCCGCTACCCCTCTGATGATATCCTCCCGGGCAATGATGATCCCGGTACGAACGGCTGGCAGACCAAGCTTTGAGAGACTGAGGCACTTTATCACATTGTCGTCCCACATGGGCGTGGCCTCGGTAAAGATAATCGAGGGAAAGGGAACCCCGTAGGCATTGTCGAGGATGAGCGGCACATCATGCTCACGGGAGAGTTCAAGAAGACCGTGTATTTCCTGATCGGTGATCACGTTGCCCGTCGGATTGGTGGGCCTGGAAACACAGATGGCACCGGTCTCTTCGCCTACATCCAGACTGTCAAAATCAACCCGGTATTTGAACATGCGGTCTTCAAGAAAATCGATCTTCGGCCTGGTGGAGACGAACAGTTCCTCCTCCAATCCCTGATCGGCATACCCTATATACTCTGGGGTGAGAGGCAGCCTGATGTGTTTTTTACTGCCGTCCTCGAAGGTCCCGCCAAACATGTTGAAGAGGATGAAGAAACCGGTCTGGCTGCCGTTGGTCAGGCAGATATTTTCAGGGCCAACATCCCAGCCGTATTCATTTTTCAGCAGCGCCGCGCAATGCTTGATAAATCTCAGATTACCCTGGGGAGGATCATAGACGCCGGCCAGATCCCTGATGCTCGGGTCACACTCGGCAAGTTCCTTGAGCCGCTGTTTAAGCAGGTTCTGAAATTCAGGCAGATGACCGGGATTGCCTCCCCCCATCATGATCATCTCATCGTCGCCACCGAGCGCTCTGCCCAGATCATCCATCAGGGAGATAATCCCCGCACCGGAGATGAATTTCTGCCCAAATTTACTCAATTTCATTATGTTGTTCCCGACTCATTGAGGCTTGACCTTACCCTGGGACAGCAGATAGTCAACCGTTTTGACCAGCAGATACACCACTATCAGAGAAAAAAGCACCCTTCCCCAGAGAATGCCTCCAAGTTTGGCCCCCAGCGCCAGCATCACCAGGGTGTCTTCGACCAGCCCATGACTGAGCGACATCAGCGCCAGTGAATTGAATACCTCGCGGGAATCCATATTTCCCGTCGTTGTCTCTTTGATAATCAGGGCGCCGCCGTAGACTATTCCCAGCAGCATACCCACCACTGTCACAGGAGCGGCCCGATGCGTCATGCCGAACATCGGCAGGAGGGGTTTGAGCAGCCCCTCGACCAATCTGATGATACCTGCCGCCTGCAGCACCCGCATGGCCAGCAGGACCAGAAAAATAACCCCGCAGATGAGCACAATGTTGGCTGCCTGTCCCACGCACCAGTGGAGCAACGACTGTTCTTTTGCAGTTGCCCGAAAGAAACTGATCACCGGCTCCTGCCAGAGTCTAAGCCCGGTACACACGCGATGGAGCAGAATTCCATAGATCAAAGCGCCACCCAGGCGCAGCACCCCCAGGGACAGCATCCCAGCCCCGGCCTTTCTGGCAATACTCAGTTCGATGGGCAGGGAATGGGCTATCAGCATTATCGAGCAGAGCACCGTCATTTCCGCACCACTGAGGCTCACCGATGGTCCCAGGGCGGCATAGACGCCGATGCCGCCATAAGGCGTGGTGAAAATAGCGGTTGCCCACACCAGACCCAATTCTCCCGGCAGCCCCATGAGTCCCATCACAGGGTCAAGCACTTTGCCAACATAATAGACGAGACCGAGCTCCTCGAGAATCTTGGTGACGATTATTGCGGGAACGGTGACTTTTAGAAGTTCGCAACTGGTATTCAGACTGTCTTTGCCCAGATCTTTGAAAAATCTCGAGATCCTGCCAGTGATTAGAAAAAATTTCAGGTCAGAAGGGGCCATCGGGGCACAAATTATCAGCTCTGTATGGGCTTCCGTTTGGGGTAGTCGAACAGCAGCAGCCTCCCCCCTCCTTGCCCAACGGCACCCCAGGACTGCTGGGTGAACGAAATCAGGACAATACCGCAGGTGGGAACATTTACCAGGGATTCGCCGCTAAGCATTTCGGCGCACTCGGTCAAACCATGGTTGTGGCCCACCAGCGCCAGGACCTCAACCATCTCGGGCGCCCTTTGGATAATGTTCAGAAACCCATCCGCAGAAAAGGAGTACAGCTCTTCATCGAGAATGATCTCCTTTTTCGCAAAGCCCAGTGCGGCCCCGATGCCCCGGGCGGTTCTTCGGGCCCGCTTGGCGGGACTGGAGATGATCATTTCAGGCTTCGGAGCGTAGGACAACATCCGCTCTGCCATGACCGGGACATCGCGCTTTCCGCGCTTGTTCAGGGGGCGGGAAAAATCGCTCAGGCTGGGGTCGGACCAGCTCGATTTCGCGTGCCTGATCAGGTAGAGGTACTTCATTGACCAAGCCTTCTTACTCTGATTTCCTGCCAGAGCAGTTCGTAGGCCTGGGCAGCCACCGATTTGCGCGGCGTCGAGCCCACTGGCCTTCGATACATGCCCATCTTCTCTATTTCTGCCATGAAAGGGACATAGCTCTGCATAAAAATGGGGTAGGCTCGATATTTATTCATGATCGAATTATGCATCAGTTTCTTTCGCTCAACCATGGAGAAGAAAGCAAGTATCTTGTTCTTTTTGCAGCCTACCTTTTTACAGAGTTTCAATAGTTGCTCCAACGCCAGCAGCGACAGCGTGGTAGGTACAACCGGCACCACCACACAGTCGGCAGCGGTGATAATATTCTCCGAAAGCACCGTTACGTTGGGCGGACAATCAAGGATCACATAATCGTATTGATCCGCAAGGGGGACCAGCAGCGCGGTGAGTACCTCGCGCTTTTTATCTTTTTTCTCTTCGTTGATGGCGATATCGAGATTTCTGAAAGAGACATGGGCCGGAAGCAGATCGAGATCGGGGAAATCCGTTCCCCTGATGAATTCATAAAACTCGCCCCTGAGCAGCCGCGCGCGATTGAATTTTTTCTTCGGTTTGATCCGGTAGTAGAACGAGGCCGCTCCCTGGGAATCCATATCGCAGAGCAGCACGCGCTCACCCCCCGTTGACGCGGCAAAGGCGAGATTCACCGAGGTTGCTGTTTTACCAACGCCGCCTTTGCTGCTGTATACTGCTATCGTTTTCATCGTTTTCTGCTCATGTTCAGGTTTGACCTTTCACCATCGCCTGTAAGAGCTCCTGCACCTCGGGTCTGGTGAACTCTTGATAGGTCGACTCGAATTCACCCCTTACCACCTGGTGTTTGTCTGAGAGAAGTGCAATAAGTCCTCCAAGGGCCGCAGCAAAGCGGATGGTCTGCAGGTTTTTTGCGCGCAGTCCGCCAAGTTCGCCTCCGAGCATGTTCTGCTGCACAGACAAATCGTTGAAGGCGCCCAGGTTATCCTGAAGCTTCTTCATGTACTTCAGGAATAAAGACATCTGCTCTTCATCATAAAAGCTCTTGAAGAATTCCAGCAGGTATCTGAATTTTTTGCCGCTGATTCTCAATCGGTGAAGCTCTTCGTCAGCGCTGGACGCGGAAATGCGGTTGCCGTCCCGAATGAAGGAGCGAAATCTCTTAATGATCATCGTATCGGCATACACGCGGCAGCTTTGTCCCCTGCTGCCCTTGAACAGTTCAGAATCGGGATCGCTGAGGAAACCCTGCCAGTCGCCGAGCAGTGCGCCAAATCGCTCAGAGTCGAGGCGGGTCTGCAGTGTTTTGAGTTCGCCGGCCCGTCTGCTTTCGAGCTGATCGAAAAAAGTATTCAAGCCATCCTGCAGAACGGGGGGCAGCAAACTGAGATAGTTTTCTTTTTCGAGCAGGTAGACGTCAATATCTCTGAGTGGACCGGTAACCGAGCCAAGCCAGCGAAACTCTCCCTGGAAATACCTGCACTGTTCCCCCGGCAGAATCTTTTTCATCAGGCTCAGAAGTGATCGGGTGCGGCGTACGGCAATTCTGAAATCATGCAGAAACTCGGAGTCGATGTCGGCGCTCACCCCGGGCTGATTTTTCTGCATGTCCCCGAGCAGGTGCAGGCAGATTTTTGCAACGGCGGCGCCAATGCTCATATCCTCGTCCAGATCCACCCTGAACTTGGCGCCGTAATCGCGCGGGGTGCGGCCGGAGTTTTTTAATAAACGCTCAAACAGCTTTTTCTTTTTCAGCCCGGTGCAGCCCTTTTTCAGGCACAGCTCAACAATGGCGTCATACTCGCGCTCATAGCCGCGAATTTCGCAGACAACAACCTGCTCCACCACATCTGTGCCCATTTCCTGCAGCTGATCATTGCGGATCACCAACCTGACCACCGTCTTGCGGTCCTTGTTCATGATCCGAAATTGGCTGGCCTCGCTCGTCACCTCGACAATGGGACAGAGCGCCCGCATGTCGATGCACGATTTCAACCGCTCAATGAGCGTTCCGGCTTCGATGTCCCACCAGAAGAACTTGGATTTTCTGCGCCCGGAGGCGACTGCCACCTGCTGACCGTTGAAGCGTTCCAGGTGCAGAGTGGCGCCCGCGGAGAAAAAAACCTGACTCGCGCGGTGCAGCCGCCAGTCAAAGGTATCATAATAGCAACGCTGACTGACCTCATGGTCAAACTGCTCGACGATAAATTTTTTTGACAATCCCCTGAGCAGCGAATCACCCCCTCCATCCCCGGGTAAACTGAACATTTTTGTGCGGAGCCGTTTCATATCAGGACCTGTAATCAGCGTTTATTTTTACATAATCTATGGACAGGTCGCAGGTGTAGACCTCTTCACAACCGGTTCCGTCCTGCAGGTCTATGCAGACCGTGAACTGATTGTTTTTCAGTACCTGCGTTGCTCTCTTTTCAGCTTCGCTCCCCTGGGCGACACCGTTTCTGACGATCACCACATCGCCAAAGGCGATATCGACCCGGTCCGGATTGAATCGTATGCCCGATCTGCCCATGGCGCCGAGAATACGACCCCAGTTGGCATCTTCCCCAAAAAAGGCCGTCTTGACCAGGCTGGAATTGGCCACGGTCCGGGCCATCTTCTCGGCCTCATGATCCTCCTTGGCACCACAGACACGTATGGTGATGAGTTTGGTCGCCCCTTCACCATCCTCGACGATTTTCAGGGCCAGCTCCTTGCAGATCTCTTCCAGGCAGTCTCTAAACAGCCCATAGTCGGGGTGCTGATCATCCTCTATCCAGGGATTGTCGGCTGCGCCGTTGGCCAGCACCAGCACCATGTCATTGGTGCTGGTGTCGCCGTCGACGGTGATGCGGTTGAAGGTTGTCTCTACCGCAGCTTTGAGGGCGCTGTTGAGTTCGGGAAAACTAATCTGGGCATCGGTAAGAATAAAGGCAAGCATGGTGGCCATGTCAGGCATGATCATCCCGGATCCCTTGGCCATGCCCAGGAACTTAACCTCCCTGCCGCCGACTGCCAGTGTCCTGGCCACCGTTTTGGGTACCGTATCGGTGGTCATAATCGCCTCGGCAACCTGAGCGAAATGATCTTCAGAGAGATTCGCCACCAACGAACCCATGTGCTTTTCAAAGGCAGCCACATTGAGCGGCAAGCCGATCACCCCGGTGGAGGACACCAGCACCATGTCTTCCGGGATGGCAAGAGCCTCGGCTACCAGGCGGCTGGTATACACCGCCGCCTCCATTCCTTCTTTGCCGGTGCAGGCATTGGCGTTACCACTGTTCACCAGAAGGGCCTGACAGCGGCCCTGTTTCAACCTGTCGATGCTCAACAGCACCGGGGCAGCCTTGACCTGATTGGTGGTGAAGACGCCGGCTGCCACCGCAGGCGTACTGCTGCAGACCAGACCCAGATCGAGTCGATCCTGGTATTTGATGCCGGCGGGAACGGCAGACAAAGAAAAACCTTTTATTATCATTGCAAAATCCAGTATAGTTTCAATATGTCCGGCTACTTGCGATTATTCAGAAGAGATGATGAGGCGACTACTCCACCACGGGTCCACACTATACCCAGGACAAAAAAATTTACAGCTTACTATAGATAACAAGCTGATGTTTAACAACATCGAAAACAAATATTTGTCCTCAACCAGCCGATCAGCCAATCCTTCATGAGCGAAGAACAAGTACACTGGTTTTTCACCGTGTACCCGACCATATTACTGCTCGCCGACCTGACCATACGGATCGGTTTGTCGTTTCGGGTCATCATGCTCAAGCGCCCCCACGGTGTTACCTTCGCCTGGTTGATCGTCATCCTGCTCATCCCATTTTTGGGAGCGATTGTCTACCTTTTCGTTGGTGAAAACCGTATTTCAGAAAAACGTGCTGCCCGCTCGCGCCAGAGTCAGGATTACTACCAGTACTGGCTCAACTCTCTGCGAAACCGATCCCCGGTCAACTGGGACGACATGGTCGATACCTGCCTGCCGCTGCACAACCAGGCTGAGCAGCTCATCGGCATTCCCGCCCTGGCCGGCAACCAGCTTGAACTGATTGAGACCCCGGACGATATTCTTGATGCCATAGCCAACGATATCCGGCAGGCCCGCTCCACCTGCCATCTTCAGTTTTACATCTGGCAGGAGGGCGGCAAAGTCACTGAGATCGAAAATGCACTGTGTGAGGCAGCGGCCAGAGGGGTGACCTGCAGAATTCTGCTCGATTCCATCGGCAGTCAGGATTTTCTTAAAAGCGAACGGAAAAAAGTTTTGCTGGAGGCCGGAATCAAAATACGGGAGGCATTGCCTGCCGGACTCATTAAGGCGCTTTTCGCCCGCATCGATATACGCAATCACCGTAAAATTGTCGTCATTGATGGAGAAATCGCCTACACCGGCAGCCAGAATATGGTGGATCCCCGCTATTTCAAACAGGATTCCGGAGTCGGCCAGTGGGTCGACGTCATGGTTAGAATAACCGGGCCCGTAGTCGAGAGTCTGGCCGGCACCTTCACCAGTGACTGGTACCTGGAATCGGATGAGCAATATGTGCAGATCTTCGAGGGCGAGGATACCTTCGACAGCATCCGGCAGATGTTCGATGTGCACATCGTGGAGAAGACCGGTGAGACGCCAGTCCAGCTCGTCCCCTCCGGTCCCGGACTGGTACCCGAAGCGATTCACTCTCTGCTGTTGACGACGATCTATTCAGCCCGCGACGAACTGGTATTGACCACACCCTATTTCGTGCCGGACGAGCCGCTGCTGACCGCCCTCAAATCGGCTGCCCAGCGCGGCGTTAACGTCACCCTGATCGTGCCCAGAAAAAATGACTCGA
>JARRLH010000037.1:0-3496 GCA_037387205.1 Desulfofustis sp.
CGGTGCTCAGGGCCCTGATCAACAATATCAGGCAGGGTGGCAAGAGTCAAGGCGGCTCCACCATCACCCAGCAGGTTGCCAAGGGGTTGCTGCTCAGCCCTGAGAAAACCTATCTGCGAAAATTCAAGGAAGCGATCCTGGCCTGGCGCATCGATCGCCAGCTCACCAAGAATGAGATCATCTACATCTATCTCAATCATATTTATCTGGGTGAGGGGGCCTACGGAGTCGAGGCTGCGGCTCTGACCTATTTCGATAAGCACGCCTCCGAGCTCAACCTGGGCGAAATCGCCCTGCTCGCCGGTCTGCCCCAGGCCCCGAGCCGCTACTCTCCCGTCGATCATTTTGACAGGGCCCACCAGCGACAGCGCTACGTGCTCAACAGGATGGCGGCGGACGGCTATATCAGCGAATCCGAGGCAAAGGCGGCCTATCACATCGCCCCCAAGCTGGTTCGCTCCCAGGAGAGCCGGAAAGTTAACGGCTACTATCTGCAGGTGGTCAGGAAACGGGCTGAGAAGATGATCGGGGGGAGCCTCAACACGGCCGGCTTGAAAATCCATACCAATCTGGATCAGAGGGCCCAGCGGGAAGGACAGCGGGCAGTGCGGACCGGGGTTGCCGCGGTCGCCGCTCGCAATGGCGGGGAAAAGGGCGCTCCCGAAGCGGCCCTGGTGGCCCTGGACGGCTGCGGCGGCCGGGTTCGGGCCCTGATCGGCGGCACCGATTTCAGCACCACTCCATTTAACCGGGCGGTACAGGCCAAGCGGCCGGCCGGGTCGGTGTTCAAGCCGCTGGTCTACAGTGCTGCGCTGGAGAAGGGTTGGGCAAGCGATACCATAATCGTCGATGAGCCGCTGTCGATCAAGGGGGCGGACGGCAGGTCATGGCAGCCGAAAAATTTCTCGGGGGACAATTACGGCCCGGTCAGCCTCAGCCGGGCGCTGGTCTATTCCTACAATATCCCGGCCGTGAAGACCATGCAGAAAACAGGGGTTCAACCCGTCCATCAGCTGGCCCGCCGCGCCGGCATAAGCACCGATTTGCCGCCCGATCTGTCGCTGGCGCTCGGGGCGGTGGACGTCTCACCGCTGGAAATGAGTGCGGCCTATCTGCCCTTTATCTGTGACGGTATTTACACCCTGCCGACCTTTATTGGCTCGATAACCACCCATGCCGGAGAGACCATCTACCGACACCAGCCGAAATCGAGCACGGTCATGAGCAGTACCAGCGCCGTGAGGATGAAAGCGATGCTCCAGAAAGTGATTGAGCGGGGAACCGGTAAAAGGGCTAAGGGAGTCCCGGGAATCACCGGCGGCAAGACCGGCACCTCGGACGACAACCGGGACGCCTGGTTCATCGGTTTTCAAAACCAGAGAATAACCGGGGTCTGGGTCGGCCATGACCGCAACCAGAGCCTCGGCAGAAACGAAAACGGCGGCCGCACCGCTGCCCCGATCTGGCGGGATTACATGGTCAGCACCGGGAACTGAGTCGCCTAACTGAAAATGCCCTTCAGCGTAAAGAAGAAGAGCATCGCCATGATGGCCCCGGCGGGCAGGGTGACCAGCCAGCTGACGATGATGTTGAACACCACGCGCAGATCCAGCGCCCCGATGCCCCTGGCCAAGCCCACGCCAAGTACCGATCCGACCAGGATGTGCGTGGTGGAAACCGGCAGGCCGGTCCGACTGGCGATCACGACCGTGGTGGCGGCAGCCAGCTCGGCGCAGAATCCCCGCGAGGGGGTCAACTCGGTAATCTTTCTGCCAACGGTCAGCATCACCCGGTAGCCCAGGGTGATCAGGCCTAGTACGATACCGCCGCCGCCGAGCAGCAGTATCCAGATGGGCAGTTCCGATTTCTGCATCACCTCGCCGCCCGAACTGACAATGCTCACGACCGCCGCCAGCGGCCCGATGCCGTTGGCGACATCGTTTGACCCGTGGGCAAAGGCCATGGCGCAGGCGGTAAAGAGCATCATCGGCGCGAACACCCTCTCGACGCTGGCGAAATGAAAATCGCGGTCGGCCTGTCGGTCGGCCTCGATACGCCTGATAAAATACCAGCCGATGCCGGCGGTAATCAGGCCGATGATCACCGCCACCCCGAAACTCTGGGGCACGCTGAGGTCGACTTTCAGATGCTTGAGTCCCTTGAACATGGTCACCAGGGAGATGACGAATCCCACCAGAAAGACATAGCAGGGGGCATACCGTTTGGCGTTTTTCAGCGGGTCTTCGGTGTCGAAGATCAGCTTCCTGGTGCTCATCACCAGCAGAAACGAGATGGTGCCGCCCACCACCGGGCTGACCACCCAGCTGCCGACCACGCTGCCCACCTTGCTCCATTTCACCGCGTCCGGGCCGATGCCGACGATGGCAAAACCAATGAGCGCGCCGATAATTGAGTGGGTGGTCGATACCGGCCAGCCTTTCCAGGAGGCGACCATGAGCCAGAAGGCGGCGGCCAGCAGGGAGGCAAGCATGCCGTAAACCAGGATTTCCGGTGAGTTGACGATCGAGCTGGGATCGATGATCCCCTTTCTGATGGTACTGGTAACGTGGCCGCCGGCAATCACGGCGCCGGAAAATTCAAAGATGATGGCAATGCAGATCGCCTGTCTGAGGGTCACCGCGCCGGCACCCACCGAGGTGCCCATGGCGTTGGCCAGGTCGTTGGCGCCGATGCCCCAGGTCATATAAAGGCCGAAAATGATCGCTAAAATGACAAAAGCGGTACCGTACGCAGCAATTATATCCATTATATCAGCCTATTTTGAGAGGAAGAGGAGGAGGCGGTCAGCCACGTTTTCAGCCTGATCCGATATGGAGCCTATCAGGGAGATAAGCTGGTACCAGAACATGGCATCCACCGGATTGAGATCCTTTTCGCACTCGAAGAGCCGTCGGCGTATCCGGTACATGATATTGTCGATATTGTGTTCACTGCGGCGGACGCCGGCGATCATGGCGGAGACTTTTTCCTGCTCCCGGCCGCGGAATCCAACCTGAAGGAGTTCGTCGAGGCGCTCGATCATGTCCTTGGCGGCTACCGAGATTTCCATGGTCCCCTCGAGCAGTTCGTCGAGCAGGTCCTTGATAGGGTCTGGGACCTCCATGTCACGGTAGCTGAGGGTCTTGGCGATTTCTTCGGTCAAGTCGGCAAGTCCGTCCTGATCGCTGATCAGGTTGAGCAGATCTTCCCTGTCAACCGGCAGCAGCAGGGTGTTGGGGAGGTGTTCCCTGAACTCCTGCTTGATGTCGTCAGCTTCCGACTCCAGCTTGATGATCTCCTCGGCGAATTCGGCGAGCTGCGGGTAGTCTTTTCGATACAGGGCATCGAGCAGAGGCGGCAGAAAACAGATGCAGGAAAAGATGGTCCGCATGTGCTCCTGCACCGGTTTGAAGGGCGAGGTCCTGAAAAGACCCGAGAGCGGCGTGGTCGATTTGATCTCCATATATCCCCCCCTGGGACGGCGCTGCAAAGACGG
>JARRLH010000037.1:3589-18368 GCA_037387205.1 Desulfofustis sp.
CCCAATGCCTTTGCTAATTAGGACTAGAGAGAAATATTAAGATTTCGTTAGGATGTTTTGCGCGGTGTTCAGGTGCGCAGCCGATTGATGAGTTTGGTGAGCGGTTCGAACGGGTAGGTAAGGGGGATCATCTTGCCTTTGACCCGGATAAATATGCCAGGGCCGCTGGAATTGGAACTGGAGACGATGTGGTGATTTTTGATGGATCCGACGTTCTGCCAGATGGTGCCGAATGGGTCCAGCGGGGTATGGCCGACGATCACCGGGGTCGATTTGGTCATCCCGAAGGTCTTGCGCAGCGCCTTGATTTCGGTTTTTCCGTATCCGGCCGGGTAGTAAGGCCGTTTGATCCGGTTCTGGGTGAGTTCGCGGGCCAGGTCCGGTTTACTGCTGAGGTTGATAATCTGTTTCCTGGTGGTCTCCGGGCGCGGCGGACCCGCGTGTATGCCGATAAAGGAGGTGGTGACGATCATGTAGGGCAGCAGATCATAGAATTTCTGCATCTGCTTGACATAGGCCGCACCCCGTTTGTCTTTCAAGGCCTTTTTCATGAGGATGCCCTGGGGCACTCCGTTTTTAGAAAGCTCCGGGCTGAAGCTGTCATGATTGCCGCGCAGATAGAAGACATTGGCAGGAAAACATTTGATCAGGGTGAAGATCAGGTCCATGATCAAGATGGAGCTGTCCATGTTCTCCATCTCGCCCAGGTCCTCACTGTGGACCGCATCGCCAAGAATGCAGAGCACCGCCCGGTTGTTCTGCAGGGCCTGGACCAGACAGTTCTCGGTGAGGATTTTCAGCAGATTGTCGACCTGGCCGTGCAGGTCGCCGACTATCACCGGCGAGGGGGCGTCATTCAGCTCCAGGAGTCCCCCCGGCTGCTTGTTTTTATCCAGCACCCGATAGGGCTGCTCGGCGAGAATCTTGTTTACCTCGGTGATCAGTTCGAGGGCTTCGGGCTCGTCAAGCTCGGCGATGGAGCCGCCGAGCAGCTCACGTACCTCGAGCATGGCCTCGATCCGGTTGGCACCCATCTGTTCGCGGGTATCCTGATCGTCCAGCCTGACGATTCTGACCAGCTTATCCTTTTCCAGCGGCCGGATAATCAGGTCGCCCTTGCTGTTGGTGATGGCGACGTGACGCTTGGCCACCTCCTTTTTAAAGTTGAAAATATCGTCATAGGCCTTGTTGGCCCGCCCCAGCATCACTGTCTCCCCCGGCTTTATTCGGGCAAATCCGCGAATCTGACGGTCGCTGCAGGTTTGCGGTTTCCTGATGATCCAGTCCTTGTTCTGGCGCAAATATTTTTTTCTGGCACCCAGGGGGATTTCCGGCGACAGTCTCAGGTGGAAACGGCCGATGATGATGTCGAGGCTTTTGCCGTCATGGGGAATGCGCGAGGGCTCGGTGAGATTCTGGATCTCCTCGCTGACGGTGAACCAGGGGATCCTGACCTGGCCCACGAACATCTGTTTCCAGCCAGATAGGGTTTTCATACTCGGGCTCGGTTCCACGGTGGAGACCGCCCAGGGCGGCAGGGCTACTTCGCCTTTTTCACTGATCAGCATTGGCGGCTGGGTCAGATCGCTGCGGATGTAGACGTTCATCCCGGCCCGATGGAGAAACAGGGCGACCCGACTGTAGACATCGACCTGCTGGACCACCGTGTCAAGATCGAGGTTGGCGTCCCCAGGAAAGTAGCCGTCTTTCTGGCGGTTCATTCGCCGTTCGAAGATCACTTCGGGCTCAGGGAGAAGAAATTCGAAAATATAGCGGTCCCGCCAGTTGGTGGTCAACTTCGATTGGGACTCCGGGGGGATCCTGATGCGCGGATAATCGATCTTCAGGCCGTCCGGTTTGAGATCGAGCCACTCCTGGTCGAACACCGCCAGGGCATCCTTGATGCCGTCATAGGGTATGCCTAAATGAATTTCCCGGGGGCGGTAGATGAGGCTGCGGTCCTTCCACCAACCCCTTCTGGTCAGATCCAGATAGCCTTCGTTGGGCCAGCCGCGGATCCTGTTTATGTAATGGGTCTTGCCGGCCCCGGGCGGACCGGTGACCACCAGTTGCCTGAATTCGAGCCCCACCGGCAGGTCGACACCGCGAATGGACTGCACGTCGAGAATGGGCTTTAATTTTTTATGCAGTGCATCCTTCATGATTGGCTATAACAAGAGGGCTCAAAAGATTAATCTTTTTCCAACCTGAATCGAATATATCATCTTTTCGGGCAAAGTCATCCACGGCTGTTCATCGAGTCGAAGGCGAGGATAAATGGTTTTGAGAGGCGCAGTAACATGAAACAGCCGCTGGCACACAACACCGCTGACACTATCGTCGGAACGCTGATTATCGGAGGCGGAGCAGGTGCCGTCTAGCCGGGTTTCACCTCCGCCTTTTTTTATCCGGGAAGGGCCCGAGGTCAATCTTGATTGGCGAGCAGCCTCCTGGCCAGGTCGACAGCCTCGCCGCCATCCCGGGCATAGCCGTCTGCGCCGATATCGCGGGCAAATTTTTCATTTACGGGAGCTCCCCCGACGATCACCAGGGTGTCCGAGCGCATGCCGGCATGGTGCAGCGCGTCGATGATCTTTTCCATTTGCGGCATGGTGGTCGTGAGCAGCGCCGATATGGCCAGGATGTCGGGCTGGTGCAGGGACACCTGACGGACGAACTCCTCAACCGCAACATTGATTCCCAGATCGACAAGGTCAAAACCGACGCCCTTGAGCATGGTGCCCACGAGGTTTTTGCCGATGTCATGCAGGTCGCCATGCACGGTACCTATGAGTATTTTACCCTTGTGAAGCCGCTCTTCTTCCGTCAGTAAAGGCTCGAGAACCTGCAATGCCTCGTTAAGCACCCTGGCAGAAAGGAGCACCTCGGGAATAAAGACGGTGCCATCCTTGAAACGTCCCCCTATTACTTCCATTGCCGAGAGCATGCCGAGGTTGACAATGTCCTGGGCCGTGTAGTTCAGATCCAGCGCCCGCTGAACGTGCCTTTTGATGGCAACGTTGTCGCCGCTGAGCACAGCCTCCTGAATCCGCTTCAGGTGTTCATCGGGTTCTGGGTGTGCAGCGGCCGTAGATGGTGCGGGGTCTTTTTGCCGTGCGGAGTTCTCTCCCTGCTTCTTCACCTGAGTCAGCTGGTCGGCTGACAAAAGCACTGCGCCGCCGGCCTGCAGCGGCAGCCGTCCCTCTTTATCGATGCGCTCGCCGATACGGATGAGTCGGTCGAACACGGCTCCCGGGGGAGTTGTATCTCCTATGCCGGCAATGAATCTTTTACCGGGCGCCACCGCCTTGAAGAGATAGTCAAGGTAGGCTTCAAAATCCTCCTCAGTGGTAGATTTTTCCAGCAGCAGCGACTCCGGGATGCCGCCCCAGATGGTCAGTTTTTCAGGGCGGCACCAGATATCATAATACTCTGCAATCCCCACCTTGGTCATCGGGTAGGGGGTCACCGCCTCACAGACATCGGCGCCGCAGTCGGCCAGGATATCAAGCAGAAGATTATTCTCACCGTCGGGGTGGATAAAGAGCAGCTTGTCCTTTGAGTGGAAGAGGTCGGCCGCCTTCTGCCACCATGGCAGCAGGTCCTTTTTCAGATAGGCGGGGTAGGTGATCATGCTGTCCACATTGGCATCCCAATAGACGGCCTTGGCCGGCGAATCGGCTAAAATGGGCAGCAGCTGGTTGTAGCAATGCTCCAGGGCCTCGACCAATTCTGCCAGGTGCCGGGAATAATCGTTGTAGTGGATGAAAAACGCAGTCGCATCGATCAGAACCTTCTGGATGAAATGCATCGGCGAACCGGCGTTCAGGGCTGGAGTGCTTTCCAGGGCCAGACCGTCCTCCCCGATTTCCGTCTGCCAGGCGCTGAAGCGTCGGTAATCGGGGGCAAATGTCATATGGGCGAATATATGGGCAAGTACTTTGTAGTCCTCCGGTCCTTTTATGGCATGTTCCTGTATCCACGGGGCTGAGGCGCCGGCATCCTTCATTTCTTTCGTATAGCCGTGCGTCACGCTGACGGAACCAACAGGGGTATGATAGACGACCCGCATATGGTCCATATCGCCCTCCGCAACAATATCGACATCCGGAGAAAATTTGAATGAATAGGTATATTCCTTGAGGCTCACCAGACCCAAACCGCGGTGGACGATGTCCGCCAGCGTATCCGGTTTGAGAAATTCCGGGACAATCTTATGCAGGGCCCAGCCTTCAGCCAGGGCGATCTCATCGGCGGTCCTGTGTCTGTGCTTCCCGGGCAGAGTCCCGGCCCGCTGGTTGGCGTTGTACCAGAGATCTATCCTCGGCACATAAGGGATTTTGTCGACCATCTCTCCCTCGATCACTGTTAATATTCGCTCGCGGTGGGTGATCAAATTCAACTCCTCTATTATCTTGGCTTGCCAGTATCAGAAGCAGACATTGATGGGTAAGTCAATTTTATACAGCAAAACCGGCCAATCGACAGCCAAGATTATACCACAGGCCCACATTACCCCCCCGGTCTGCGCAGTGGTCACGCAGCTGAAAGGTATTCGCTCACCAAGGGCCAGCGCTTATCCGTAGAATTGTGAGTGTGTCGATTGACTTTATGACCTATTGTGCCTGTTACCATAGCTTAAACTCTCTTGCATTCACTGCCGTGGAGCAGAAAACGCCAGCGCACCAGGCTGCGCCTCGGCGCGGCATTCTGGCCCCAAGGCTGCGTCTGGGCTGTTCAGCATCTTGGAGAAGGCATCACCAGGCTCATATCTGACTGAGCATAGCAGTGACCGACCAGGGAATATGAAAAATTTACTATTTTATGCAGCAACAGTGCTCATCTGGGGATCGACCTGGATCGCCATCAAGATGCAGCTGGGGTATGTGGACCCCGCGGTCTCGGTAGCCTATCGGTTTGCGCTCGCTGCCGTGCTGCTTTTTATCTGGTGCGCGATCATGGGGTTAAAGATGCGCTTCACCAGGAGACAGCACCTGTTTATGGCCATGCAGGGCCTGCTTTTGTTCGGCTTCAACTATCTGCTCTTTTATGTCGCCGAACTCTATATCGCCAGCGGGCTGGCGGCAGTACTGTTTTCCACCATCCTGATTATGAACGTGGTAAACAGTGCCCTGATTTTAAAAAAGCCCATTGAAGGCAAGGTCGTCCTGGCAGGCGTGCTTGGCCTGAGCGGTATCGTCCTGGTCTTCCGTCCCGAGATCTCGGCTTTTACTTTGGACAACCATGGCGTGCGAGGAGTACTGTTGTGCATTGCGGCTACCCTGCTTGCCTCATTAGGCAACATCGCCTCTGCCTACAATCAGAAAAACAACAACCTGCCGATTGTCCAGACCAACGCCTTTGGCATGGGGTATGGCGCCCTGGCACTGCTCGTGACCGCTTTCCTGGGCGGCAAGCCTTTCACCTTTGAACCAACCCTGCTGTACGGTGGCTCCCTCTTATATCTCGCCGTCTTTGGCTCAATAATCGCCTTTGGCTGCTATCTGGCGCTGGTGGGTAATATAGGAGCCGCCCGGGCGGCTTATGCCACCCTGCTGTTTCCCATCGTTGCGTTGCTCATCTCAACCATTTGGGAAGATTATCGGTGGACCCCGGAAGCCGCCGCGGGGATCGTCTTGATCCTTGCGGGCAACGCCATGATGGTGCAAAAGAGATGGCATCTGCCGAAACTGTTCAAAGGCAAGCACGCGGCTGTGGCGCTGGTAAAAAAATAACAATTGTCCGAACAGTCTGCGTCGCTGGGCCCGTTACTTCTGGGTACCATAAATATGGATCCTTTGGTACTCTCCAGGTCTGGTTCTTCTTGTCTGATGGTGTGGTTAAGGCGGCAATATGGATTGTCGATCAAACATTTATTTTCCCAAGGCTGTTCGATGAAAAAAATCATGGTGTTGTTGTTCATTCTGGTACTTGCGTGTCCGTGTGCAGGCTACTCAAATACTGATGCTGAGAAGCGGCAGGAAATGGAGAAACGGATTGAACTGCTCGAAAAAGAAGTTAATAAACTGCGGCAGGATATGGCATCCCCCCGGGACGATGCGGAATCGAATTACATCTCGGGGATGCTGAGTCTGGTTCGAGAAAATTGGTTTTTTCCAGAAGATCTGGATGTGAAAAGTGACGACTTCGTAAGAGTCGGCCTTACAATCGAGCGAGATGGGACTATCAGTGCTCAGGAGGTGGTGGAATCGTCCGGCAATTCTCAGTTCAATTCGTACGCCCTGGAAGGCCTCACGAAATCGACTCCGCTGCCGTCAATCCCCGATGAAATCGACAGGGAGTTTATCGAGTTGGAATTAAGGTTCCGTCCACCTCAAAATTAGGGGAGGAAAGCGAATCCCGCCTTGATAGTGAGCTGAAATTCCAGTTATTCAAGGTACCCGGCAATTGAGCGGCATGGTCAAGTGTTCAGATATTCTCTGGCACTCTTGAGCATAATCGCTGCACCGGCAATCAGCAGGCAGCTCGGGCGGGATATTATCGTTTATTCTTGCTCTTCAGGACCGCTTTAACCATCTTCCCAAAGGCTTTATCCTTCTTTCTTTTCTCGGAGTAGGACATTTCGTGGAATGCTGATTCATTTTTCATTTTCATATAGTTGGTGTAGCGTTGTTCAGCCAGTTCACCGTCCTCTATGGCTGCCAAGAGGGCACATCCTTTTTCACTGGTATGGGAGCAGTTGCCAAATTTGCAGTATTGTGCCAGTTCCGATATCTCCGAAAATGTCTCGTCAATGCCGGAATCCACAGAAATATTGCCGAGTTCCCTCATTCCAGGAGTGTCTATTAGCATTGCACCATTGGCCAACTTTACCAGTTCCCGGCTCGTGGTGGTGTGCCTTCCTTTACTCTCTTTTTTACTCACAGATTGCGTCTCAAATTGTTCGCTGCCCAAGATACCGTTGACAAGCGTCGTTTTGCCAACCCCGGATGAACCGAGCAGACAGTAGGTATTCCCGGGCACCAGATAGGATTTAATCGTATCAATATGTTCCCCGGTAAGATTACTAAAAGCCACAAGAGAATTTTGAGGCGCAACTCTTAGGACATTCTCCTTAATTTCCTCGACCTCATCTGGCGCTATAAGATCGCACTTGCTGAGCAGTATTACCGGAGTAATTTCACTTTCATTTACCATTACCAGGTAGCGTTCCAGTCTTCTGAGATTGAGGTTGCAGTCTACTGATTGAATAATGAAGGCAACATCGATATTTGCTGCAATGAGCTGAAAATCTACTGTTTTCCCGGCTTTTTTTCTTTTTAATAAGGTTTTTCTGGGTACCACTCCATGGATTATGGCAAGAGAATCATCGTCATAAAAATCCGCATATATCCAGTCTCCGGTTGTTGGAAAATCTAATGGAGAACTCGCCGTATAGAGCAAATTTCCAGCACACTCGGCAAACACTTCACCATCGCCTTTGGTAACCACATAGCTGTCTTTGCGCACCGTGACTACCCGGGCAACCTCATGGATTGCTGTTTGATCACCATCAGCATGACGGCGAAACCAGTCGTCATACCCTATACTTTCCAGCTTATCCATTACTCTAGAGCCATTTGCAAAACGATCTTTGCGCCCACACTCTGCGTTATACTCAAAATTTTCTCCTCGGAATATCAATCATATGCCTGTGGTAAAATTTCTCGCAGGCCTTGATTTTGAACGAAAATCTTAGTTTTGCAATAGGCTCTCTATTTTCAGGTGAACGAGCAGCTCGAATGCCGCGCTTACCGGCAGAGAATCCCACCAGATTGATTATCTTTCACGGTTCTTACAGAAGGACCGCAACCCTACATTGAAATGCGAGCTGCGGCAACCTCAAAGATGCGCTGGGATACAATATTGTTTATTTATTCTGCTCCCCTGCACCGGCAATGCAGACTGGGCGCGGACTGTGCTTTAACGGCGCCAGCAGCTGTTCTGATTCCTGTTGACTTAACACTTCATACAGTATAGGGTCCACAAATAACCGCTACATATAGGAGTGGACAGGTTGCATGATCTGGCTTCCCAAGCCCTTGCACGCTGCGAAACCTTTTGTATACCTGCTGGCCGCGCTTTCCCTCTTGCTCATACCCCAGAACGTGTTCGTAACGCTTTGTGCGTGTGTGGTTACAGGACATTGTGCGAGGGTTCCCGTCGTGCGGCTCAGGGGGGATGCCGCTTGGCAACTTGCTGATATGGCTCAGCAGTGTGCCCTCAAGGTAGTGTTCAAAGCAGTGCTCAAAGCGGTGGGGAGGTACTGTGTGCGCCACGATCTGAAGTTTGAGCGAGACTGATGCTGATAATCATCTTCTCAGCGAGGGAAGGGAAAAGTATCACGCTAGACCTGGGGCATCTGAATCTAATGGCATTGATACTGCATAGCATTGCATGAGGTGCAAAATAATTGTCGTGAGATGCAAAGCGGCACAATGTTTTTTTATCGTAAAACACCTGTAAAGAGGTCAGCTAATGGAAAACATAATTTCTCCACTCGTGTTCGTAATACTAGGTGGTTTGGGGCTTTTTCTGCTGTACCAGGCCGTCAGAAACTGGAAATTCGTACTTTCGTACCTGCTGATGCCGCTCCTCGGCATGTTGGCAATGGCCATTGTCTTGGCAGCCGGTCAATTTAATGACACGATTCATCCGCTTTTTCTGGGCATGGCCGGGGTTGCCACCGGCGGGTTGATGGGTCATTGGTTGGCACTGAGGAAGAACTGGGTGTAAGTGACACGTCGGAAAAGACGGTAAAGCACTGCTCACACATTGCCCCGCTAATCCAGCTAGGAATGCTTCATTCCCACACTACACCTTATTTCTCTACCTTCTGTTTCCCGCCAGGACATCGACTTCACCCATCAAGGCAGGTGCAACTGCTTTACCCCTCTCCCCCGGAACGCTCATGAGGGACAAAAGGGGGTAGGGGCCCTGACCGGTCGATCCCAAATTGATAAATAACGCCTGATAGGGTAACCTAAGGTCATCCAAAAATGTTGTTACTCGTCGGGATGCATATTTTTCAACTGGTAAGCGATACCATATCGCTCTCACCTGAATCCGAGTCAGGGCGCCACAGATGGTTTCGAACTTATTCCCCTGACCTTTTGTTCTTCTTGATACTATGATATGAGAAGCTGCGAGAAGACCCTCAACCTGATCATTATCCTCAGCGTGATGCTCGCTGCTCTCACGGGGAAGCTGGCCATGGGAAACGACAGTACATCCAGACTGAAGAGCTTGGTTCAAAGGCTGCCGGAAACCATCGATGAATGGCATAAGTCCCCGGACTTCTCGGTTTACGATGCCGATAACCTCTACATCTACATTAACGGTGGGGCCGAACTTTATATCTCCTATAAATTCATCAATCTCATCTCCCAGCCTTATGTAAATCTAGAAGACGACGAGATCAAGATTGATATCTTCGACATGGGAACGCCGCATAACGCCTATGGCATTTTTTCGCACAGCCGTGAAACGATTGATGATTTTGTCGGTTCTAACATAGAATCGGAGTATGCTGGCGGGCTGCTGACCTTCTGGAAGGGGCGCTACTACGTCTCTATCCTGGCATACCCGGAGACTGAATCCCGGAAACTGACGGTGCAAAAGCTGGCGCGGGGCATCGCCGAACAGATCCAAGAGAAGAGCGTCAAACCGCCGCTTGTCGCTCTGCTGCCAGAGGAAAATCTCCAGCCTCACAGCGTAAAGTATTTCAGACATTACACCTGGATGAATATGTATCATTTTTTCTCCAACAAAAATCTGTTGAACATAGATCATCAGACAGAAGTGGTGATGGCCAAATACACGGCCGATGCCGGCAGTCCCGCCGTGCTGATTGTGCTGGACTATCTGGATGAAGCGACAGCCGTTGATGCACGGGACACCTTTAAAGACAATTTTATGGCTGGAGTAGAAGAAGAATACACCCATGATGCCGATCAACTTTGGACCGCATGTGTCCGTGACAAAGATCTGCTCGTCATCGTCGTCGACGCTCCCAGTCTGGAGACGGCGCAGCGTCTTGTACAAGGGGTAAACTAGACATGCAAGATGAAACGAAATGGAAGTTAACTCGGCGCCAATTCATTAAACGGGCCTCGGTTGCTACAATTGGCAGCTCGTTTCTGCTGAGTGGTGATGACGTGGTCTTCTCGGAGACCGAGATGAATTCAAAACGCACGCTGACCGACGTGGTGCTGGTCCGCAACAGGGAGGTGCTCGACAAGAGGGGCAAACCCAGAAACGATATAGTACTGGAGATGCTGGATGCGGCGATTTCTCATTTGACAGGTAAAAAGGATGCCATCGAAGGCTGGCGAACCCTTATTAAACCTGAGGATATCGTGGGCATCAAAACTAATGTGTGGTCACCGATCGGGACCACCAAGGCGGTTGAACAGTCTCTCAAGGCACGGATGATGAGTGCCGGAGTAAGCGAGAGGAACATCTCGATTTCTGATCGCAAGGTGCTTTATGACCCGGTGTTCAAAAACGCCACTGCGCTGATCAATGCGCGGCCGATGCGCAGCCACCATTGGTCGGGTGTGGGCAGTTTGCTCAAAAACTACATTATGTTTGTTCCCGATCCGTACAATTACCACGAGGATTCATGCGCCCGCCTGGGCGAGATATGGACCTACCCGATCGTCCGGGACAAGACTCGGTTGAATGTACTGGTAATGTTTACGCCGCAGTTCCATAACGTCGGGCCGCATGGATTCAGTCCAAAGCACGTGTGGAAGTATTACGGCCTGATTGCCGGCATCGATCCGGTGGCCGTCGACACCATCGGCGTGAAGATTATCCAGGGAATACGAAACGAATACTTCGGTGAACACCGCCCGCTGGCGCCGCCCCCCCACCACATTGAGATGGCCGATATCAAGTACCGCATTGGGACGGCCGATTTGAGCAGGATCAACCTGATCAAGGTCGGTTATGAAGAAGGTAGTTTCTGCTGACTATCAAGAAGGAGGCATGATGTACCACAGCCCCATGCTGCAAATCTCCCACCGTGGTGCAGGGCAGCCGAGATCAGTGATATCGCGTGGCGGTGTCGGATAGTCGAAATCGACCGCCCCTCCCCGGCGAGCAGGGGCTTGGGCCGGGGAGAATTGCCAAAACCAAAAGGTCTGCCTCATGTGCCGCTGAAAATCCTGGCACTATGCAGTTCCCCCTGCTGGTCCGTGGTGTCTTCTTGCGCGAATAAGAGAGAAGCCGCTGCACGACAGCGGCAGTTCGCTGGTGATACCGGTCCGATGATCATTGAGCGAAGAGCGATTCCAGCTCTGCAGGGGTGAGATCTGTTAAGCGTTCGACAACGATATCGGCCTGTTGAAGATCTTCTTTTGGATGGGTCGTGCAGACGGCAATACATTTCATGCCGCCCCGCCGTGCAGCCTCGACACCCACCGTCGCGTCTTCGATGACCACGCAGTCGCCGGGGGCTATAGCCAGCCGCTCTGCCGCCAGAAGGAAGGTGGCGGGGTCCGGTTTTCCGGCAAGGTTCGAGCCGGATACCAGTGCCTGAAACATATCTCTGCAGCCAAGCTCGTCAACGATCGCATCTATATTTTCCGGCGGCGCCGAGGAAGCCACTGCCTGGCTTACCCCGGCGTGACAGAACCGTTGCAGCAGGTCGGTAACGCCAGGAAGGGGCTCCACGCTGCCTTTGATGTCCTGCCTGAAGAGCTCTTCCTTCAATCCGCCGATGCGCTCAACTTCGTGGTCGGTGGCGTCGCGATTAAAGAGCAGAGACAAAATTCCCCTGTTGTTCATGCCAAATGTCTTATGAAAAAACTCTTTCGAGATAGAAATCCCATTCTGCTCCAGAGCTTTTCGCCAGGATATGTAGTGCGCTTCTCCACTGTCGGTTATGACACCGTCCATATCCCAGAGCACCCCGATGGGGCGATCGATCTCCAGCATCGCTTCAGCCTTTTTCCTGAAATTTACGATCCACACCAAGAGCACACAGAAAGTGCGGTTGCCCAATGGTTTTTGAGGAGCGAAAGAACACCGCCCCAGACCAATTTGACATCGTTCACAGACCTCGCCCAGTGGCCTCGCAGCGGCCGAACAACGTTTAGGGGGCGCACAGAAAAACGAATTGGCAGCGAGTTTCAGCGCTTAGGGCGCCATTCGTTCCTTGATGAAATTTTCAAGTTTGATTAAATCGCTGCTGAAATTGCGAATACCTTCCGCCAATTTTTCGGTCGCCATCGCATCCTCGTTGAGCATGAAGCGAAAGGTGGTTTCATCCAGGTGGAGCTGAGCAATTTCATCATTTTCCGACATGTCAGGATGCAGTCGCCGCGCAAGCGGCGTCTGATCCTTGCTCAGATCTTCGAGAAAATGGGGACCGATGGTTAAACGGTCGCACCCGGCAAGCTGCTCAATTTCGCCGGTGTTTCTGAAGCTTGCCCCCATTATTACCGTCCGGTAGTTGAACTTTTTATAATAGCGGTAGATGCTGGTAACCGAGATCACGCCGGGATCATCCTGCGCTGAATATTCCTTACTCTCGTTTTTCTTGTACCAGTCGAGAATACGGCCGACAAACGGTGAGATCAGAAATACCCCGGCCTCGGCACAGGCGACCGCCTGGGAAAAACCGAACAACAGGGTCAAATTGCAGTTAATGCCTTCCTGCTCGAGCGTCTCGGCCGCTCTAATCCCTTCCCAGGTGGAGGCGATCTTAATCAGGATTCTGTCTTTTTCGATCCCTTCCTGGCCGTAAAGCTCGATAAGCTTTCTCGCTCGGAGGATGGTCTTTTCCGTGTCGAACGAGAGTCTGGCATCGACTTCGGTGGAGATTCTGCCGGGTACGATATTGAGTATCTCTTTACCGAAATTAACCGCCAACCGGTCCAGGATAGCGTCAAGCAGCTCTTGGCCCGTGCTCTTTGACTGCGTGCCGAAATTGATCGCCTCGTCGACCAGGTGGGTATACTGAGGCATCTGGGCTGCGGCGAAAATGAGAGAAGGATTGGTGGTCGCATCCTCGGGCTGGTATTGTCTGATGGAATCAATATCACCGGTGTCTGCGACAACCACAGTCATTTTTTTCAATTGAGTCAGCTTGTCTTCCATGTGTCCCTCTTGTCTGTTTAAGCAAAGTTGAGTGGTATCTGCAGCGCTGTCTGCGCCCCTGACATATGCCCCCTTGTCGGAAATGCCATCCGGATGGTGCATTGCATGACATTACTGGCGCTGCACCACATTATGCTGTGCCAGGCGTCATATTGTCCAGCGTTTTATGAATCTGGCAGCTTCACCATGGCAGTCTTGTGGTTTTTACAGGCGTCGTCATGAAATTGTTCTCATAGCGTAACAATTTGATGTTAATTTTTTGGGGACTAATTGACACTATTCGCTGGTGCGGGCAGCGGCGATCAGGCTGGCTGACTCAACACAAAAAAAGCCCCCCCTGCACACCTGTTCAGTGGTGACAGAGGGGGCGTGCGCCCGTGCTGAGACGAGGCTAGTAGGGGTTCATCTGCCAGATGGCGCAGGGACAGGTGTCGGCGCAGAATCCGCAACCGATGCATTTGTCATCATCTGAAACATATTCGAAGCTGGTCTCAGCGCCGAGATGGATTTCGTTTCTGGTGATCGCCCCGGTGGGACAGATGGTTTCGCAGAGATGACAATCCCTGCAGGTAGCGCAGGACAGGCAGCGGCTGGCCTGATCCTCTTCGGTTGTCCCCTTGTCGCCCGGATTGTAGTGGGTGATGGTCAGCGCCTGCTGGGGAACCAGCTGTTTGCTGAATGGCTGCCACTCCTCTCCCTTGATTTCCGCCAGAATGGCTTCGGCCGCGTTTTTGCCGGCACCCAGCGCATCGGTGGCAAGACCCGGCCGTTCGACGTCGCCGATGGCCAGAATAGTCCCGTCCGAGGTCTTGTGGGCCTGGTCGGTCTTGATCCAGTCGGCTCCACCCACCTGCATGGTCTGCACCGATTCAGGCAGAAAAGGTAAAGACGGCACGTCGCCAATGGAAATAAAGACGGTCTGGGCCGGGATCAGTTCGCCGTCGGCGGTCAGCAGTCCTTCCGGGGTGACCTCCTTGGTCATTACCGGCCATTTGAAGGCCGCCCCGAGGGCCTCGGCCGCTTCCTTCTCTTTACCGAAGGCCAGAGGTTTCTGGATGTCGACCAGGGTGACCTTGTCGGCACCGAGACGATACGCCTCGCAGGCCACGTCGCAGCCCACATTGCCTGCTCCGATGACCACGACTTCCTTACCCATTTTCAGGGAATCCTTGCCCTTCGCCTCCTTGAGAAAATCGAGCGCGGGGATCACCCGCTCGTGGCCTGGGAACGTGAGCCGTCTCGGCTCATGGGTACCTACCGCTATCACCACGTAGTCGAATTCTTTCTGGTGACGCTGGAAGGCAGAAGGGGTCATGTCGGTGTCAAGATGGACATGGACATTGGACAGCGAGGTGAAACGCTTGATTTCCTCGTCCCAGATGGCCTGGGGGAGCCGCTCCCAGGGTACGACCTGGGCCAGCTTGCCGCCGAGTTGGGAATCGCGTTCGAAGATATGGGCCTCGACCCCGCCGATGGCCAGTTGCCAGGCTGCATTGAGGCCGGCCGGACCGCCGCCGATGATGGCAACTTTCTTGCCAAGCGATGGGGCTTCCTCAGGGGCGTCAAAATTGGCCACGGCCCTTCCCAGTACCTGCATCTCGATGGAGCCGTCGATGCCGGTGCGGGTGCAGTTTTCCATGCACAGGTTGGGACAGACGGCGCCGCATACCGA